>CALDVW010000025.1 GCA_937924405.1 uncultured Lysobacterales bacterium
GGTTGAGCCACTTCGTAGACACGCAGATAACCGGGGAAGGCGATAACCGACCCGTTGGCGCGGAATGTCGCATCAGCTCCGCAGTCGAATTCCACCGCTACCGTATCAACCAGCGCAGGCACCATCTGGCAGGCCATGGCGCGCCGCCAGATCAACTCGTATAGCCGGAATTGGTCCTCGCTGAGATTGTCCTTCAGATCCGCCGGAATCAGGGCGGCCGAGGTTGGCCGGATGGCTTCGTGCGCCTCCTGCGCATTTTTGGACTTGGTTTTGAAGAAATTTGGCTTTTCAGGCAAATATTCCGCACCGTATTTTTCCTTGATCTGGCCACGCAAGTCAGACAATGCATCGTTGGAAAGATGCACAGAATCCGTGCGCATATAGGTAATGTGGCCGGCTTCATAAAGATTCTGAGCCGTGCGCATGATTCGCTGTGCTGAGAAACGCAGTTTCCGGGCGGCATCCTGCTGCAGGGTCGATGTGATAAACGGTGGCGCCGGACGTCTTTTGCGCTGACTGCGTTTAATCCGGTTGACCTGCAGTATGCCGCCGGCGGTTTTTAGTAAGCCGTTCCGTACCTGGTTGGCATGCTCTGCACTGCTAATATCAAATTGCTTCAGCCGATCGTTATCGAGGCGAACCAGCCGTGACATGAATTCACTGTCCTGGTGACTCATATCCGCCTCAATGGTCCAGTACTCCCGGGGATCGAATGCTTCGATCTCGCGCTCACGTTCGACAATCATCCGCAACGCCGGGCTCTGCACGCGGCCCGCGGAAAGGCCGGTCTTGATCTTCTTCCACAACAGCGGCGATAGGTTAAAACCCACCAGGTGATCCAGGGCCCTGCGCGCCTGTTGTGCATTGACCAGGTCCATCGATAATTCGCGCGGGTTTTCCACCGCATCATGGATGGCTTTCTCGGTGATTTCAGAAAACTCTACCCGGTAAAAAGGAATTTTTTCGGTCAGGCCCTCATCCTTGAGAATTTCATAGATGTGCCAGGAAATAGCTTCTCCCTCGCGATCAAGGTCCGTCGCAAGGTAAACGGCATCCGCTTTGCTTGCCGCCTTGACGATCTTCCTGACATGTTTTTCGCTGTCTTCGTTCAGCTCATAGGTCATCTTGAAATCATTGTCCGGGTCGACTGCCCCATCTCTGGATGACAGGTCCCTGACATGGCCGTACGAAGCCAGCACCTCGAAATCCTTTCCCAGGTACTGGTTGATGGTGGCCGATTTGGCCGGTGACTCAACAATCAGAAGTTTGATGGCCCAATCCTCTCCAATTCAAATAAAAAAACCCTATGCGATTCCTATCGCCACTCACATCAGGGATTAGCTTGGCCGGACAGCCCGGTTGGCGTGCCGCCTTATTTATTAATGGCGGTAGTCTTGCTCCGTGTCAAACATCAGGTCTTCCATCCATGCGTAATTGGCTTCCTGGCCCGGCTGGTTGAACAGCACCATCAGAACCACCCACTTCACGTCTTCCAGCGCAATTTCATCGCTTTCCAGGGCCATTAGCCGATCCAGAACCAGTTCCCTGCGTTGAGCATCGAGTATCCCGGAATTTGAAAGATACAGCAGAAAATCACGGCAGGCAGTATCCAGGCGATTGATTTCCGATTCGACAAAAACCCGGATCGGCTGGTCCGTCCGCATTTTAAAATCCGGCTGGTAGCGCTGTTCCGCAAGACCATCGAGCCAATCGAACGCTTTGTCGATTTCAACGTTGCTGAATCCGGCCTCATGAAGATTTTCTTCCATGGAGGCCCGGTCGGGCTGCTCCTCCGGCTCATCGTAAAAATAATTCTCGAACAGATACATCAAGACGTCGAGTACGTTTTCTTTCATTATTAACCTCTTGTCTTCCGGCTGTAGGCCCCCCCGCTATGCACCTCAACCTTTCCTCTCAGCTCTAGCAATAGCAGCATGGCGGAGACAGCTCTCGCCGTCAATCCACTTTGCTCAATTATCGTGTCTATTGGCTTCGGATCGAACCCGAGGCAAGACCAGAGCACCTGGTAATCAGGGTCCTGCTCCACTTGGGGGTCTTCGGGCTTATTCTCAAGCGGCAAAGACATGGGCGATTCCTCACCGAAGTCGATCTGCTTCTGCAGTTCCGCGGCCAACTGCCCGGCCATTGGCGCCAGTTCCTGCATTATTTCTTCAACCGATTCAATCAACCGGGCGCCGTCCCGAATCAAACGGTGACAACCCTTGGCCATCGGGTTGTGAATGGAGCCCGGCAGGGCGAAAACGTCCCGGCCCTGATTGCCCGCCAAGCGTGCCGTGATCAGGGTACCGCTGCGCAATCCGGCCTCGATCACCAGCACACCCAGGCTGAGGCCTGAAATAATCCGGTTTCGCGCTGGAAAATTGGATCGTTTCGCCCCGGTACCGAGTGCAAACTCGGAGACCAGAACGCCCTTTGCACGAATTCTTTCAGCCAGGTTTCTGCTGCTCGCAGGATAAATGCGATCGAGGCCGGTACCCATAACCGCCACGGTAGTTCCCCCGGTATCCAGCGCAGCCGCATGGGAAATGGAATCAATTCCGGCCGCCAGGCCACTGGTGACGGTCATACCGCGACGGGTCAATTCACCTGAGAAATCCCTGGCATTATCCTTGCCCCCGGCAGTCGGGTTGCGGCTGCCAATGACGGCGACCTGGGGATGCCACAGGATATCCGGGTCACCATCGACAAACAGCGCAGCAGGAGGCGAAGGAATATTCCTGAGCAAGGCCGGAAACTGTTCATTTTCCCAGGTCAGGAGGTCGTGAGTCGGCTCAGAAAGCCATTTCAGGTCTTTCTCCAGTTGGGCCAGGTCGGGGTGCAGAACGGCGTGTATGGCCTCTTCATGAAGGCCGGCATGCTTCAAATCGCCACGGCTGGCTGCAGCCAGTTGGTCCGATCCTCCCAGTTGCTCCATCAGGCGCACGAGGCGCGCGCCCCCCAATTGGGGAGCGCGAAGTGCGATCAGCCAGTTTCTTTGCTTCGTAGCAGCAATCCCCGGGCTGCCTGCGTGGGTTAAAACTCCCCTAAATCGGGATGCCGCAGAGCGTCGAATTCAACAACTACCCTCGAACCGCTCATAACCATTGCGTAGCTGATATCTTCGAAGGTGCGAAATACCATCACGTGACCGTCGAAGACTGCCGGCAGGCGAACCTCGGAATCCTTGGAAAAGCTGCCCCAGCGGTAGCCGGTGCGATCATCAACAAGGTCACCCTCGCGGAACGCTGAAAACACGTGCCCGGTTTCGATTCCCTGGTTCGTTCCACCATTGATGGACACGATCTGGTAAAGGCCGACACCACTTCTCTGACCCGAGGTACCGAGAACTCTCAGCCCGTCAGGCACGCTATCCATGGCTCGCGGGAAGAACATGTTGTCGTAGCCCATAGTATCAGCGGGAAGTATAAAGTCCCCGGGCTGGACTTCTGTACGATCACGGATAATATCCATGACGGTAATTTCCCCTGCCTGGACAACCCGGACCCTGCTGACCTCGAGCAATTCGTAACCTACCGGGTTCTTCGGCCGCCGGTTCCACGGGCTAACGGTATTGAATGTATCGTGGCGCCGGTCCCAGATGTTGGGCACTTGCTTCCAATGCTCCTTGGGCAATACCCGCCGTATTTCAGGAGGTTTGCCGATGGCATCGTAAATATTGGTCAAGCGCCCGACGATAAACTCTTCACCGACCCGCGCTTCCAGTCCGCGGACATAAGTGCGGTCGGTATGAGTTGCATTCATCCGTTCCTCTTCGTTGGCCACGACATATGGGAGCCCCTCGAATTCACTGGGTGAGAGCACTCTCAAATCCTTGATAAAGGGTTTCATGGATTCGAATGGTACGGCTTTGATCGCGTCGTCGCGGTCCAATACCCGGACGGAGGGGCTGAGTCTTACAGTGTCAGCGCCGCCTCGACGAACGTTCAGTTGGGGAACACCGTCAATATAAACCAGTGAAATAAGGTCACCGGGGTATATCAGGTGGGGGTTTTCAATTTGCGGATTGGCATGCCAGATTGCAGGCCACTGCCATGGTTTGTCCAGGAATCTACCTGAAATGTCCCACAGCGTGTCGCCTTTCACCACGACATACTCGTCGGGATGATCGGAGCGTACGGCTACGTCCTGCGCCATAACAACTCCAGCCAGCATAATCGCCGCAACGGTGAGGTGCATGAGTCTTCTGATCACGTTCCTTCCTCTCTAGTAGGCATCCAGCCATCTGACAGATGCGGTCAGTTTTTCCTCTGGCGGACGGGGTCCACCATTGGCTATCATAATAAATACCGAGAGAAAGTTCATCTAAATTATTTTTTGCACGTGTAAATATATGGCTAAGCTGGAAATTCTTGAATTCCCTGACAACCGTCTGAGAACGGTGGCAAAACCCGTGAATGCGTTTGATAGCGCGTTAGGGCAACTCGTCGACGATATGATCGAAACCATGTATTTCGCTCAGGGAATCGGCCTTGCGGCGACCCAGGTAAACGTTCACAAACGGTTGCTGGTGCTCGATGTCAGTGAGAAGCAGGATCAACCCCGCGTTTACATCAATCCGGAATTGACGGAGAGCGAGGGCACTGAAACATGCGAAGAGGGTTGTCTTTCGGTTCCCGGCATATACGCCGAGGTAAGCCGGGCAGAACGGATACGTGTTTCCGCCCAGGACCGCGACGGAAATCTGTTCGAAGAGGAACTCGATGGTATGCATGCCATCTGTCTCCAGCACGAAATCGATCATCTGAATGGTAAATTATTCGTCGATTACCTATCCCCGCTCAAGCGCCGCATGGTCACAAAAAAGCTCGAAAAGCAACGCAAGACAGCAGGCCAAAAAAATTCACGGGCACTTCTCTGAGCGCCGACAAAAACACGGCACGATTACGAATCCTGTTTGCCGGGACGCCTGAATTTGCCGTACCGCCCCTGCGGCAACTCATTGACCAGGAATTCACACCTGTCGCTGTCCTGACCCAACCGGACCGGCCCGCCGGCCGTGGCCGGCAAATACTTGCCAGTCCGGTTAAACAAGTTGCGATCGAGACCGGCATCCCCGTTCATCAACCCTCGACACTGAAATCGGACAGCGTCAGGGAACTGTTCGAAACGCTAACGGCAGACCTGATGATCGTAGTAGCATACGGCCTGATCCTGCCCGCTGATTTACTCCAGATACCCAGATTCGGATGCTGGAACATACATGCTTCCCTGCTGCCCCGGTGGCGCGGTGCTGCGCCAATCCAGCGCGCCATTGAAAATGGTGACCGGGAATCCGGCGTGTGTATCATGCGAATGGATGAAGGGCTGGACACCGGCCCGGTCCTTCACCGCGTGAGAACCCCCCTCGACGCATATGAAACTGGCGGCAGCCTGCATGACCGTCTTGCTGAACTGGGCGCGTCTGCATTGCTGGAATGCTTGAAAACGCTTGCCGCTACCGGACGAATCAAGGCTGAACCCCAGTTAGCCAGTGGAGTGAGCTATGCCCGGAAACTGAACAAGAGTGAAGCGGAAGTTGACTGGCTGGAACCGGCGGAAGTGCTGGAGCGGCGTATCCGTGCATTCAATCCCTGGCCGGTGGCCTGGTGCATGATTGGCGATGAGCGTACGAGAATCTGGAAATCCAGGGTCGTAAATGAACCGCATGACAGTGAACCAGGCCGTGTGCTGGCGGCCGGAAGAAATGGAATCGATATAGCCACCGGCCAAAAAATCCTGCGACTGCTGGAACTGCAGCGGCCGGGAAAAAATCGGATGAGCGTGGCGGATTACCTTAACGCGAGGGAATTGCCGCAGTCCCTGGCTGTCCGGTCATGAACGCAACGATGGCGAAAAATCCCAGGCTCGCTTCACTGGACTTACTGGAATCAGTGCTGCAGGGCGGCCTGAACCTGTCTGAATCCGAGTTGGAAATTAACTGGACCGACCCGAGGGACAGGGCATTTGCCTATCACCTGGCCTATGGAGTCCTGCGCTGGATGACAGCCCTGGAATGGCTGGCCAACCAACTTCTGAAACGGCCCCTCAGGCACAAGGACCGCGATATACACCGCCTGGTGCTGCTTGGCCTGTTTCAGCTTTGGAAAGACGACAGCGCGCCGCATGCCGCGATTCATGAAAACGCCGAATGTGCCAGAAAAGTCGGCAAGCCCTGGGCTGTCTCCCTGATCAATGCCGTGCTGAGGAGATTTCAGCGCGAACAGGATAAGTGGCTAAGTCGCCTGGATAAGCAGGATGAGCAATTTGCGCATCCGCCATGGCTGCTGCAGGCACTGAAAATCGATTGGCCCGGCAAATGGCAGGATATAGCGATAGCAAATAACCAGCCCGGCCCGTTGTGGCTGCGCCTGAATCGCCGGAAGGAAACTCTGCGCACACTGGAGCAAATTTCGGCCAGCGGTTTCTCGGTGGAAAGGCATCCGCTGGCTCCAGATGCCATTAAACTCGTTCCACCGTCAACGATAACGTCTCTTACTGCATTCAAGCAGGGCGGGATTTCAGTGCAGGACCCTGCCGCACAGCTGGCCGCAGAACTACTTGATGCCCGCGGACACCACCGGGTTCTTGACGCCTGTGCGGCGCCCGGAGGGAAAAGCTGCCACATTCTTGAAAACGCGCCGGGCGTTACTTTAACCATACTGGATCAGAGCCCGGCCAGGCTGGAACGAGTTAGCGCAAATCTGGAACGCCTGGGTTTGGATGACGATGAACATGTTCAGCTTATTGCCGCCGACGCGGCCAGGCCGGAAACCTGGTGGGAAGGCATCCAGTACGACCGCATTTTGCTCGACGCCCCGTGCTCGGCAACCGGCGTAATCCGTCGTCACCCGGAAATAAAATGGCTACGAAGCAGCAAACAGGTGGAAAAGGCCGTGCTGCTTCAGGCCAGGCTTATGAAAAGCCTCTGGCCTCTGCTCAATACCGGGGGTATCCTGCTGTATGCCACTTGCTCAGTTCTCAAAGCGGAAAACATTAATCAAATACAAAGCTTTATGAAATGTAATCCCGATGCAGAAATTATCGGCATCGAAAATGACTGGGGCCAGGAAAGTCATTATGGCCGCCAAATACTACCCGGCGAACTGGAAATGGATGGTTTTTTTTATGCCAGGCTGCGCAAGAATCCCTGATTTTTCCTGGCGGTTCGCCATGCTAATGGCTATGGTCCTTGGCGCCTGCTCGAATGCCAATGAAATCAATCAATTCGAGATCATCCATGTCGACAGACAATGGTCAAATGGCTGGTTAAGACTGACTCTCGACCAAAGACTTACAATGAGCAATGAGGCCAGGAATGCCCTGGAACATGGTGTTCCCCTGACGGTGGCGACAGAGATATCACTTCGAAACACTCTTCAACAGACTCGCGTCATGGGAGAGACCAACGCTTACGAAATACGGTACCTGGCGTTGAGCAACCATTTTCAACTTTCCATGCCGGATCAGTCGGTAAAGACTTTTCCGCGCCTTCGCCACGTTCTTGCTGAATTGTCCAGAGCGAGCTTCTTGTTCAAAACCGGGGCCCTACCCGCAGGTAGCTACGAATTGCGGGTCAGAACCCGCCTTGACAGGACCACGTTGCCTCCACCCATGCGGCTTCCGGTACTGCTATCCGGTGAATGGCGCCACGATTCCAACTGGACTTCATGGCCAGTGCAGGTTGATTCGGGCACATGAAAGAAAAAATCTCACAAAAAAGGAGCCGGTTGAAACGCTTGCTGTTCCGGACGCTGCCGGTCTTTGCCTTGGTGGTTGCGCTGTTCACTGCACTTTTTCTGGTCAGCGGAGCACAAAAAGAATCTGCCAGTTCGGGTGGCGGTTACCTCGATAGCAACTACTTCTGGGTTCTGACCATTACAGCCATCGCCCTGGCAATCCTGTTATGGAGCATTGCGTACCGGATCGTAGCGTTGGTTCGAAACATCAGGAAAGGCATACCGGGGGCATTACTGGCGGCGCGTTGGGTACGAAATTTTCTGGCACTTTCGTTACCACCCGCGCTGATCGTATTCTTTTTCTCGGCCTGGTTCCTGACCAGCACGATCGACAGCTGGTTCGATGTGAGGGTGGAAACGGCGCTGGCCGATTCCTTGCAGTTGGGGCAGGAATTTCTCGACACCAGAACACTGGAAGTCCGCAATCAACTGCGCGACACTGCCCGGGAGCTGTCCCGCCTGCAGGAAGACGGTGAGACCTATCGCCGGGCGCTGCTTGCCCGCGTGCGGGCTGCCGGCCCAAACGAACTTTCCGTGATGGAAACGGATGGCACGCTCGTGGCCACTGCAAACATCAATGCATTGACCGATCTGCCTGAGCGGCCCGGAGATTTAGCCATCATGCAAGCGACGCAGCAAGGGGAATACGCGGCGGCGGAACCCACTGCTCAGGGAGGCCTGCAAATTCGAGTCATTCAACTGATGCCGGCTTCCTACCTGGGGACATCGCCACGATTTCTGCAGGCAACCTATCCGCTGCCTGCGGATATCACGACGCTAACCAGCTCGATCGAGCAGGAGTATCACCGCTATCAGAACGTCAGCTACCTGCGCCAATCCCTGAAGCAAAGCTTTCTGCTCGTTTTGACCCTGGTCCTCATGTTGACCATTCTGCTGACCATGCTTGCCGCATTGACCGCGGCTCGCAGGATGGTATCCCCCTTGTCACTCCTCTCTTCGGCAACCCGTGAGGTAGCTGCCGGAGATTTCGGAAAAGAGGTCGCCACCGGCCAGCGGGACGAAATCGGATTTCTGGTGGATTCATTCAACCGGATGACACAGGCCCTGAAATCCGCCAGCCAGCAAGCAGAGCTAAGCCGCGCAGAACTCCAGGCCCAGGGTGAATATCTGGAGACTGTGCTGGGCAACCTGTCGACCGGTGTATTGACACTCGACGATCAATGCCGAATCGTGACGGCCAACACTGCCTGCAAGCAGATTCTGGGATTGCCAGATGATTTTGTCACCCACGTCCCGGGCGCCACGGCAGAACCACAGCCACTTGAAAAACTGGCCAATTATGCGCCCTTCCTGGAGCCCTTTATAGAAGCCGTCAAGGACCAGGTCGAGCGCGGCAAAAATGAATGGCAGCAGGAAATAAAGGTCGACCGGCGGGAACGTCCTCTCGTTCTGCTGGTGCGCGGTTCGCAATTGCCGGTGATCATGTTGCCGGGTGAAACAGCAGCTGCGGGCCAGGTCGTGGTGTTCGACGATGTGACCATTCTGAACCAGGCCCAGAGACAGGCCGCCTGGTCTGAAGTTGCCCGACGCCTGGCTCATGAAGTAAAAAACCCGCTGACACCGATTCGCCTGGCAGCCGAGCGCCTGAGCATGAAACTGGCCGATAAGCTGGATTCCGGTGACAACGCCATGCTGGAAAAAGCATCCGGGACGATCGTCTCCCAGGTGGAGGCGTTGCGCAAGCTGGTTGATGCGTTTGGAGATTACGCCGCCGAACCCCGGCTGAGCCTGGAGCCCATACAACTGGATAAATTGATACGGGAAGTTGTCGCCCTGTACCAGCAAGGTGATTCCAGGCTTCACTTCACTCTCGATCTTTGTCCCGGCCCCAATGGGTTCGCAGCCGACAGCGGACGCTTGCGCCAGATGCTCCACAACCTGATCAGTAACTCAAGTGAAGCCGGCGCAGCGAAGGCGGTTTCGATTGATATCATCAGCCGGGTAGTTTCCCGGGCAGGGGGGCGTAGCCTGGAATTCATACTGCAAGACAACGGCCCGGGTTTCCCGGACGGGGTGCTGGAGCAGCCATTTGAGCCCTACGTAACCAACAAACCCAGGGGAAGTGGCCTTGGACTCGCGATATGCAGCAAGATCATTGCCGAACACAATGGCGAAATTTCGGTCTCAAACCCGCCGCAAGGAGGCGCCCGGGTCGTTGTTCACTTGCCCATGAGCCAAAGCGCGACAGATTCGTGACAATGGAGTAAGCTGTTGCGTAAAAGCAACATACTAAACTACAAGCTCAAATGACCCAGGCGCAAATACTCGTCGTTGATGACGAACCCGACATTCGTGAACTCGTTCGAGAGATTCTGGAAGATGAAGGCTACGAAGTAACGGTAGCGGAAAATGGTGAAGCCGCACGCACGGCCTATGCGCGTAAGACACCCAACCTCGTTTTGCTCGATATCTGGATGCCGGACGTCGATGGAATCACCCTGCTGGGAGAGTGGTCTGCAGGCGGCGGGCTGGAATGCCCGGTGGTTGTGATGTCAGGTCACGGCAGTGTGGAAACCGCCATCGAAGCCACCCGGTTGGGGGCGTACGATTTCGTCCAGAAACCCATCTCCCTGGCTCGTTTATTATCGATTGTCAGCCAGGCGCTGGAGTCCGGCCGAACAACTCAGAAACCGCCCACTACTCCAAAGTCGTCCGCCAGCGAACCAATTGGTAACAGCGCTCTGATGCAGGTTCTCCGGGGTAAAGCGGAACAGGCGGCACAACACGACCTGCCGGTTCTCATCATGGGAGAAAAAGGCAGTGGCCGCGAAAACCTTGCACGTTACATTCATGGACAAAGCAAAAGCGGCGGAGAATTCATCACCGTGGATCATTGTGACCTTGTGGAAGGAAACAACCGCAGCTATCTGCTCGGTAGTGAAGACCCGGAAAATGGTGAAGCCGGCTGTTTCAACCTCGCCCGCGGCGGCACATTGTTTATCCCTGACCTGGAAGAAGTTCCTCCGGACACCCTGACGATTATCAACCGGGTTCTCGAGGCAGGTCATGTTGCTCACGAAGGTGAAAAAAACGGTCGCGGGCTGGAGTGCCGGCTGATCGTGAGCGCCGCAGTCAATATGCCGGACCAGGCGAACGGGAACGAAACCTTGCAGCAACTGTACTACCGGCTCAACGTGCTGCCCCTGAAAATGCCCCCTTTACGGGAACGTCCCGATGACGTTCCGGAACTGGTCCGTTTCTATGCCGACTGGTTTCCCAACCACGAAAGCCTGCCCTACCGGGCATTTTCCGTAGCTGCCCAAAACCGCCTTCGCAATCACAGCTGGCCAGGCAACATTCGCGAATTACGCAACCTGATCCAGAGACTGCTCGTGCTCGGCGGTGAAGGCGAAGTCTCGGTCGCTGAAATTGAAGAAGCCCTGAAGCAAAATCCGGTCAAAGCCCCGGATGACAAACAAGGGTATCCGCAATTTTTTGACCTGCCCCTGCGCGAGGCCAGGGAGCAGTTTGAGCGGGCCTACCTGATCTACAAGCTGAAAGAAGCGGGCGGCAGTGTCGGCAAACTGGCCGAAATGGTGGGCATGGAACGAACCCATCTCTATCGCAAACTCCGGGCCCTGGGGGTAGATCCAAAGACCGTCTCCGCCGAAGGAGGGGGGCGATGAAAATTGTGATACTGGGCGCCGGCCAGGTAGGTTCAACCGTCGCGCACAGCCTGTCCAGCGAAGAAAACGACATCACGGTCGTTGATACCAATGCAGCCCATCTGAAAGAATTGCAGGATCGCCTCGATATCAGGGGCGTCATGGGACATGCGTCGCACCCCACCGTGCTGGTAAGAGCCGGTATCGAGGACGCCGACCTGGTTATCGCGCTGACCAGCAGCGATGAAGTGAACATGACCGCCTGCCAGGTCGCCTACACGCTATACCACACACCAACCCGTATCGCACGGATCCGGTCATCGGACTACATCGAAAATCCCAGGCTGTTTGAAAGGGAACACTGCCCGGTCGATGTTCTGATAAGCCCTGAAACCCTGGTTACACAATATATCGCCCGCCTCATCGAATACCCCGGCGCCCTGCAGGTATTGGATTTCGCCGATGGCAGGGCGCAGCTTGTCGCCACGCAGGCTTACGCCGGGGGACCACTGATAGGGCACCGCCTGCATACTCTGCGCGAACACATGCCGACTGACGCAGACGCACGGGTCGCTGCAATCTACCGCCAGGACAAAACGATCATTCCCGACGGCGGCACCGTTATCGAGGAAAACGACATCGTATTTTTCCTCGCCGCCCAGCGGAATATCCGCACGATGATGAAGGAATTGCGCCCGCTCGATAATCCGGTCCGGCGTATCATCCTGGCCGGGGGCGGTAACATCGGCAGCAATCTGGCCCGGCAACTGGAGCGCAACCATCACGTCAAGATCATCGAGCGTGATCCGCAGCGTGCAGATATCATTGCCGAGCAACTGGAAAAGGCCATTGTGTTGGTTGGAGACTGTGCTGATGAAGAACTGCTGCGCGAAGAGGCCATCGACACGACCGACGTTTATTGCGTGCTGACCAACGACGACGAAGCCAATATCCTGTCATCGATGCTGGCCAAGCGAATGGGGGCGGAAAAAGTCATAGCCATCATCAACCGTCCGGCTTATGTCGATCTCGTGGAATCCGGTTCCATCGATATCGCGGTTTCCCCTCAACAGATAACCATTGGCGCCCTGCTGACCCACATTCGCCGCGGCAACATGGTCCGCGTGCACTCCCTGAGACGCGGAGCAGCCGAAGCCATCGAAGCCGTGGCGTTAGGAGACAAACGAAGCTCACGGGTCGTGGGCCGAACCATCGAGGATATCGATCTTCCGGCCGGCACGACCATTCCCGCCGTGGTCAGGGGTGAAGAGGTAATCATCGCTCACCACGACACAGTCATCCTGGAAAACGATCACGTCATACTCTTTGTTCCGGATAAACGCCAGATCGCGGCAGTCGAGAGACTGTTCCAGGTTGGCGCGATCTTTCTCTGAGGACACGATGGGGTTTTCTGCGGTTCAAAGAGTTGTCGGTTTCCTGATCGCAGGATCCAGCCTGATGATGCTTCCGCCGGTCCTGGTATCCTTGTGGTACAAAGACGGTACCGCCACGCTGTTCCTGCTCTGCGCGGCCATCCTGCTGGCGACAGGGTTGTTGGTCTACTACCCGGTGCGGCATGCGAAACAGGAATTACGTCTGCGCGATGGTTTCCTGATCGTGGTCAGCGCCTGGCTAGCTCTGGTACTGGTGGGCGCCGTGCCGTTCGTGTTCCTGACTTCACCGCACCTGAGTTACATAGATTCCGTTTTTGAGTCCATGTCGGGCCTCACGACTACCGGCGCGACCATCGTGACGAATATCGATGCCCTGCCACGAGCGGTTCTTTACTATCGACAGCAGCTGCAGTGGCTGGGTGGCATGGGCATTATCGTGCTCGCGGTCGCCATTCTGCCGATGCTGCGAATCGGTGGTATGCAGCTATACCGTGCAGAGACACCCGGCCCGATGAAAGATTCCAAGCTGACGCCCCGGATTACCGAGACCGCAAAGGCGTTGTGGCTGATTTATGTTGGGATCACTTTAACCTGCATCTTCGCCTACTGGCTGGCTGGCATGAAGCTGTTCGACGCGGTTGGGCATGCCTTCAGCACCGTCGCTATCGGCGGATTTTCTACCCATAACGACAGCCTGGCGTTCTGGAACAATCCGACCGTTGAAGTCGTTGCCATCATTTTCATGGCCATTGCCGGCATTAATTTCGCCTTGCACTTCACCGCCTGGCGACGGGCCAGCGCCCAGCCCTATTTCCTGGACCCGGAACTGAAAGTGTACGCATCACTTTTGATGGTTTTCGCCATCATCGTGAGCTTTGCCCTATACCTGACAGGCACCTACGACAGCATGCTGTCGTCGATCCGTTACGGCACATTCCAGGTTGTTTCCGCCATGACGACAACCGGGTTTACCACAGCACCTTTTTACCTGTGGACGGGGTTTCTCCCCGTTTTACTGATCTGCATCGCCTTCATTGGAGGCTGTGCCGGCAGCACAGCGGGCGGGATGAAGGTCATACGCGTCATCCTGCTCTATCGCCAATCCATTCGTGAAATCCAGCGCCTGGTCCACCCACATGCCGTTATCCCGGTGAAAATTGGCGGACAAAGAACTTCCGACACGGTCATCAGCGCAGTCTGGGGGTTTTTCTTTCTCTACATCGCCAATTTCGCGCTGATGACGATCATGCTGACGGCAACCGGGCTGGATGCAGAAACAGCATACTCCGCTGTCGGCGCCTGTATAACCAACCTCGGCCCCGCTCTGGGCCAGGCGGGTCCGAATTATGCCAGCCTCAATGATGTGGCGAAAATCATACTCAGCATCGCCATGCTGCTGGGCCGGCTGGAAATCTACACACTCCTCGTTCTGTTAACACCGGCATTCTGGCGTGACTGAACACCCGTGAATTACGAAACCCTGCTTAAAATGGTCGGTACATCCCGTGACAGTGCGATGTTGCGCTACACGCTGGCCCGCCATCTGTCCGATTCGGGAAAGCTGGCGGAAGCGCAATCGCAACTGGAGACTGCAGTTGAGATGAACCCGGGCTATACCGCGGCCTGGAAAGAACTCGGAAAAGTCCGCGACCAGGCCGGGAACCCTTCAGGTGCGGCGCAGGCCTGGCAGCGCGGCGTCGAAATCTCACAGGAAAATGGCGACGTACAGGCCGCAAAGGAAATGACCGTTTTTCTCAAACGGCTTCAACGGAAATCATAAAAGGGTTCTGCTCCCTCCGGTTGCGCCTTGAAACGACGGTAACTCCACAGATATTGTGCCGGGTCAATGGCAATAATGCTTTCAATGGCGCGGTTCATGGCCGTCAGTGAAGTGACCATGTCTGCAGAATAAATCTCGTCTTCAACCGGTAGAAAGTGAACCCGGTAACGGCCGCCGGGCAGACGTTCACAACAACCGGCCAGCACGATGCAACGGGTCCGGTGCACCAGGCGGGGCACCAGCACGCCAGTCCACGCGGGATAACCGAAAAAAGGAGCAAACCGGCCCTGGCCGGACGAGGGCTGCTGATCGGGAAGCACCCCGGCCCCCTTGCCGGCCTTGAGGTGCGAATAGAGCTTGCGCAAACCGGCGGCCGTCGCTGGAATCAGATTGGCTCCACCGCGATTTCTTTTCTGCAACAGGGCTTTTTCCAGTCCCGGGTTGGACGGCGGCTTGTAAAGGATCGCGATATCCGGAAACCTTTGAAGATACATTCCCAGGTATTCCCATGCGCCAAAATGTGGCGCCAGAACGACCACTCCGCGGCCGGATGCAAGCGCATCCAGGGCCAGCTCTTCGCCGATGAACTCGTCACACTGGGCCTGCAAACGCTCCACGGGCCAGTACCAGTTGTGACCGGTCTCCAGTATCGAGCATAGGTAGTGATGGAAGCTTTCCAGGGCGAGCTTCTCCCGCTCCTGAGCCTGCATCCGGGGAAAGCATCGCTCCAGGTTTCGTTCCGTGGTATGACGCTTTACCGGCGAAAGCCTCATCCACATACCGGCGCCCTTGCCGGCCAGTGAATAAGGCATGGTTGCGGGCATCAGGCTAAGCAGCCACAGAATGAATCTCGCGAGGTAGATCATCGCTTCCTATAGAATATATTGCATGATTGCACTGATACAAAGAGTATCCGAAGCAGACGTCGTTGTTAATGGAAAAGTGACGGCCGAAATCGGCCCGGGCATCCTCGCGCTGATCGGAGTTCAGCGTGGTGACTCCGAAAAGCAGGCCGATCGGCTCCTGCAAAGAGTGCTCGCTTACCGGATATTCCCGGATCAGCAAAATCGCATGAATCTCAACCTCGGGCAGGCTGGCGGCGACCTGTTGCTGGTTCCGCAGTTTACGCTGGCTGCAGATACCAATAGCGGCAACCGGCCAAGCTTCACGTCAGCGGCGCCTCCTACAGAAGGTGAGCGCCTGTTCGATTACCTCACCGGGCTGGCTGAGCGTTCAATGGGAACTATTGAGAAGGGAGTTTTCGGGGCGGATATGAAAGTAAGCCTGGTCAACGACGGACCCGTTACGTTCTGGCTTCAGGTGCCGCCTGCAACCTGATCCCGGATTGGCTCTTCATCATCCCGTTCACTGTCAATTTTCTGCAGCTTCCGGGTCAGGGTGTTTCGACCAAGCCCGAGTAACTCGGCCGCTTTCTGTCGTTGCCCGCCTGTCTGTTCGAGCGCACAGTCGATCAACACTCGCTCCAGGTCCGCCTGCGCGCGGCCGACCAGGTCGCTGCGGCCTGATATCAACTCCTGGCTGGCCCAGTTGCGCAATGAAGCGGTCCAGGCGCTGTCCTGCGCTTCCTGCTTTTGAGAGTCCCTCAATTCGGGCGGCAGGTCATCCGGGAATATCTGGTCACCAGGAGCCATTACACACATCTGGCGGCACAGGTTGAGCAGTTGCCGCACATTCCCGGGCCAGGAATAGGCTTCGAGCACCGCGACCGTTTCCGGCCTGAGCCTCTTTTTTTCCAACCCAAGTTCAGCGGCGACCCGCAGCAGAAACCGCCTGGCCAGAATTTCGATATCTTCAGTGCGTTTGCGCAGTGGAGGCAATGCGATATTGATCACGTTCAGGCGGTGATAAAGATCTTCGCGGAAACTTCCCAGGCGTACTTTCTCCTCCAGGTCCTGGTGAGTTGCGGTTATGACCCGCGCGTCGGCGCGAAGCAGGTCCCGGCCGCCAACCCGGTAATAATCGCCCTCTGCCAGCACCCGTAGCAAACGGGTCTGGAGAGCCAGCGGCATGTCGCCAATCTCATCCAGGAACAAGGTTCCACCCGCGGCCTCTTCGAACCGTCCCACCCGGCGCGAGTGTGCGCCGGTAAACGCACCTTTTTCATGGCCAAACAGTTCGGATTCGAGCAATTCAGCGGGGATTGCGGCCGTGTTGATGGCGACGAATGAGCCTTCGGCCCTGGGGCTGTGCTGGTGAAGTACGCGGGCGACGACTTCTTTTCCGCTGCCGGTTTCCCCGGTTATGAGTACGCTGATATCGGAACGCGACAGGCGGCCAATGGTTCGAAAAACTTCCTGCATGGCCTGTGATTCACCCAGCAACTGACTGCCAGATTCCTCAGTTACTTCCTTGGAGGCTATATCCTCAGTGGTGATCGCCCTCTCGATCACGGAAATGACTTCTTCCAGGTCAAAAGGCTTTGGAAGATATTCAAAAACGCCTTTTTGATAAGCGCTCACCGCCTGGTCGAGATCGGAATATGCCGTCATGGCAATGACCGGTATATCGATGGATTGCCGGATAAGCGTATCCACGACGCTCAAACCATCAGCATCGGGAAGGCGGATATCAGTGAGAATTGCGTGCGGCTGATCGCTGCTGAGGGCATCACGCACCGCGATAACACTATCGAAGCACTGCACGTTAAAGCCCTTGCGCTGCAAGGCGCGCTTTAGCACAAAACGGATGGCTTCGTCATCATCAACAACCCAGATTTCGGCCAACGTAGTCATGGCGAGGCACCTTTCCCGGTCACTTCCTGACCATTGCCAAAGGGCAACCAGAAACTGAAACAGCTTCCCTGCTCAAGCGGCTCATACGTCAACAGGCCTCCGTGAGCGGAAGCGATTTGTTGTGAAAGGGCCAACCCAAGCCCGGTTCCGTCTCTCCTTCCCGTCACCAATGGCAGAAACAACAGCGATCGCAGGGACTCGGGTACTCCCTGTCCGTTGTCAATTACCTGCAGCTTGATGACACTGCCCTGGCCGGAATGCAACAGGGTATTCTGGTATTCAACGCGGGTTTTGATCAAAACGACCGAGGCGCCTGCCTGGCAGGCGTTTCTCAACAGGTTGAGAATGACCCGGCGAATTGCAGTGCTGTCGGCACTTATCGAAGGAAGGCTGGGATCGTAATCGCGTTCGATCGCAACGGATTCGCCAAATTCAGCGGCCAAAAGATCCAGCGCCTCGTCCAGCAGGGGATACAGATCCACCTCCCTGCAATCGAGTTCCTGATGCCCGAATCTCTGGATGAGCTCATCAATTCGATCGGATTCCCTCATGATCAGCCGGGCAAGAGTCGCCAGTTCGCCGATTTCCAGCTCGTCTGCCAGCATCTGTGCGGCACCCCGGATACCGCCCAGGGGATTTCTGACTTCGTGCCCCAGGTTTCTGCTCAGCAGTTCCAGCATTCCAGTCTGAACTTCACGCTGTTGCAAGCGAAGCCGCATTTGTTCCCACTCAAGATTTTGAAATTCCAATAACAAATTTCTATCTTCGGTTGATTGAATCGTACAGTCGTAAAGACTGTTTCCCAGTTTCAGTTCATGCAGGCGCAAACACTGGCTGCCTTCGGGCATATGTAAAATGGCATCCCTGAGGTCGCCTGGAATACTGGCCACTTCACCAATGTAACGTCCGCGGGCGCGATCCCGGCTAACCAGAAGACAGTTCTCGGCGGCACTGTTCATCAACAAAATCCGGCCCGATCGATCAAGCTGCACGACCCCGGAATCAAGCAGATCAAGAACCCCGTGAGTCTGCTCAGGAATCAAGGTCAGTTACGGGGCCCTGCTGCAGGCCGGTTAAAATTGGCCGAGTGTTGCTTGATGAAAAATGTCACTGTTTCCGTTGTCACAATCCGCTTTTTTCCGCTGTTGCGCAGTACCGCGTAAACCTGGTGCTCGCCTCGATCCAGTGTCAGGGTCACACCGCCCACGGCGGGTGCTTCCCGGGCTTCACCATTGACATACAGCAAGACACTCATATCCGGCAGCAGCGGTTGAGAACTCCCCCAGGACACCGTAACGGTATTGGCCGTCCCCCAAAAAGTTTCTTCATTTTGAGGCTGAATTATCTTGAAATCACCGTATTGTTTTCTCAATTCGCGGACCGTTGCTGGCTTGTCTTCCGCCTCTGCGGCCCCTGCGACTTCGGCTGATGGTTCGGGTACCTGGATATCCGTCTCGATCACAGACAAGGGCGGCAGATCCATCGGTTCAGCCGCATTGTTGGGTCTCTGGTCGGTGAAAGTCACGTTCCCGTCTTCATCGACAACCTTGAAAATCTCGCTCTGAGAAAACACGGCAAGTGGCAAAATCAGGAATACGAGCGGGGTAAGGTTTCTGATCATTCCTTTGTTCATAATCGTGCACCTCTCTTACTTGCAATTGGTCCGCCAACCCTGCGTCCCTGCAGGGTCATACGGTTAGCCGCGGGGCATCATTCGAACAGCGGTCTGTGATACCCGCGCCGGTTACAGAGAATAATACATATCGAACTCGACCGGGTGCGTACTCGCCCGGAAGGTCGTTACTTCCTCCATCTTCAGTGCAATATAACCATCGATGAGGTCATCATCAAAGACACCGCCCGCTTTCAGAAACTCCCGGTCGGCGTCCAGTGCAGCCAACGCCTCATCGAGTGAGGCACAAACGGTTGGAATCAGTTTTTCTTCTTCCGGTGGCAGGTCATAAAGATCCTTGTCCATTGGAGAACCCGGGTCGATCTTGTTCTTGATGCCGTCCAGACCAGCCATCAGCATCGCCGCGAAGATCAGGTAACCATTGCCGGCGGGATCGCCAAAACGCACCTCGATGCGACGTGCCTTGGGATTGCTGACAAACGGTATGCGGCAGGATGCAGAGCGGTTGCGGGCGGAATAGGCCAGCATGACCGGGGCTTCGAAGCCCGGCACCAACCGCTTGTAACTGTTGGTCGTGGCATTAGCGAAGGCATTGATCGCTTTGGCGTGCTTGAAGATTCCGCCTATGTAATGGAAAGCTGTCTCGGACAGGCCGCCATATCCATCGCCGGTCATCAGGTTAACGCCATCCTTGCCAATCGACTGGTGCACGTGCATTCCGGAACCATTGTCACCCACCAGCGGCTTAGGCATGAAGGTAGCCGTCTTTCCTACTGCATGAGCCACGTTGTGCACAACGTACTTCAATGCCAGCAATTCGTCTGCTTTTTTGGTCAGGGTGGCGAAACGCGTGCCGATTTCACACTGCCCGGCGGTACCGACTTCATGGTGATGGACCTCAACCTCGATGCCCATTTTTTCCATGATCCGGCACATTTCACTGCGAATATCATGCAATGAGTCAACCGGGGGCACCGGAAAATACCCCCCCTTTACGCCGGGACGATGACCAATGTTGCCACCTTCGTATTCGGCACCGGTGTTCCAGGCGCCTTCTTCGGAATCAACACGGTATGAACAGCCGTGCATATCCACGTCATATCGAACGTCATCGAATACGAAAAATTCGGGTTCGGGCCCAAAAAAAGCCGTATCCGCGATACCGCTGGCCTTCAGGTAGGCTTCCGCGCGCTTGGCCAGTGAGCGTGGGCAGCGGTTGTAGCCTTCCATGGTATTGGGCTCGAGCACATCGCAGCGAATAATCAGGGTCTTGTGCTCAGCGAAGGGGTCCCTGACCGCAGTTGATGGGTCCGGCATCAGGACCATGTCGGATTCATTAATGCCTTTCCAGCCCGAAATGGACGAGCCGTCAAACATTTTCCCTTCTTCGAACAGATCTTCATCCACCGCACTGACGGGCAGGCTGACATGCTGTTCCTTACCCAGTGTGTCGCAAAATCTCAGATCTACAAATTTGTACTTTTTTTCCTCAATGGCTTTAAGAATTTTATCAGCGCTCATAACAATGCTTCCTGTTGTGGTGTTCCAAATTGGGTCAGAGTATTAATGCAGAACTCATGCCAAGACAGGCTCCGGTAACAAATCGATATAAAAAAGGTGATAGAAGCATTTTACTCGCAAAAGTAAGCATTTTCGACGACTTTTGAGTACTGGAAAAAGATCAAAGATATCATCGCCGGAGATAAAGTATTACATTTGCACCATTTTGGTGCAAGCAGGGAGATCAAACGCACTATTTGGGTGCGTCTAATTCAGTAGCCAGACCAGTACGGCGCCAAGCAGCAACCGATAAATAACAAAAGGCATCAGGCCAATGCGTTTCAACAGGGCCAGAAAGGCCGCGATGCACACCCAGCCGGCGATAGCGGCAAACACAAGGGCGAGGGCGAATTGAGTCCAATCGATGGGGGCATCCCCGGTCGCGACACGCAGGGCGCCGTAACCACCGGCGGCGGCAACTATTGGAATGGCCAGGAGGAAGGAAAAACGTGCTGCCGCCTCCGGCGAAAGCCCGAGGAATCTTCCTGCTGTAATGGTTACACCTGACCGGGATGTTCCTGGAATCAAGGCCAACGCCTGTGCGAGGCCGATGATAATGGCCCCCTTGAGGGTGATCTCTTCCAGGCCCCGATGTTTTGCGCCTGTCGCATCAGCCAGCCACAACAACAATCCAAAACCGATCGTGGTCCAGGCAATGACACGCACATCCCGTAAATAAAATTCGACCAGGTCGTGAGCCAGAAAACCCATAAGCAACGCAGGAATGCTCGCAATGGCCAGGTAAATTACCAGGTTCCTGTGAAGACGATCCTGATCGTTCTGCACCGGGCCGAGCCAGGCCCGGGCCATTTCCATCAACTCACGGCGAAAATACACGAGCACAGCAAACAGTGTTCCCAGATGCGTGGCCACGTCAAACACCAGGCCCTGGTCAGGCCAGCCAAAAGCCTTGCTTCCGAGAATCAGGTGAGCGGAACTGGACACGGGCAGAAATTCGGTCAGTCCCTGAATCAGGGCCAGAACGATAATCTGGATCAGGGTCATATCAGGGCTCTGTGTAAGTGATCCGGTATATCACACCGGCCTGGTCGTCGGAAATCAGTAAAGACCCGTCCGGCATTTGCAGTACATCGTTTGGCCGGCCCCAGTTTTCCTGGCCCTGCAGCCAGCCACTGGCGAACACCTCGCTTCCACTGACCCTGCCCTGTTCATCGAATCGAACCAAAAGGAGATTGTAGCCCGCTTTTTCACTGCGATTCCACGAGCCGTGCTGGGCGATAAACAACTGGTTCCGATAACCGGGAGGAAACATTTTTCCGGTATAGAAAGTCAAGCCCAACGCCGCCACATGAGCACCCAGGGTCAACCCAGGCGGGGTAAAATCCGCACAGGTTTTCCCGTCACCGAATTCAGGATCAAGCGTGTCGCCCTGGTGACAATACGGGTAACCGAAATGCAGCCCGGCCCGGGGGGCATGATTCAACTCGTCGCCGGGCATGTCATCACCCATCATGTCCCTGCCGTTGTCGGTGAACCACAATTCCTTTGAATCTGGATGAAAGGCCAGGCCGACGCTGTTCCTGACGCCTTCGGCAAATACTTCCATGCCTTCACCATCGGACCGGATCCGCCGTATCTGCGCAAAACCGGGTTCTTCGCACAAATTACAGGGCGCACCCACTGGCACGTACAGCAGGCCATCAGGGCCAAATCGAAGATATTTCCAGCCATGGTGGGTTTTGTCGGGGAATTCGCTACTGACCACTTCGGCTTGCGGCGGTTGCTCCAACCTGCTTTCAATGCCGTCGAAACGCAGGATACGGTCCAGCGCGCCCACGTAAAGAGAACCGGACTGGAATTCAATGCCTGACGGCATCTCCAGGTTCTCGGCCAAAAGGTAGACACGGTCCGCCACGTCATCGCCGTCACGATCGACCACCGCATGTACCTTGCCGGCTTTTCTCGAGCCTGCGAAGACGGTGCCTTTATCACCCAGTGCCAGCTGCCTGGCATTTTCGACTCCAACGGCAAACAGATGAATCCTGAATCCTGCGGGTAATTCAATCTGCGCCAGTTTTTCCTGGAAATCATCTGAATCCGCCACCGACACCGATACCGACACCGGAAAGACGATCAAAAGGTAAAGAAAGACATTCCTGAAATTTTTCATGAAATTCATCCTGGATATTCGCGTTGAAACTCGTTATCACAAAAGAATTCCGGCGCAGTATCTCATAGAATAGGTGGCTCACAGAGATGGTATAAGAAATGAAGATACTAGCCAGTCTGGCTTTGTTGCTACTCGTATCCGACCTCAGCGCCCGGAGCGCCCAGGATTTCCTGCCCGCTGACGCTGACCCTGATCCGGCCATTCCGACCCCTGAATCCGTTTTGGGATGGGAAGTCGGAGACTGGCATGTCAGCCACGACAAACTGGTGCAGTACATGCAGACACTGGCAGCGTCTTCGCCGCGGGTGTCTATCAAGGTCATCGGCCAGACCTATGAACAAAGACCCCTGCTGCAACTGGCCATCACCAGTGTTGAAAACCAGGAGAAACTGGAAACTCTCCGCACGGAACACCTGGCCGGCCGCGGACCACTGGTTATCTGGCTGGGATACAGCGTACATGGTAACGAAGCCAGTGGCAGCAACGCTTCGATGCTCACTGCCTACTACCTGGCCTCTTCCAGATCCGCATTCGTCAATGAATTGCTCGATGGCGGTGTCGTGCTGATCGATCCGAGCATCAACCCCGATGGCCTGAACCGTTTTGCCAGCTGGGCCAACAGCAACGCGGGCAGAAATCCGGTCGCCGACCCGATTACCCGCCAGCATGCCGAGAACTGGCCGGGCGGGCGCACCAATCACTACTGGTTCGACCTGAACAGGGACTGGCTGCCCCTGGTTCATCCTTCATCCCGGGCCCGGATTTCTGAATATCACAAATGGTTGCCGCATGTACTGACAGATCATCACGAGCAAACCGGCTATCCCGGGTTTTTCTTCCAGCCCGGTGTGCCAACCCGGCAGAATCCCCTCACTCCCCTTGAAAACCTCGAGTTGACGCGTGCCCTGGCGGCATTTCACTCCGCAGCGCTGGACCAGGTTGGCCAACCACACTTTACTGAGGACGCATACGACGATTTTTATTACGGCAAGGGCTCCACTTATCCCGATATCAATGGCAGCATCGGCATCCTGTTCGAGCAAAAAGCAATCCGGGGACAGGCACTGGATACAAGCAATGGAACGGAAACATTCCGCATGGCCATTGCCAACCAGCTCAGGGTGTCCCTTTCGACGCTCAACGGCTCGTGGGCGATCCGCGACCGCCTGCAGGCCTACCAGGCTGGCTTTCATGATGGAATGTTGGAACGCGCCCGTGATCAATCATTCGCCGGCTGGGTCATTGGTGATGACGGTGACCCGGCGAGGGCACAAGCCCTGCTCGAAATGCTGAGCCTGCATCAGGTCGAATACCGGGCGCTGGCTGAAACCATTCGAGCGGAGGGTTACGAATTCACCCGGGGGCATGCCTGGATCGTCCCGGCCCGCCAGCGCCAGTTTGGGCTGATCGAGGCCATGATGGAACAGCGTACCCGGTTCGAGGACGACACTTTCTACGATGTCTCCGCCTGGACCCTGCCGCTCGCCTATAACCTGCCGTTCGCCAGAATCTCCAGAATTCCCGACAGCGAGGAGAACATTCAATCCAGCAACGGGTTAACGCCCGATAAGTCAGCCCGTGCCTGGGTCATCCCCTGGAATCAACTCGAAGCACCTGCCGTTTTGCAGACACTTTTGACTGACGGAGTCAGGGTCAGGACCGCTACCCGGGCTTTCAGCGCCCAAACCGGCAGCGGGCTCAAATCGCTCCGACCCGGAGCTCTGATGATTCAGGCCGGAGTCCAGGACCCGGAGGTTCTGGAAAAAACCATCGCAACGCTGGGCAAGGCCGCATTGGCCGGCCTGGATATTTATAGCCTCAACAGCTCCTTGACGACTTCCGGCCCCGATCTCGGAGCCAAGCATTTCAAGCCCCTGCGCCCGGTCAGTCCACTGATACTGGGAGGAAAGGGCGCTTCCTCCTACGGTGTCGGAGAGCAATGGTTCCTGCTGGATCAGCGGCTCGGGCTGCCCGCGCCGATTTCAGAAATCACGAATTTCGATAAGGTCGATTTAGCGAACTACACGCACCTGTTAATGGCCGACGGCAACTACGATGGGCTGAACAACGGGCACAAAGAGAGGATTGTCCGCTGGATCGAGGCAGGCGGCATATTGGTCGCTGTCGGGCAGGCGTCAACCTGGGCGGAGGGCCTCTGTTTTGAAGCAGATGAGGAAGCTTGTGACATCACTGAACCGGTAATAGATAGCGAACCCTTTAATCCGCGCGCCTATTCCGATTTCGCCGATGACAAGGCGAAGCTGGTAATTGGCGGTGCAATCGTCGATTCGGTGATTGACCTGAGCCATCCTATCGCGTTCGGCTACCAGAGAACCGGGTTGGCTTTGTTTCGCCGGGGCACAGTGGAGCTGGAGCCAGCAAACGACCCCTATTCGACGCCGGTGCGCTACACTGCCGATCCGTTAATGGCGGGATTTATAGGAGACGAGCGTCTGGCCGCGATGAAAAATCAACCGGCGGTGATCGCTGATAAAAGGGCTGATGGATTGATGGTCCGCTTCGCCAACACGCCTCTATTCAGAGGTTTCTGGCGGGGGACAGAAAAACTGTTCATCAATGCGCTGTATTTTGGCCAGGTCGTTGAATCGACAAAACTCCCTGAATTTATGCCTGCGCCGAACCCGGAGACGCCACGTCATAAGTGAGATGTCACCTTTGAGGAAGTCAAAGCATCGCGCACGGACAGCCGGTGTCGCTGACAGGAGCCAAATCTGCCACAGACTGATTCGGCTGCTCAGCGCTGGTTTGATGCTGCTAATGCTTGTGGTAACGGCAGAGGGGCTACAGGCTTCCGGAAATGTCGACAAATCCATTGCGGTGCTCCCTTTTGTCAATCGCAGCGGCAGCCATGAAAACACGCGGTTTTTCCCGGCCGGCTTTCATGCTGATCTGCTGACGGCACTGGCCAACATTCCGGAACTCAGAGTGACTGCACACTACTCCGTGATGAGTTACCGTGACACGACAAAAAACAGGCAAGAGATTGGGGTTGAGCTGGGGGTAAACAGGCTGCTGGAAGGAAGTGTTCAACTCACCACCGGCCGAGTGACTATTCAGGTGCAATTGAGCAATGCACTGACCGGTGAAACCTTATGGGCTGAAACCTTCGACCGCAAGACCAGCATGGAAAATATCTTCGGCATCCGGGGCGAAATCATCGCTGCGGTAGCACGTGAACTCAGCGTACCGTTGACCGCAATGGAGTTAGATTCGCATGGCCAGGCCCCGACGAAAAACCTGGAGTCATATCAGAGCGCATTGGCAGCCGTGCAAATAGCCCACAGAGGAAATCCTGTTTCGATCGACAGGGCCGTTGAATACGCGCGCAAAGCCGTCATGCTGGACCCGAATTACCCTCACGCCTACCTCGCACTCGCATTTTCTCTCACGCAGGGTATTGAAAACGGAGCCATTTCCGCCGCTGAGGCAGGGGCGGAAATTGCTTCTGCCATAGAAACGGCTATGCGGTTAAAGCCGGATGACGACCGGGCATGGTTTGTACAGGGGCATTATCAGGCGGTAACCGGCCAGCAGAATGCGGATGAATCTTTCGGGAAAGCGGTGCAATTAAATCCGGGCAGTGCGGAGAACCTGTACGCATCAGGAGACATTCTGTTGAGCGTGGGAAGGCCTCAGGAAGCACTGCCTTTGCTTGTCGAAGCCAGCAAACTCGATCCGCTCGCCAAAGAGGTTCTTATTGCGCTTGGCAGAACTTACGACGTACTGGAAGCTTACGAGGACGCTCGCGCCATCTATGCGAAAATCCGGGCGATCGATCCCATGGACCCTCTGGGCTACACACCGAACAGTGCCAGCTACGTTGCGGAAGGAAGGCTGGACGATGCCCTGTACTGGCTCAACCTGGCCCAGGTCAGGAGCCCTAAAGACATCGAATTGGGCGCCAGAATGGTATTCCTGAATGATTGCCTCGAAGATTACGAAACGGCCCAGGAATGGTCCAGTTGGCTGGATAGCAGGATTACCCGGCAACCGCACCCCATGGCGATGCAGGCGAGGCACCATTACCTGTCCGGAAATTTCGGGGTGGCGCTCCAATACAGCAACCTGGCAATCAGGCTGGGGCTGGACAATCACCTGAACTCCGATTCTGTTTTCATGCGGATCAAGCGGGACGAAGCTCTGGCCAACGGACAACCCGAGGCGGGCATCGGCGTTTTTCGCTCACGGCATCCGTTACTGCTCGCCGCCAGGCCGGAAATCCGTCCTGATAACATGTTGCAAGCGGTTGATCTTTCGTTGTTACTGGTATTGGCTGGAAGGGAACAGGAGGCTCGAAATTTGCTGCATGCGGTTATCACAGCTTATGAAACACCCTGGTTTATAACCGGATCTGAGCGCTCGTGGCTGGTCCCCGCCAAAGCACAGGCACTGGCCATTCTGGGCGATGGTCAGGGTGCACTCATGGAACTCAGGCGTATTATTGACAAGGGCTGGCGTGTTTACTGGCGCTGGGAAACGGATCTCAACGCCAATTTCAACGGTATTCGGCAAACAGCGGAATTCCGGGCCATGGTCGCCGGGCTCGAGGCAGATATGACTGCGCAGAGAGAGCGCACACAAGCCATGGCCGAGAGCGGAAAAATCGTACCGCCTCCGGCGGCCGGCATCAGGTAAAACAGGACGGTTGTGAGTTTACTCAGGGAATTAAAGCGGCGAAATGTATTCCGGGTTGGCATTGCCTACGTGGTGATCTCCTGGCTGGTTCTCCAGGTCGTCGATGTCATCGCACCCATCCTGGAACTGCCGCACTGGGCGCCGAAACTGGTCCTGCTGATCATTGCAGTCGGCTTCCTGCCCGCACTCGTTTTTGCCTGGGCGTTCGAGCTCACGCCCGAGGGATTGAAAAAAGAATCAGATGTCGCCCGCAGCGACTCGGTCACCGGCAAGACGGCAAAAAAACTGGATGTTCTGATCATCGTATTGCTGATCGCGGCCATCGCATTGGTCGTGCTCGATCGATTTCTGCCGGAAGGCCGGAATCAACCGGTAAGCCCAAGCTCCCAGGCAACTGCCGAGGACGAAGAGCTCGCCGCGGATGAAACTTCCATCGCCGTACTCCCATTCGTCAATATGTCGTCTGATCCCGAGCAGGATTTCTTTTCCGACGGAATTTCCGAGGAGTTGCTCAACGTGCTGGCGCAATTCCCGGGCCTGCGCGTTGCGGCTCGCACCTCTGCCTTTCAATTCAAGGGCCAGAACAGGGATATAGCTGATATCGCCCGGCAACTGCGCGTCGGTCATGTTCTGGAAGGCTCTGTACGCAAGTCTGGCAAGCAACTGCGCATAACCGCGCAGTTGATCAACGCCGAGTCCGGATACCGCCTGTGGTCCAACTCCTGGGACAGGGAATTCGATGACATATTCGCCATCCAGGACGAAATTTCGGCCGCGATCGGCGAAGCGTTGGAAATTGAACTGGAGTTGTCGGCTAACGATGAAATGAGTCCGGGGCAGCGAGCGAGCGAATTGCCATCCATCCCCGCCGCAGCCAGCGCCCAGGCCTATGAGTATTACCTGAAGGGACGGCAACTCATAAACAGCCGCAGTCGAAATGGAATCGAACAGGCCGTAACGGTGCTGGAGCGCGCCCTGGAATTCGACCCCGGCTACGCGCCTGCCCATGCGCAGCTTGCCATCGCCATCACACTACTGAAGGAAGGTAGCGGCAGTTACGGTGATCTCAGCCTGGACGAAGTACGGGAGAGAGCAACGCCGCATGTAGAACGCGCCTTCGAACTCTTCCCGGGCCTGGCCGAGGCTTACGGTGCAAATGCCTTGCTCGCCGTGACCAATTATGACTATCCAGCCGCCATTGAATATTGCAGGGAAGCCCTATCGCGAAATCCAAGCTACGTGGACGCCATTAACTGGCTATACCTGTCACTGATCAATTCAGGTGAATGGCGGGAAGCTGGAAAAACCATGCAACACATGATGTCGGTGGACCCCCTGTCGATCGTCGGACGGATCAACTATTCCTACATGCTGGGCCGCTACGGTCGCATCGAGGAAGCACGGGAGGTTGCCAATGAATTGGCCAGCCAGTCTGTCAGTGGCAGCTACTCGGCCCACGCACTGCTTTCCTCGGATTACAGCGGAGAAATTGCCGACAGTATCGCCTGGTATTTCAAGATTCTGGCGCTGGACCCGGATAACTATTTCAACCGGCAGCGGCTGGCCGTAAATTTCGCCGTCGTCGGTGAATACGTTGAGGCGCGCCGGATTTCACCGGGTTCTGGCTGGTGGGTCGACGCTTTGCAACAAAAATGGGGAGATGCCATCCTGCATGCCCGCCAGCGGCAGGCATCCAACCCCAACGACAATCTCATCAAATTACAACTCGCCAATGTGCTGCATATGTCGGGAGACCTGGCGGCTGCCCAGCTGTTGTACGAAGAACTGATGGCCGCAGTCGGGGG
>CALDVW010000026.1 GCA_937924405.1 uncultured Lysobacterales bacterium
CAAAGCAGCGCGTACCAGAGGCCGAACTCGGGCTACAGCAATACATCCAGCCTGGACCGTCAGAGTCATTCCAGGCAACGGACCCAGACCCGCAGTAACCAGTACAGTGGGCAACGGGCGCGCAGTGGAGGTGGCCGAAGAAGGTAAAGCTTGCCGCAACCGGGCGAGATTTTCTATTTTGTTACGAGGCTTCCCAGGGGTACCTGGCAAATGTCCAGTACCCTGGGCGGCCGGTGATGGAAGAACTTCTGGTTGCGGTTGCGCCGGCCCTTCAGCAGGCTTTTGAATCCCTTGCTGTTGGTGTCAATCACGTAAGCCGACAGCCGTTCGTCCCGTGCAATATCGGATGCCAGTCTCACCTGCCGAATACGGCTGGATCTGGTTTCGTCCTGGATTACACCGTTATCGTTCGAATCGCCGCGCTGGATTTTCTGAATCACCTCCAGGCCATCGATGATGCGGCCGAAAACATTCAGGTTGCGGTCAAGGTAGCGTGGGGCCTGGCCGATGACGAAATAAAAATCGGTACGGCTCGAGTTTGGGCTGTCGTTACGCGCCATGGCCATGGCGCCGGGGCAATGGGTCAGCCAGGCGCTATTTTCGGACGGGTCACGCCCCACGGCAAAGCCGTCAATGAAACCCGTTTCAGGGGCGAATAAATCAGCTTCCTGAACCAGGGTGAACGAAAAATCTTCTGACCACTCCACTTCAAATTCTGCATCGATCAGCGGAACATTGCTCAGTTCTCCCAGATCGCTGCCGTCCCCGCCCTGGGCCACGAAGCCATCAACGACACGGTAGAAACTGAGGCCGTCGTAGAATTTTTCCTGCACCAGTTTGCGAAACTGCTCAACGGTTTTGGGGGCGAACAGTGGATTGAGTTCGATGGTTACCAGCCCTTCATACAATTCCATGAAGACCAGGTTATCGGGGTCAACCTCGCGCCAGACCGGATCCTTTGCCGCGAAACCCGTTAGCGGTGTGAACCCTGCAGCGAGACAAAGCGCCAGCGTAATGAAACGGGCTGCTGAAAGCGGGTCTGGCCGGTATTTAATCACTGTTAAACAGTTTCTTTCAGGGCATCTGGATGCCGCCGCCACCCATGCCACCACCACCCATCGGACCGGCGCCCTGGCCGGGTACAACGATCGAAGAGGCCTGCTGGCGCTGCATTTCTTTGAGCTCTTCCATGGTGCGCTCGAAAGCTTCCCTGGCGCCGTCGCCAAATGCGGCGGCCGCCTCGGCCAGTGATTCCGCCTCGATTTCAAAAGAAAGGGGCAGGGGACCCGCCGTGGTGAGCACCTGGGTTGAACCGATATATTGCTCCGAGCGGGTCGGGTCAGGCTCGCCGGCCGTGGTGACCGGGGTCATCCGGCGCAGCGTGCCCACGGCGTTGTCGGTGAACACCTCCTCGCGGTACAGATTGGAGACGTCCATCTTGATTTCAGTAGTGGTTTCAGGATTGTTCATGAAGATTCCTCGTTTGTTGCAAGCATATCTGGGGACATCAGGGTGGATTCGCAATGGAAGCCAGTTACATGACCTGGATAAAACTACTCGAGTCCGGATTGCAGTAAACTGCTCAGATTGGTCAACAGATTTTGGGAGGTTAATCAAGCCATGGCAAATATTCAATCGCAGGAAATCAGCTACAGTTCCGGTGGCACAGAGATGAATGGCTACATTGCCTGGGATGCGGACATCGGCTGGGAACGGCCCGGCGTTCTGGTGGTGCATGAATGGTGGGGCAATAACGAGTATGCACGCCGGCGGGCGAATATGCTGGCTGAACTCGGTTACACCGGGATGGCGGTTGACCTGTACGGCGGCGGGAAAATAGCGGATAACCCCGACGAAGCTGGCGGTTTGATGAATGACCTGCTGAGCGACCTGGGTGTCGTGAGGTCTCGCTTCAACGCAGCGCTGGATCAATTGCAAGAACACCACAGCACCGATGCGGAAAAAATGGCCGCGATCGGCTACTGCATGGGTGGAGGCATCGTGCTGCACATGGCGCGTTACGGAGCCGATCTCAAGGCGGTTGCCTCATTCCATGGCGCCTTGCCGCTGGCCATTGCGGCTGAAGGTGAAGGCGGGGAAGTGAACGCCCGCCTGGCCGTTTATCATGGTGAAGACGACGTGTTCTTCAGCCCGGAGGAAGTTACAGCATTTCACGCCGAGGTAGACAAAACAGGCGCCGATTGCCTGTTCGTGGCCCTGCCGGGTGCCTTGCATGGGTTTTCAAATCCCATCGCCACCGCGAATGGAGAAAAGTACGGCATTCCGCTGCGCTACAATGAATTGGCCGACACGGCCTCTTGGGCCCATATGCAACTGGTGTTGCAGTCCGCGTTTGCCTGAGGGCATATCAGCAGTCGTGGCGTGGTGAGTTAGAGTTCTTGCTCGATCGGCAGCCACGACAGCATGCGGGCGCCCATCCGCTTCCAGATCGAGGCGCCCGGGTCATGCTTGTGGATCGTGATGCTGCCGTCTGGATTTTGCTGCTCCCAGCGCAGCTTGCCTTTTTCATTCAGGAACAGGCGATAGCTGTTTTCCGGATGAAAATCCTCGTCCATGTGTCTGAGAACCTCGCGGGCGAATTCCGCATTGGTGATCACCAGGCCGATCTCAGAATTCAGGTCGCGTGAGCGCGGGTCGAAATTGAACGAGCCGATCAGCGCCTGCTCGCCGTCGATGACGAAGGCCTTGGTGTGAATACCTGCCGGTACTTCTTCATCGTTTTCATTTGCCTTGAAGTGCTCACGCAAAGCCGCATCCGCCCGCAGTTCGTGAAGTTCCGCCCCCGCTTCTAGCATGGCTTTGCGGTATTTCATGTATCCGGAATGAGCTGTAATGTGGTTATTCGACATCAGCGAATTGGTCAGAAGACGTACGCGCACACCACGATCGACATACTCTTTCAGGTTGGCAATGCCATTTTTCGAAGGAATCAGATAGGCTGATTCGACAACAAATTCGTTGTCGATGTTGGCTATCTGTTCTTCGGCGAATTCTACAATGGCAGACCTGCCCTGGCCTTCGAACCGCTCCAGAGGATCGACTACAACATGTGCTTCGGTCCAACTCAACTGGTCCCGCCAAAGCTCCAGCTTTTCCAGGGTTTCATCCTTTTCCATTGCCAGTACGAAGGGTAAAACATTGAGTTGCAGCAGAGATTCCTGCAAGCGCTGCCGAGCGGCTTTCAAATCATCTTCGGTGTAGTTTTTGTCGTGAAGGACACTGATGGGCACGGCGTGCCGAATGTTCCAGTACTCATCGAAAGCCGCGCTGGCTTCACGGGCGCCCTGCCCGACCGTGAGCACATCCAGGTCGAAAAAATTGGCCTGGGTGTCGATACCGAAATAGTCGTTGCCGATATTTCGCCCGCCCAGCACCGCAACGGCATTGTCCGCGAGAAAAATCTTGTTGTGCATGCGGTGGTTGAGCTTTTTCTTGTTAGCAAGGAAGTTCAGGTTGCGGGCGATGCCGCGGTTTGCCATCGGATTGAACACA
>CALDVW010000027.1 GCA_937924405.1 uncultured Lysobacterales bacterium
ACTTTCCTGTCTTTCATCAATTCGGCCGCGGCGCGCAGATCACTCAGGCGGGAGTTGGTGCAACTGCCGATGAACACCACATCGACGGGTTCGCCTGCCAGCCTGGAACCGCCTTTCAGTTGCATATAGTCCAAAGCATCACGGGTGGCAGCATCTTCGCTGGCTGGAACCTCGCCACCGATGCCGATCACCATGCCGGGATTTGTGCCCCAGGTGACACTGGGCTCGATATCCGCAGCGTCGATTTCAACCAGGCGGTCGAATTGCGCGCCCGGGTCAGTTTTCAGCGTCTTCCAGTCTTCAACCGCGCGGTCCCAGTCATCGCCTGCAGGAGCCAGTGGCCTGCCGCGAAGAAATTCGAAAGTGGTTTCATCGGGTGCGACCATGCCCGCGCGGGCGCCGCATTCGATTGACATATTGCACATCGTCATTCGGCTCTCCATGTCCATGGAGCGCACCGTTGAGCCATGGTATTCGATCACCGAACCAGTACCGCCGTCGACACCGATCGCGCCGATGACGTGGAGAATGACATCCTTGGCGGTAACGCCGGACTTCAGCTCACCTTCGATACGGATGCCGAGTGTTTTAGGCTTGCTTTGCAACAGGCACTGGGTCGCCATCACGTGCCCGACTTCGGTTGTGCCAATACCGAAAGCCAGTGCAGCAAAGGCGCCGTGGGTGGCCGTATGGCTGTCTCCACAGACAATTGTCATACCCGGCCGGGTAGCACCCATTTCCGGCCCCATCACGTGAACGATACCCCGGTGCGGGCTGTCCCATCCGTGCAGTTCAATACCCTGGTCGGCGCAGTTCACGTGAAGAATATCCACCTGCGCCCTGGCTTCTTTCGTGTGGTAGTGGCGAATTCCCTGCGCATCCGGCGCTGAGGTAGGCGTCGAGTGATCAATGGTCGCCAGGCAACGGTCCGGGCGGCGGACCCTGAGGCCCCTGCGTTTCAATTCATCGAATGCCTGCGGTGAGGTGACCTCATGTAACAGCTGCAGGTCGATATAGATGATAGCGGGCGTCTCGGGCGACTCGTCCCTGACCAGGTGCCGTCGCCAGACCTTTTCAAACAGGGTCGTTAGAGAAGATACGTCTCCGGCCGTTGATGGTGATGGTTCAGACATCCTGTTGCTCCTGCTGGGACTCAGATCGCTGCAGCGATCTTCGGGCTGGCGATATCCTTGCCCTGGTGTTGGTGGTGACGGTTCATGATGCTGACCATGGCCTGGGCCGAGGCTTCCACGATATCTGTTGAAATGCCGGTACCCTGGTAGCGGCTGGCCCCGATAGTGGCGCGCACCAGGGCCCGGCCCTGCGCGTCGCTCCCACCTGAAACCGCGTTGACCTGGAATTCCTCCAGCCGCAGTTCCTCATCGATGATGGTCCGGATCGCATTCACGATCGCATTTACCGGTCCGTCGCCGCGCCCGGTGTGGATACGCGGGGCCTGGCCGTCAAACCGCAGTTTCAGGCTGGCCTCGGCAGACTGGTCGACATCCTCCACCTCGGTGTGGATGGAAATGGCGTCCAGGTGCCAGGGGCCCGTTTGCTCGGTTCCCAGCACCAGCGCCTCGATATCCTCGTCGTAGACGCTCTTTTTGCGGTCGGCCAGGCTCTTGAACTTCACGAACAGGTCTTCCATCTGTTCGCGCCCTACCGAAAATCCCAGTGTTTCCAGGCGGTTGCCGAAGGCATGTCGCCCGCTGTGCTTACCCAGTACCAGGCTGTTTTCCGGCACGCCGACGTCTTCCGGCTTCATGATTTCATAGGTCTCGGCATGCTTCAGCACACCGTCCTGGTGTATACCCGCTTCATGGGCGAACGCGTTGCGGCCTACGATCGCCTTGTTGGGCTGCACGCGTGACCCGGTGACCGCAGTGACAATGCGGCTGGCGGGATACAGCCGGGTCGTGTCGATTCCGGTTTCCAGGCCGAACCGGTCATGCCGGATTCGCAACGCCATGACCACTTCCTCCAGCGAACAGTTGCCGGCGCGTTCGCCGATGCCGTTGATGGTGCATTCCACCTGGCGTGCGCCGCCCTCGATGGCGCCCAGGCTGTTCGCCACGGCCAGGCCCAGGTCGTTGTGATTGTGACAGCTCAGGATCACATCCTCGGCGTTGTTCAGGTTGTCGCTGAGGTGCTGGTATAGATTCCGGCTTTCCCAGGGCGTCACGTAGCCCACGGTATCGGGCACGTTGAGCACCCTGGCGCCGGCGTCCACTGCGGCCTGGAAATATTCGACCAGGTAGTCGATTTCCGTGCGCCCGGCATCTTCCGCGGTGACCTCAATGTCGTCAAACCACTGTTTCCCGAATGCAACCGCGGAGGTCATTTCGTCAATAATCTGTTGCTTGTCCATCTTCAGTTTGAATTCCCGGTGAATCGGGCTGGTGGCGATGAAGATATGCAGGCGCTTGTGTTTTGCCGTATCGAGTGAACGCGCCACGGCCTCGATGTCGCCTTTGCGGGTGCGGGATAAGCCGCATATGGTGGCATTCAGTCCGAGATCACCCACCGACTTGACCGATTGAAAGTCACCGTCACTGGCGGCAGGAAAACCGGCCTCGATAACATCTACACCGAGTTCGTCGAGCACTTTGGCAACCTGGAGTTTTTCCTGGACGTTCATGGAACAGCCCGGTGACTGCTCGCCGTCACGCAGAGTCGTGTCAAAAATATGTACGTAGTCAGCCATTTTCGGCTCTCCTTACTCGTCGGTTGTCGGGTTGGCGTTTGAAATCGCACGGGCTGACGCCCGCTCCGGTCCTTTCTTAATCTGGTCGCTTCGCATTGCTAATAAACCTTGTCATTTCGTTAGTAAAAAAAAACCCGCAAATTTTTTTGCGGGTTTCTATAGCTGTTTGGTTTGTTGCTTTAGCCTGAACCCGCCCCTTATCTCAAAATAAGAAGAAGAGAAATGGCCAGAAGGCCCAGAGAGAGGTTCAGTGCCCGCGCGGAGTGGTTGCCGTGACTGTGGTGTGCAACTTTGGCCTGACTTTTTTCGCGCGCGTGCATAGAGCCGGATAAAAACACAGTGAGTTACATCATGTCAACAGGTTTTTTGTTAATCAATCAGTAATATTAGAGCGATAATATGGTCTGTCAGTCAGTCACGAATTGCCGTGCGGAGTGTGCGCGGAGAGGGAGTCAATCGTTTGTCAATGAATATCCTGTTTTTGTGCACCGGAAATTCCTGCCGCTCGCAAATGGCCGAAGGCTGGAGCCGGGAATTGGGTGGTGCTGATGTTTCATCGCAGTCAGCGGGTATTGAGGCGCATGGTAAAAATCCACGTGCTATTGCCGTCATGGAAGAAGCTGGTGTGGACATTTCCGGCCAGGAATCAACGATTGTCAATGATGAAATGCTGCGACGGGCCGATATCGTGGTGACCGTTTGCGGCCATGCCGACGAACAATGTCCTGCTTTGCCACCTGCTGTAAAAAAGATCCACTGGCCGCTGACGGACCCGGCAAAAGCCAGCGGAACGGAGCAGGAAATCATGGCTGAGTTCCGAGCCACACGAAATGAGGTGAAGCAGCGTGTACTCAAGCTGCTGACAGCTTTGCCGAGGGGGGATTGAGCCTTGAGCGTGCAGTGTGAAACAACCGGGCGCAGAGCGGCAGGCGCTGCGATGCCATTTTTTGAACGTTACCTGAGTATCTGGGTGGTCCTGTGTATCGTGGCGGGTATCGCCCTGGGCCGGGTGATACCCGGAGCTTTCGAATACCTCGGCGCCATGGAAGTCGCCAGCGTCAACCTGCCGGTGGCGGTGTTGATCTGGTTGATGATCCTGCCCATGCTGCTGAAGATCGATTTCCACTCTCTGAGCGAGGTCAGGCATCACTGGAAGGGCGTCGGAGTGACGCTGTTCATCAACTGGGGTGTCAAGCCTTTCTCGATGGCCCTGTTGGCGTGGATTTTTATCCGTAACCTGTTTTCCGGCCTGTTGCCTGCGGACCAGCTGGACAGCTACATTGCCGGATTGATCCTGCTGGCGGCGGCGCCCTGCACGGCCATGGTGTTTGTCTGGAGTAACCTCAGCGACGGCCATCCCGGTTTTACGCTGTCCCAGGTGGCGCTGAACGACGTGATCATGGTCTTTGCATTCGCCCCCATCGTGGCTCTGTTGCTGGGTATATCATCGATCCATGTCCCCTGGGACACGCTGTTTCTGTCGGTGGTGCTGTACATCGTACTGCCCGTCATTGGTGCTGCCATCTGGCGTAAGTATTTGCTGCGCGGTGAAAACGGGGAAGAACGGCTCAAGCGGGTGCTTGATCGTATGCATCCCGTTTCGCTGTCGGCGCTGCTGATCACCCTGGTATTGCTGTTCGGATTCCAGGGCAATCAGATCATCGATAAACCGCTGATCATAGTTCTGTTGGCCACACCCATCCTGATCCAGGTGTATTTCAACTCGGGGCTGGCCTATCTGCTCAACAAGAAGCTGGGTGTTGAACATTGTGTTGCCGCACCGTCAGCACTGATCGGCGCCAGCAATTTCTTCGAACTCGCGGTCGCGGCGGCCATCAGCCTGTTCGGGTTGCAATCCGGGGCGGCGCTGGCGACGGTGGTGGGGGTGCTGGTCGAGGTACCGGTGATGTTATCGGTCGTCTGGATCGTCAACCGGACCCGTCCCTGGTACGAAACCTGATTTAGAGGATAAAAATTTCAGTTAGAATCAACGGATCATGCGGGAATTCAAGATAAGCGGCTGCTTGAAGCTCACCAGTTGGTTTTTGGTTTTAATCCTATCGGCGGCTAGTTCGCTGGCACAGGAACCAGAGGCCGGTTCCCGTGTTAAACGCACTCCGAACTACACTGAAAACGGGGCTGCAGACTGTCTGCGTTGCCATTCCGGAGAAAAAATGAGGGCTGTCGCCACCAGTCCGCATGGAAATGAAAATAACCCGCACTCGCCTGCAGCCGGCACGGGATGCGAGTCCTGCCACGGACCGGGCAGCATCCACATTTCACGCGCTCACGGTGGCCGGGGATTTCCCCCGCTGACGACTTTCGGGCGCGGGTCGGGCGTTTCACCGCGGGAAGAACAACTCGCGGCCTGCATGAATTGCCATGCGAAAGAGGAAACGGGCATGGAGGTGATTCAGTTTGTAGGCAGCCCGCACGATAAACGAACCATCAACTGCTCCACCTGCCACACGGTTCACGCCGAGTCCGACCCGATCAGGGACAGGGAGCATCAAATGACTACCTGTCGCCGTTGTCACCGAAGGCAGATCGATGAACACCCCCGCTTCGAGGACAAGAGCATCGATTTCGACGCGCTGTCCTGCTGGACCTGTCACGATGTGCACCAGGCCATCTCCACCGGTATCGAGTGACCAGATTCATGGCGGTAGAAAACATCCGGATCAAAGACGGGTTGAACATTCCGATCACTGGTGAGCCCGAGCAGCGCATCCATCCGGGTCCGCGAATCAAGCACGTTGCCCTGTGCGGCCCGGATTACCCGGGTTTGAAACCGCGACTGCTCGTTGCCGAGGGTGATGAAGTTACCCTTGGTCAGCCATTGTTTGCCGATAAACGGGATCCGCCGGTGCAGTATGCCTCTCCGGCCGGAGGAACGGTTGTCGCAGTAAACCGGGGCGCCCGCCGGGCACTTCATTCGGTGGTTGTGCGCGTGCAAGAGAACGGCGCCGGCGATCTGCGGTATGAGCCCGTGATCAGCGACGATTCGAGCAGCCCGGATGGAAACGAAGTTGCCGCGCGATTGATGCAGAGCGGGTTGTGGACGGCATTTCGCACCCGGCCTTTCAGCCGCGTGCCGCTGTCAGGCACCCGCCCACGGTCCATTTTCATCACCGCCATCGACACCCGGCCGCTTGCTGCGGACCCGGTGGTCGTGATCGAAAGGAATTCAGCAGCGTTCAGGGCCGGTTTACGGGTTCTCACATCACTGACAAACGGCGATGTGTTTTTGTGCACGGCCCCCGGCAGCGCCCTGGAAACGGATGATGTCCAGCGGCTCCGGCGGGCGGAGTTTGCGGGGCCGCACCCTGCCGGTCTGCCTGGCACGCATATCCATTTCCTTGATCCCGTCGCTGCCGACCGGGTGGCATGGCACATCGGATACCAGGACGTGATTGCCATCGGGACACTGTTTTCCGCCGGCACTATCGAGACCGGCCGGGTCGTTGCGCTGGCTGGAGACGGTATCGTTCAGCCCAGGCTCGTCGCCACCCGCCTGGGCGCTTCAACCACCGAGCTGCTCGAAGGCAGCCTGCTGGATGTCAGGGAGTGCCGGGCCATATCCGGTTCGGTGCTGGACGGGCGGACCGCCGACGGCAGTCTGGCTTTCCTGGGACGTTACCATCAGCAAGTTTCAGTAATTCACGAGGGCGGAGACAAACATCTGTTCGGCTGGACCGGCCTGTTTCCCAGGCGCTATACAGCTGCGCCAACACTGCTGAGAAAAACCGGGCAAAAAAGAAAACGGGCTTTTACCACTTCCCAGAACGGGCGCTTCACCGGAATGATTCCACTGCGCGCCTTCGACAAGGTGATACCGCTGGATATCCTGCCGTCACCGCTGTTCAGGGCCATGATGGTGAGGGACACGGATCAGGCCCAGGCACTCGGTTGCCTG
>CALDVW010000028.1 GCA_937924405.1 uncultured Lysobacterales bacterium
CTACTCGGCTGTTCCCGACAGCCGACTGTCCTGGAAAGGGCTAACGGACACCTCTCTTGAGCATCAATCTAAGGCGCGGGCATGGCCCGCTCCTGCAACTAGACTTCGGCGAATGCGCGCCGGGTCAGGTTGTCGCAACCGTTGTCAGTCACCAGGACATTGTCCTCTATGCGTATTCCTCCGCTGGGCATCAACTGCTCCACCTTGCTCCAGTTGATGACAGCCGGGTCATTCGTTTCACGCCAGGCCTGTAACAGCGGCTCGATGAAGTAGAGGCCCGGTTCGATAGTCAGGGTGTTACCCGCCTCCAGCACCCGGGTCAGGCGCAAGGCAGGATGTCCATCAGGCCGTGGAATTGCGGTGCCATCGTTGTCAATCAGGCCGGCAACATCGTGGGTCTGCAGTCCCAGAAAATGACCCAGGCCATGCGGATAGAATACGCTGCTGAGGCCGCTTTCAACCGCAGTCTCTGCGTCGGCCCTGATGATGTCGAATGATTTGAGAATAGCGGCGATTTCCAGGTGAGACTGTAAGAATAGTTCCTTGTAATCCAGCCCTGCCCGCACACGGCCGACGAGATCCAGTTCCAGCGTGTTCATGGCCTGCACCAGATCCGCAAATTCACCCGCCCCGGTGGCGTAGGTCCGCGTGATATCCGAGGCATAGGCATTTACCGTGCAACCGGCATCGAGCAGGAAGGAATGAATTTCGGCGGGCACAGAGCGCTCGCGTCCCTGGTAATGAAGTACCGCGCCATGGCTGTTGAGGGCAACGATGTTGCCATACGGCAGCTGGGCGTCACTATGCTCGCAGGCGGACAGGTAGCGCTGATGTATGTTGAACTCGGATTCGCCTTCACGAAAAGCGCGCTCGGCTTCGCAGTGAGCCACGGCAGCGAGGCCCGCAGCTTCTTCAATGCAAGCCACCTCGTAGGGGGTTTTCCTTGTCCGGGCGAGATGCAAACGCGTCACCAGGCCATCCGGATTGATCCTTTCAGGCCGGAAAACATCAGCCAGTGACGGCGAGTCGCCAATCGCGGCAATATCCCTGGCCGCCAGCGAACGGCCGGCCAACTTATTATCCAGGGCTGCCCGCCACCCGTCTGCATTACGAACGACTTCGACATCGAACTGATCAGCCCACCATGATTCCGGGTCGGAAGGCGGCAGGTACCAGTAATCGACCGGCTGAAAATAAACCAGATGCGGCCGCTCACCCGGTACGATCAGCAATGTGCTGTCCGACTGCTGCGTCAGCGGCAGCCAGGCCAGGAAATTCGGGTTGGGGCGGAAAGCATACTGATAATCGTCCTGGAAGCTATACATGGGCGTTCCGGAATGCACCAGCGCCGCCTGCAGGCCCTCTTCTTCCAGGGCAGCTTCCCAGCGGCGTTGTAATTCGGCGATATGCGCCGCGTAATGTGGTTTGTACTCGCTTGCCATTTCTATACTCCCCGGATGAATATACTTGATGCCGCCGGCAGGAAAAAAGGTAAAATAATCAGCTTTGGCGCAATTAGACCACATATCGGAAAAATCGCAACGAGTAAGGCCAGTGACCATCCGCTTATACAACACGCTCAGCCGTGAAAAACAGGAATTCGAGCCGCAAAATCCCGCGCGGGTAACCATGTACGTCTGTGGGCCCACCGTCTACAACTACGCCCACATCGGCAACGCCAGGCCGGCCGTGATCTTCGACCTGTTGCGCCGCCTGCTTGGCCTGTCTTATGAGCAGGTCGTCTATGCCAGAAACATCACCGACGTTGACGACAAGATCAACGAGGCGGCAGCCAGCATGGGTGTGCCCATTTCAGATATCTCGACGAAATACGCGGACGCATACCATGCGGACATGGCAGCCATCGGCGTCGGTCTGCCGGACATCGAACCCCGGGCCACCGGCCACCTGAGCCAGATGCAGGACATGATCCAGCGCCTGATTGACGCCGGCCATGCCTACGAGGCGGAAGGCCATGTCCTGTTCGACATAGAATCATTTGACCATTACGGCGCCCTGTCCGGCCGCGACATGAAAGAGATGGTCGCGGGATCCCGGGTCGAAGTGGCGCCGTTCAAAAGGAATCCGGGTGACTTTGTGCTGTGGAAACCATCTGCGGATCCGCAACCTGGCTGGGACAGCCCCTGGGGTTGGGGCCGCCCGGGCTGGCACCTGGAATGCTCGGTCATGGCAGAAACCCACCTGGGCGAAACCATCGATATTCACGGCGGCGGACAGGATCTCGTTTTCCCTCATCACGAAAATGAAATCGCCCAGAGTGTCTGCTCGCATCGCGGAATACCGTTTGCCCGCTACTGGATGCACAATGGGTTTGTCACGGTAGAAAAACGTAAAATGTCCAAATCGCTCGGCAACACGATGGTCGTGCATGAGCTATTGAAAGAACACCCCGGTGAGGTACTTCGCTACCTGTTGCTCAGCGCGCATTACCGGCAACCGCTGGACTGGTCTGAACAGGAACTCGAGCGGGCGCGGCGCACACTGGATCGCCTGTACGGCGTGCTGCGCACGGCCGCGGACAAATACGGACCCTTCGAACCGGCGGAACGGCCGGGCGCTGCCTTTCTCGAAGCGCTGCGCGACGATTTGAATACGCCGGTCGCCCTGGCGGAATTCAACCGCGTCGCAAGGGATCTGGCGAAGGCCGCTACCCCTGAGACCGCCCGCACCGCTGCGGCCGAGTTGCTGGCCGACGCGGCATTGATCGGTCTGCTGCAATCCAGCCCCGACGCCTGGTTCGGCGCCGATGCGGCAGACCCGGAAAGTGCCGACATCGAGGCCTTGATCGAAAAACGAAACGAGGCCCGCGCCGCGCGTGATTTCGCTGCTGCGGACGCCCTGCGCGATGAACTGACCGCCCTGGGTATCGTGCTGGAAGATGCCGGCGGCGTGACCCGCTGGCGGCGCAAGGACGGTTAATCGGCATGTCACACGATCCCGTCGCCGTGCAGGACGACATCATCAGTTCATTCAGCCTGTTTCCCGATTGGATCGATCGGTACCAGTATCTTATCGACCTGGGAAAAAAGCTGCCTCCCCTGGCGCCGGAAGACCAGACCGATGACAAACTTCTGGCCGGTTGCCAGTCCCGCGTCTGGTTGCACCTGGAAGGTGACGCTGAGGCCGTCATAATCCGCGCCAACAGCGATGCAGCCATCGTTTCCGGCCTGATCGCCTTGCTTACCCGGGTTTATTCGGGTTGCAGCGCGCAGCAAATCGCCAGCACCGAACCCTATTTTATTCGCGAAATCGGGCTCAGCAGCCACCTCTCCCCAACCCGAGCCAACGGCCTGCATGCCATGCTCCAGGCCATCAAAACCCACGCCCACAACCTGCTTTAGAAATACCAAAAAAAAGCCCCGCCGGGGCGGGGCTTTTCCTACCAGAAAGGAATCGCCTTAACGTTTGAGAACGATCATCTCAACGCGACGATTTTCTGCACGTCCTTCTTTCGTATCATTGCTGGCCACCGGACGGGATTCACCATAACCGCGTGATGACAGCCGACTGGCATTGACCCCATTGGCGGTCAGGTAGTCCTCGACCGCCTCGGCACGGCGTTCCGACAAGCCCTGGTTGTAGTCTTCGGGGCCGGTGCTGTCCGTATGACCGGCGATTTCGACAACCACTTTCTCATGCTTATTCAGCAAAGCAGCGGCTTCGTTGAGAACCACTTTGGCTTCCGGTTTCAGCGTTGCCTTGTCGAAGTCAAAGTGAACGCCTTCGAGTTCGATAACGGCTTCGACTTCGCAACCATCCAGATCGACCACTGCGCCGGGCCTCGTGTTCGGGCACTTGTCGCGTTCATTCAACACGCCATCGCCGTCCAGGTCGGGATTCGGGGGTGGTGGCGGTGGCGGCTCTTCCTTGGGTGGCGGCGGTGGTGGTGGAGGCTTGCCGCCAAAGTCATAATTCAGGCCAATACTGTAGATCCAGTCGTGGAAACCACCCATATCGTCCTTGTCCGTCCGATACAGGACCTGCAGGCGGGTGCTTACGTGTTTACTGAGTTGACCTACCAGGCCAACACCCAGGGAGCCGCTGAACGCAGAACCTTCATCAAATATGTTTCTGTGTTTCTGGCGGCCAATACCGAAAGCTAGATACGGCCTGACGGCGGAATCGGTAAAGTGATAGCGGCCCATGAGGCCTATGTTAGATAACTTCCATTCGTCAAAGGTGGCGCCCGGCGGTGCGATACTGGCAAAATTTTCGATAGTGCCTGAATACTCATCGTATTCCAGGTCAAGACTGATATGGTCGCCGAAGAACCTGCCAAAACCGACAGACCACCAGATATCTTCATTGCTGGTGTTGCGGTCGGAATCGAGTTTCACACCCCCAAGCTGGCCGGTGAGGTGCCACGGTTGGTCGACTTCGGCTGACAGATTTGCTGTACCCAGTGCCAGGCCGGCCGCTGCGAGAGCTAAAACGAGGTTTCTGGTTTTCACGTGACGCTCCTCCTACAAAGCAACTGCAGCAATAATACGAGATTCGCCCCCATTTGTTAACAAAGTATTAAGAAAAGATCAAAAAAAAAGCCCCTTCTGTTACCTGGATCAAGAGAAGGGGCATTTTTCGGATTCTCGCCCGAGCATCAGGCGCTGTTCAGGGTTGCAGAATCAGCGGGCATCACCCAGTTGCCGCTGCCTGAGTTCCCAGCGTTCCTGGGCATCGAGGCAGAGGGTAGCGATCGGCCTTGCCTCCAGCCGGTCGAGGCCAATTTCCTCTCCGGTTTCTTCGCAATAGCCATACTCGCCTTCCTCCAGCCGGATCAGCGCTTTATCAATCTTGCGAATCAGCTTGCGGTAGCGATCCCGGGTGCGAAGTTCCAGGCTGTTTTCCGTCTCGCGGGTGGCGCGCTCAGCCTCGTCTCCCACATCCCGGACCTCGCTCTGGAGGTGGCTGATGGTCTCACGTGACTCCTCAACGAGTTCATCTCGCCAGTTAAGCAGCTTCTGCCGGAAATATTCCTGCTGCTTGGGACCCATGTAAGCTTCACTTTTCTTCGGTTTATAACCTTTTTTCAGTTCAACGCGATCAGATGTCATCGTGCTAAGCTACTCCTTCCTGGTGCAGTTTTTGGGCCGATTTGCAAGTCATTGTTTTTAATCGTATTTATTGAAAACAGACAAATCGCCCAAAAGAGAAATTGCAGTGTTATAGCTGAACTTGAGGCTGACGGCAAGTTTTCATTTCATAAAGCCTGAAAATTTCCCAAAAAAAGTGGTCGGATGGCAAAGCTTTTACAACTCTTAATCCGGGCTTACCAATTGCTGCTCAGCCCGTTCCTGGGCAACCATTGCCGCTTCACCCCCAGTTGCTCACAATACGCAGCCGAGGCCATTTCCCGGCACGGCGCACTCCGCGGCGGTTGGCTGGCCCTGAAGCGCATCGCGCGCTGCCAGCCCTTCTGCGACGGGGGCCACGACCCGGTTCCCTGAAAGGCGGCAGTTTAGGGCCAATAGCCGAAAACAACTCCTGATTCGCACGAACATAAAAAAGCCGGCAGCGGCTCTCTCAGGGCGTCAACGGACCTCGGGAAAGGACATGAAGGAGTCTCGCTTCCCGGCTTACGCGAAATCTGCCGCGTGGCGTCCGTCCACAGGATGACCTTTTCAGTAAATTGAAGTAACCTGCTCCAACTGGTTCATGACAGGAACATAAAATGGGATTTCTCGAAGGAAAACGCGCCCTGATCGTAGGCGTCGCCAGCCCCCGCTCCATCGCCTGGGGAATTGCAGAAGCCATGCACGAACAGGGCGCCGAATTGGCATTCACCTACCAGAATGAAAAACTGAAAACCCGGGTGGAGAAAATCGCCGACGCAACCGGATCCGGCATCGTGCTTCCCTGCGACGTTGCCTCGGATGAGGAGATCGAGAACGTGTTCACGGAACTGGGCAAGCACTGGGACGGTTACGATATCCTGGTTCATTCGGTCGGTTTCGCACCTCGCGAGCAACTCGACGGAGACTACATCGACGTGGTCAGCCGCGAAGGCTTCCAGGTCGCCCATGACATCAGTTCCTACAGCTTCGCTGCATTGGCCAAAGCAGGCCTGCCAATGATGGAAGGACGTGACGGCGCAATCCTGACCCTTACCTACATGGGCTCGGAAAGAGTGCTCAAGGGCTATAACGTGATGGGACTGGCCAAGGCAAGCCTCGAAGCCAACATGCGCTACATGGCGGCCAACCTGGGACCGCGGGGCATCCGCGTCAACGCCATTTCCGCCGGGCCCATCAAGACCCTGGCCGCCGCGGGCATCGCCGACTTCCGGAAAATGCTGCACCACGTAGAAGAGACCACGCCGTTGCGGAGAACCATCACTCCCAGGGAAGTAGGCAATGTGGCGGCTTTCCTTTGCTCTGACCTTGCGTCCGGGGTGACCGGTGAAGTCACTTTTGTCGATTCAGGCTACAACATTCTGGGAATGACGGGCCTGAACTAGGCCCGAGCAGCAGGAAAGCTGCGAGGAAGGCGACTGCCAGGAGGCGGCCGTCGCCGGTGGCTCAACGAGCCACTGTTCCCGAGATCCCGGATACCTGCTGCGCAAGTTCCGGGATGAAGGGGGCGGAGCTTCTACAGCCGGTCTTCGAACACCTCGATCGTGGACTGGGCCCGCAACATGCGCAGGAAACCGATGGTCTCTGAACTGGCGGCCGAAGTAGCAATACGCTGGGCATAGGCCTGATTGAGCAGTGCGTCCTCCGGATTGAGTTCGCCATCGGTGACGCCGTTTAGCTGCACCACGGCGTAGCCGTCATCAAGTTCGACCACAGCCGTCACCGGACCACTGTCGTCCGGTTTTTTGAGCAGGAAGACTTTTGCCAGAAGTCGCGCATCGAATTCGGTACCGGCGCGCAAAGCAGCTTGTGCCTCGACCAGTTCTAGTCCGGCCGTGCCGGCCAGGGTGCTGATCTCAGTGCCCGCATCCAGGCTGACCAGCAGTTCTTCCGCCTTGATCCGGGCCGCTTCCATGGCTCGCTGATTACGGATGCTTTGCGTTACCTGGTCACGCACTTCCTCCAGTGGCAGCAGCGCCTGGGGCAAATGCTCCCTGAGCAGGATCATGACCATGTGGTTTACGCCGAGATCGATGGGGTCACTGACCGAGCTCTGGGCCAGGACCAGGTCAGAAAATGCCGCGCTGACCACATCCGGATTCGCGGCCGGGCCGAAATCGCTTCCGGCACGCCCGAACGGGCCGGCCTGACCCACTTCCAGCCCCAGTTCTTCGGCGGCCGCAGAAAGTGTGGTCGGGTCTTCATAAATGATGTCCACCATGCGGTCAGCCTGTTCCAGGAAACGGCGGTCATCCGCTTCGGCCTTGTATTCAGCCAGCAGGATTTCTCGGGCCTCGGTGTAGGTCATACCTTCCGAGGGGCGCACTTCACGCAAATAAATCACGTGCCAGCCAAAGCCGGTCTGAATGGGTTCGGAAACTGGGTTTTCGACCGTCAGCGCGTAGAGTCCGTCCTCGAAAGCCTGCACCATGAAACCCGGCTCTATCCAACCCAGGTCGCCACCTTCTGAAGCCGAACCAATGTCCTGTGAATGCTCCCTGGCGAGTTCGGCAAAATCCCCACCCTCGCGGGCCAGCGCCACCAGATCCTCGGCCTGCTGTCGCGCTGTTTCAAGTTCCAGTTGCGGCGCTTGCTGGTCAACTTCAATCAGGATATGCGAAGCCAGCCGGGCTTCCGGTGTAATGAAGCGTACCTGCTGTTCTTCAAAACGGGCCCTGAGGGCTTCTTCGTCCGGTTCAACCGCACCGCCAAAGGTTGCGGCATCGAGTTCTATGTAATCAATGATTACACGCTCCTCGGACATGTAGTCACCCTGGTTGTTTTCATACCACTCAATGATGGCTTCTTCTTCAACCACGGCTTCCGGGGCAGCTTCCTGTGCGGCCGTGTCGCCAGCTGATTCCTGTGTCACCTCTGCTGCGGCAGTCTCCGCAGTCTCCTCCGGGCCGGCAGCGGCCGGGAAAGCCGGCACCATGACCGCGTTGAAATCCCGCTGCTGCTCCATCAAACGAACGTAGTCGGCTTTCTCCCAGTTGGTGGCGATGGAACTGTTGCTGATGGCATTCGGAAACTGCCCCAGCACCATCGAAGCACGCATGTTGGTTTCGAATTGCTTGGGGGTCAGGCCCTGTGAGTTCAGGCGTGCCTGGTACACATCAACGTTGAATTCGCCGTCAACATGGAAGGCTTCGACGTCACGAATGGCTTGCGCCAGAACCGCGTCGTCCACGGCCAGCCCGGCATCGATTGAGACCTGGGCCAGTAATTCCTCGTTGATCAACTGGTCCAGAAACTGGCGGCGGATAATGGGCTGGTCGAACAGTTCCGGATCGAATGCCGCGCCCAGTTGAGCCTGCATACGTCTGCGGTAATTCTGAAAGCCCTGATTGTACTGTCCAATTGTGATTTCCTTGTCATTGACAACGGCCACGCTGTTCACCGCACCGGACGTGAAATAGGAACTCACACCCACAAAGGCAAAAGGAATGATCAGGATTGCGAAGATGAAGATGGCGATAATGCCAGTCAGTCTGTCGCGAATTGACTGAAGAACCATAACGACTCACTTGTGTTGAATGAATAAAAAAAAGAGCGCCACTTGGGCGCCCTTTTCGTAATAGTGGCGGAGTGGACGGGACTCGAACCCGCGACCCCCGGCGTGACAGGCCGGTATTCTAACCGACTGAACTACCACTCCGCGATTTCTGGTGGGTGCTGACGGGCTCGAACCGCCGACCCTCGCCTTGTAAGGGCGAT
>CALDVW010000029.1 GCA_937924405.1 uncultured Lysobacterales bacterium
TCTTCGGCGACGGCCGCAAGATGATGATGTTTTCCACTCACCCACCGTTGAATGAACGTATCGGCCGGGTCGATCCGGGTTTCCAACCTGAAGATCTTGAGCAACTGGCAACCCGGATTCAGCGGGATCGGCTCAGGGAAAGGCAAGAAGTAAAGACGCCGGAGGGAGAAAAGGAACCTGCCGGTGTCTTTGATGCCGGCCGAATCATTGATCAGATTGGAAATCCCGACTGGGAGCGTTTGTTGATGGCCGCTGCCATCGCCGCCTCCATACCAGAGAATATTGCGCAGGCGGCGCATTCGACCGAATGGGCGCCGGAAGTGCTGTTCTACTCGCTGCTTGATCGTGATGTGGAAATTCGCGAAAAACAATTGTTGGTCATTGCCCGGAAGATGGGAGAGAAAAGTGAAGTACAGGTCAGGGCACTGCTCGACGCGGGCAGTCTGCCCTCCCCGGAACAACGCCTGCCATTGTTGGAGATGGCGTTTCCGGCATTAAAACGCCGCCCCCCGGATTTCGTCAACGAAGTGCTGGATACCGTCAATGGGCTGGTTGAGGCGGATGGCAGGATCGATGTTTTCGAATATTTACTGGCCCGGATTATCGCCCTTCATCTCAGGGAGTCCTACAATCCACACCGGGTAAAGGTGGCCGGTAACCGCTCGCTGGCCAGTTGTCGCAATGAAATTCTTGCGGTATTAGCTGTCGTTGCCGGTCACGGGCATGACAATCCGGCCGAGCAACAGGCTGCCTTCAACGCGGGTCTGGAGTCGCTGCCTTTTGGGTCAGAGGCTTCCATGCCACGCAGTGATGACTGGGTGAATGCACTGGACACCGCCCTGGGCAGGCTCGACCGCCTGAAGTCAAGCGAAAAGGAGAAACTGGTGCGTGCGCTGGCCGGGACTGTGTTGCATGACGGTCGTCTGGAGCCCTCGGAACTGGAACTGTTGCGGGCGATCTGCGATCTGATTCACGTACCCCTGCCCATACTCACTGCATAGCGGAGAATTTTTCTGCAATCATGATGGTCGGTGCGTTGGTGTTGCCCGAAACGAGACTCGGCATGATGGATGCGTCGACAACTGAGAGACCTTCCAGTCCGCGAACATTCAATTCCGGGTCTACCACGGCCAGATCATCGGTACCCATCTTGCAGGTTCCAACCGGGTGATAGATGCTTTCGGCTTTCTGCCGGATGAATTCAAAAACCTCGTCCTCTGACTGGGCGCCCGAACCCGGGAACACTTCTTTACCCGCATAGGGTTTGAAAGCTGGCTGTGCGAAAATCTGGCGCGATATCCTTACGCATTCGAGCATCATCTTCCGGTCGTATTCAGTGCTCAGGTAGTTGGGCTGCATAGCTGGCGCGGCAAACGGGTCCGCGGTTTTCAGCGTCAGTTCGCCACGGCTTTCGGGGCGAAGGGCACAGGCGTGGATGGTCATGCCGTGACCGGGCAGGATATTGCGCCCGTGGTCGTCCAGGAACGCGGGCACGAAATGCATCTGGATATCGGGCCGGTCATCGGGTGCATGCCGGCTGACAATAAACCCCCCGGACTCGGCTATGTTGGAACTACCCGGTCCTTTCCGTCCGAGCAGGTAACGAATACCGACAGCTACTTCGCTTAACTGATCGTAGGTAATGGTATCGTGACAATCGACCAGCGTGCATATATCCAGATGATCCTGGAGGTTCTTGCCTACGCCGGGAAGGTCATGCTGAACATCCAGACCGACTGACTTCAGGTGATCAGCGGGCCCGATCCCGGAAAGCATCAGGAGCTGCGGTGAATTGATTGCTCCCCCTGCAAGGATCACCTGGCCTGCAGCTGCAGTCCGAGTCTTTCGCTTGCGGCGATATACAACAGCCACTGCGCGATTTCCTTCAAGCACGACTCGTTCAGCGTGCGAGTGCGTGCTCACGGTCAGGTTGGAACGTTTCAGCGCCGGTCGAAGATAGGCAACCGCGGTACTGCAGCGTTTCCCGTTTCGCTGGGTTACCTGGTAATAGTCAAAGCCGCGCTGCTGCGGACCGTTGAAATCATTTGTACGCTCGAAACCGGCCTGCTGGGCCGAATTGATGAACACAGCGGAAAGAGGGTTCACGTACCGCAGGTTCTGGACACTCAATGGCCCTCCGCTGCCATGGTACTCGGACGAGCCATTCTCCTGGTCTTCAGCCTTGATAAAATAAGGAAGTACATCTGAGAATGACCAGCCGGCAGCCCCAGACTGATCCCATGCATCGTAATCCCCCCGGTGTCCCCGGCAATAACACATGGCGTTAATGGAGCTCGAACCACCAAGCAACTTGCCACGCGGCCAGTACATGCGGCGGCCGTTCATTTGGGTTTGTGGTTCGGTTTCGTAGGACCAGTTGAGGTGATCCAGGCTGATCAGCCTGGCCAGTCCGGCCGGCATGTGAATGAAAGGATGCCAGTCCCTGCCGCCCGCTTCCAGCAAGAGAACGCGGTGATTCGGGTTTTCGCTCAGGCGGTTGGCCAGAACACAGCCTGCGGAACCCGCACCGACGATGATGTAGTCATATTCCATACGTTTGCGTACTGAGTTGATGAACCATGTTAACCAATTAATGCCGCCTTACCCATGGCTAATTTCCAACGGTACTGATAAAGGTCAAGTGCGGGTTTTGCCTCGCTTCAGGGTATACTTTGCCGCTCCGGCAGCAGTGGGTTCAAGGCATCAGGCAGTGACACTGACAAAACTCTCATTATCGAATCCGGTTGCGGTGGTCGTCGCCTGCATTCTTATCGCCATTTTCGGCGTGCTGAGCCTGACACGCCTGCCCATCCAGATGACGCCCGACATATCGCGGCCGGAAATCTCTGTCATGACACCATGGCGAGCCTCGGCGCCCAACGAAATCGAATCAGAGATCATCGAGCCCCAGGAAGACGTGCTGCGCAGCATTCCCGGTCTGCTCAGAATGCAATCCACGGCAAATTATGGCCGTGGCAGCATTAATCTCCAATTCGTGATTGGCACCGACATGAACCGGGCGTTGATCGAAGTGATGAACCGGCTGAACCAGGTTCCCCGCTATCCGGTCGATGCACTGGAACCGGTTATCAGTGTCGGCGGTGACGACTTTGACAAGGTGATCGCCTGGTTTGCCATCAGCGCGCAACCCGGCAATGAACGGGCGATCGAAAGTTACGAGGATTTTATCGATCAAACGGTGATCACGAACCTGGAACGCGTGCCGGGAATTTCCCAGGTAGGTTCATTTGGCGGACGGAAACACGAAGTCCGGATCACATTCGACCCCTACAAGGCTGCCAACATCGGCCTGGATCTCACTGAGGTTTCTTCTCAGTTGGGAAGAAATCAGGACGTCTCGGCCGGACTCAACGAGGTGGGACGGCGTGAATATACCCTGCGCTTCAACGGAAAATATGACGTAGAAAACCTGGGGGAACTGGTGCTTGAATGGAGGGCTGGCAGGCCTGTCATGCTCCGGGACGTCGCCCGGGTGGAAATGGCCATGGTGGATTCGACGAATATTCTGCACCAGAACGGGGGGCCATCCATCGCGATATTCGTTATTCCCGAATCCGGGGTAAACGTTTACGAGATCATGGCGGACCTTAAATCCAGGGTCGCCGAACTGGAGGAGAACGAGTTGGCCCGGGCCGGCCTGAGGATCGAACAGGACGCTGACGACACGGTTTACATTTCCGCTTCGGTTGGCATGGTTCGAAATAACCTCCTTCTGGGTGTTTCGCTGGCAATCGTCGTACTCTGGTGGTTCCTGAGAAAATTTCGCGCAACCCTGATCGTGGCATTATCCATCCCCCTGTGCTTGCTGATTGCGTTCATGGTGCTTGCATTCACGGGGCGTACGCTGAATATCATTTCCCTGGCGGGGCTGGCTTTCGCCACCGGCATGGTGCTGGATGCAGCCATCGTGGTGTTGGAAAACATATTTCGGCAGCGCGAGGCCGGCCTGGAAGGTAATGACGCTTCCATGCGGGGTGTCAGCCAGGTCTGGGGGGCATTGCTGGCGTCAACTGCGACCACGGTCGCCATTTTCATGCCGGTTATCTTCCTGGAGAATGAGGCTGGCCAGTTATTCAGCGATCTGGCGATTACCATCTCCGCCGCAGTGGTTGCGTCCTTGCTGGTAGCCGTGACCGTCCTGCCGACCGCGGCTGCGAACTGGATAAAGGGTGAGGCCATCGATGATCATCACCGCAGCTGGTGGCATTGGGTGACCAGCCACATCATGAGTTGGACGGACACTTCCCGAAGGCGCTGGGCCTGGGTAGCTACTCTCACCATTACTCCGATTTTCATCGCGTTGGCGCTGTTACCACCGGCCGACTACCTGCCGGAAGGCAAGAAGAATTTCTTCATGGGTTTCATGATTACGGCCCCGGGCATGGGAATGCAGACCGCGGGTGAAGAACTGGTCGACGTCATCGATGAGCGCCTGGCCCCTTATCTGAGCGGCGAGAAACAGCCACAGGTCAAGAATTACTTCCTTGGAACTTCGAAGGGCTGGGGATCTTTCATCGGTGGCGAGGCGGTCAATGATGATGAAGTGGACGAAGTCATCCGGATTTTCAACGAGGAAATCATGACAGGATTTCCGGACACCTTTGGTTTCACCGGCCGGGACCCGATCTTTGGCGGGCACCGTGCCGGCCGGAAGATCGATATCGACCTGTCGGCAGATTCGTTTGATTCGCTGCTGGAAGCAGGCCGAGCCGGTTTCTTTGCTGTCATGCAGGCTTTACCGGAAGCCAATGTTCGGCCGGTACCGGGCCTTGAGTTGGCGGAGCCGGAAATCCGATTGATCCCGGATGACCGCAAGATTGCCGAAGTTGGCTGGAATCGTGCACGCATGGCGACCGTGGTTCGAGCCATGGGAGACGGCGCATTTTTGGGTGAATATTTCGATGGTAACCGTCGTTATAACGTCGTCATGCGCGCTGAAGGCTGGTACTCACCTGAAGAACTGGGTGCAATTCCGGTGGCTACCGCAAACGGCCAAATAGTATCCATTGGCGAATTGACCCGTGTCACCAGAACCGCGGGGCCTTCGAATATCAGGCGCATTGACCGGAAGAGAACCCTGACGCTGCGGGTCACTCCGCCTGCGACCATGGCGATGGAAGAAGCCCTGGCAATTATCAGGGAAGAGGTGGCGCCGAAGATCTTCGAAAGCATGCCGGAAGATGGAACGGTAAAGTACCGCGGAACGGCGGAAGCCCTGGATGAAGCATTGACCAGCATGACCGGGAGCTTCATCCTCGCTGTCGTGATCCTCTACCTGCTGATTTCAGCCCTGTTCCGATCTTTCCGCGATTCCCTGCTGGTCATATTGACCATTCCCATGGCCACGGTGGGTGGTATCGTCGCCCTGCGCATTGTCGACCTGGCCCTGTTCGCTGCCGGCGGTCAGCAAATGGACCTCCTGACCATGATCGGTTTCGTGATTTTGCTCGGACTGGTCGTCAATAACGCGATCCTGTTGGTGTATCGTGCGCGCGATGCCGAACAGGAAGGTATGAGCCGGCGCGACGCCGTGGAAAGTGCCGTCCGCTTGCGCCTGAGGCCCATCCTGATGAGCACGACAACCAGTATTTTCGGCATGTTGCCATTAATGCTGATGCCCGGAGCCGGCACCGAACTGTATCGGGGGATGGCGGCGGTTATCGTGGGTGGTATGCTGGTCAGTACGCTATTCACGTTAGTCCTGCTGCCCAGTCTGCTGAGAATGAATGAAGAACTGAATCCGGCGGCCAACCTCGTGCCGGAAGCAGTATGAGACATGAGAATGATTAATTCGAACCCTCTAGCAAAAGCCGGGCTGATCTGTGCAATGGTCACTTTATGGGCCGTTTTTCCATGCCTTTTGCAGGCGCAGATGGATGGTCCCGCCCTGGTGAAGATTGCAGTGGCCAGCATCAAGGACATTGCTCCGGTAACCATGGTGCCCGGAACGGTCGTCAGCCGAAACGACGCCAGGCTTTCAGCGGAGGTTACCGGCAGGCTCATATCGGTGGCGGATGTTGGAACCGAGGTCCTGAAGGGTGAGCCCGTGGCGGTGATCGAGGACACCATGCTTCAATTGCAGAATGTTGAACTTCAGGCACAGATAACACGTGCCGAAGCCCGGCTGCGTTTTCTCGAAAGCGAGGAAAAGCGGTTCACTCAATTGGAGCAGTCAAACCTGGCGGCTGCCACCCAGTTGGAACAGACACGTTCCGACCGGGACGTGGCTCGCGGTGACCTGGCCGTAGCCCGGGCAAGGCTTGAACAGAACCGGGACCAACTGGCCAGGACGAAGATTATGGCGCCCTATGACGGTATCGTGGTCGCCAGGTTGAAGACGCCGGGCGAGCGGGTAGAAGAAGGCAGCAATGTAATCCGGCTTGTGGACCAGGAGAACCTGGAAATCATTGCCCGTGCGCCATTGGAATATTTCAGATTTGTCGAGCCGGGACAACTGCTTGATCTGCGAACCAGTTCGCAATCGGTTTTAGGTGAAGTGCGAACCGTTGTCGCGGTTGGCGATGAGAGTACCCACCAGTTCGAGATTCGTGTCGATCTTGAGGGTAGTCTATTTCCAGTCGGTCAAACCATTCGGGTTTCCATTCCTACTTCCGACTCCCGTGAAGTATTGACCGTGCCGAGGGATGCGCTTGTGCTGAGGCCCGAAGGCCAGAGTGTTTTCGTGGTGGATACAAACAACCAGGCGCAACAGGTAAAGGTGACGGTTGGTGTGGGCCAGGGCGAACATGTTGAAATTCTGGGTGCAGTTTCGCCGGGCGATAGGGTAGTGACCCGTGGTAATGAACGACTGCAGCCAGGCCAGGCAGTCAATGTCATGGACGGTTGATGCCCGCAGCGGCTCAAGCTTCCAAAATGAGTAATTTTCTCGAGCGCCTGGTTCGGGTTGAGCATGGTGAATGGCCCCGCCTGGCCATCGCTTTTTTCTACTTTTTCTTTCTACTTGGCGGCTACTTCATGTTGCGGCCGTTGCGCGGCGCCGTTGCGGCGAACAACAGCGAGATTCTCCATTGGCTTTACACCGGGACTTTTCTGGCCATGCTGCTGATTGTGCCCGTGTTTGGTTACCTGGTTTCACGCTTCAGGCGTGGACAATTCATTCCCGCCATCTACCTGTTTTTCATCTCCCAACTGGTCTTTTTTGCGCTGGGTTTCAAGGACGACGCGACGCCCTTATGGATGCAGCGTGCCTTCTACGTCTGGCTGAGCGTATTCAACCTGTTCGTGGTATCTGTCTTCTGGAGTTTCATGGCGGATATCTTCCGTCCGGGCCAGGCGCAACGGCTGTTCGGTTTCATCATGGCTGGCGGAAGTATCGGCGCCATTATCGCGCCGTCGATTACCAAAGCGGTGGTGCCCGGCTACGGCGCGACGGGCGTCATGTTGATGGCTTCCGTTTTCCTGGCAATTGCAACGCTGCTGGCGGTTTTTCTTGGGCGGTATACACGGCACCAGCGACACGACCAGCCCACCGAAGTCATTGGCGGAGGCATCTGGGAAGGGGCGATTCATGTGTTCCGGTCGGAGTATTTGCTTTATGCCTGCCTCCTGATGCTGCTGCATAACCTGACATCAACCTTTCTTTTCAACGGGCTGGCCGTGCTGGTGAACGAACATATTGCCGGCTTCGATGAACGCACGACGTTTTTCAGCCATGTTGACCAGGTAGTGCAGGTGCTGGCGTTTCTTTTCCAGTTTTTCATCACTTCACGACTGGTCAGCTACCTGGGTATGTCGCGCACCCTGGTCATCATTCCTGCTTTGCTGGCCGGCGGATTCGTGATCCTTGGCAGTTCGGTCGGCTTGGTTCTTTTTGCCGCGGTGCAAGTGGCTCAGCGATCGCTGAATTACGGTGTGCTGGGCCCGGTCAAGGAGATGCTGTTCACCGTGGTTGAGCGGGAAACCAAGTACAAGAGTAAAAACTTCATCGATACAGCGGTTTACCGGGGCAGCGATGTAACAGCCAGCTGGATTTTCAAAGGCCTGACCACGATTGGCCTGTCCATATCCCAGATCGCCTGGGTCTATCTGCCGGTGCTGGGCTTGTGGGGTTTTGGGGCCTGGCGCCTGGGTAAAATTTATACGGGTTTGAGAGCTAACCTGCCGCCGGAAGAAAACGGGGCCCCTTAGGGCTATCCAGCCTTTCAACCGGGCAGTTGTATAGTTTTTCCAGGCTGGATTCGTTCAACATCTCGCTGCAGGTGCCGGCGCACCAGTCTCCATTTCCGAACAGCATGAGGATGTGACTGCAATACCGTGCGGCCAGGTTAATATCGTGCAAGGCGGCGAAAGCCGAATGACACTCACTTTCTGTCTTTTCCTGAACCATGTTCATGATTCGTATCTGGTGCCTGAGGTCCAGATGGTTGGTGGGCTCGTCCAATAACATGATATCGGGCTGCTGCACCAACAGAGTCGCAAAGGCCAGCCTGCGGGCTTCTCCGCCTGAAAGGCCGGTTACGCTGCGCGTTGAAAAGCCTTCAAGATCCACAGCGGAAAGGGCGTTTGCCGCCTTTTCAAGGTCTTTCGCCCCCTCCCTTTGCCAGTAAGCCAGGTGCGGGTGACGGCCGGTCAGGGCCGTTTGCATAACACTCGAATCGAACACGTACACGGTGTGTTGCTGGAGCATACCAATGTGGCGGGCCAGCAATTTTCTTGGTAGTCCCTGAATGTCCCGTGATTCCAGCAGGATCTGGCCATGAGCGGGTTCATCGAGTCCGGCCAGACATTTCATAAGAGTCGTTTTGCCGATACCGTTAGGGCCCAGCAATCCCCAGAACTGACCCGGCTTGAGGTCCAGGTCGAGGTGATTGGCCACCTGGATGCCCGCTATCGTGACACTCACGTTTTTGCAGCTTAGTACGCTCACGGCTTCACGATCATTGTTTGACCCGGGCGCGGTTCAGCAGAAGAAGAAACAGGGGTACACCCAGCAAAGCGGTGACCACGCCGACCGGCAATTGCCTGGGAGCCAGCACCGTCCTGGCGAGGGTATCGGAAAGTACCAGGAACAGACCACCGAACATCGCAGCTGCCGGCAGCAGCACGCGGTGGTCGGAACCGACCAGCAACCTCATCAGGTGCGGCACGATCAGGCCCACGAAACCAATATTTCCTGCGATGGACACCGCGGTCGCCGTGAGCACGGAAGCCAACAGGTAAACCAGCCAGAGCAACTTTCTGGTCGGCTCTCCCAGCAGGCGCGCTGTAGTCTCTCCCATGGCCAGAACGTTAAGGCTCCTGGCCATCCCCAGGCAGATGAAAAAGATGAACAATAATATGACCAGCGCCCAGTATGGAAGTCTGGCATAGCTCAGATCGCCGATGAGCCAGAAGAGCATTCCGCGTAGACTTCCGTCAGGCCCGAGGGTCAGTAAAAGGCTAATCAGAGCCGCCCAACCCGACGCGGTCACGACTCCGGTCAGCAGAAGCCTGGTTCCACTCCAGGGCCCTTCACCCCGCGCCAGGCTGAATACAATCAGGATCGAAATCAGGGCGCCGGCCCAGGCCAGTGCGGGTATCATTCCTGCAGATATTCCAATGGTCATCCCGAACAATGCGGCAAATGAAGCACCTCCGGAAACACCCAGGATGTAAGGGTCAGCCAGCGGGTTTCGCAACAGAACCTGCATCAGGCAGCCGGAAAGCGAAAGCAGTGCGCCGACCGTCCAGGCAGCGGCTGCGCGAGGTAAACGCAGGCGCCAGACCAGTTCCCCGAGGTCCGATGCCGGGTTGGAGATCGCGCTTGCCCACTGGCTCCAGTCCAGCATGACCGATCCAGTTGCCGAAGCAATGGCAATACTTGCCGCGGAAAGCAGGAAAAGCCCAAAAAACAGCAGGCGTCTGTATGCTGTTGGCATCATCAGGAAGAAACGATTAACATTCCAGATTCAGGAAAACGGAAGTATCACATGCCCCAATCGAGGCAGGCAAGCAGAAGAAATGATCGATCCTGACGGCTACAGACCCAATGTTGCGATTGTTCTGATGAACAACGACCGGCGTGTTTTTTGGGCGCAACGCTCAAACAATGACGGCTGGCAGTTTCCGCAAGGTGGAATGCACACTGACGAAACACCGCTTGAAGCCATGTATCGGGAGCTGAGGGAAGAAACCGGGCTGACCCCCGACCTGGTTGAACTGATCGGTTCCACGCCCGGTTGGCTGCGTTATCGTCTGCCGCGCCGGTACCGGCGTCATTACAGCAAACCATTGTGTATCGGACAGAAGCAGGTCTGGTTTCTGTTGCGTTTTCTTGGAAGTGAGTCGTCATTCAGTCTCGATAGCTGCGATGAACCTGAATTTTGCACTTATAAATGGGTGGATTTCTGGTACCCGGTGGAAAACGTCGTGATGTTCAAACGCAGTGTCTATCAAAAGGCCCTTTCATTACTCGAACCGATGGCCAACTCCCACAATAGCACTTCCTAAAATCCGAATTTTGCTCCCAGCATGAAGGTTCGTGGCTTGTTCGGGCGTGCTCCGTAAGGATCGCGGGCGGCGATATAGATTTCATCGGTCAGGTTCTCGGCTACGGCGTACAACTCCCAGCTGTCATTAATCCGGTAGTGGGTGGAAAAGTCGAACAGGAGCGCAGATTCCGTTTTCTCATAGCGGCCGCAACTGGCCTCGGTGCAGACTGCCCCGACGTAGTTGCCACTCAGGTGGAAGGACCAGGGCCCTTTAATCGCCCCCAGTGAAGCCCACAGCTGATTTTCAGGAACATAGGGCACAGGGTCGCCCTTGTTCACATTGCCGAAGAAGTCCGAATCGAAACTGGTCTGAAATTCCGCTTTCATCCAGGTATAAACCACCTGGATCGGGACTTCCCAGCCGGATTGGGATTCGAAGGCAATGCTGTAGGTAAACTCCAGGCCGGGAATATGAACTCCGTCGCCATTGAAGGCGTCACCCGGGTTGCAGTCGCCGCCGGAAGAATTGGTACAAACGCCCACGAGGTTTTCATAATCATTGAAAAAGAACAGCGCTTCCAGGCTGCTGCGACCACTATCGTGTCTGACACCCAGTTCGTAGTTGATGCTCTCCTCCGGGTCGACACCAGGGGCATTGGTGGGCGTGGAGAATCCTTTGTGAATTCCGGCCACGATACGCGTGGTCGGATTCAGTTCGTACAGCGCACCCATGCCCGGAAGCCAGATATCCACTTTGTTTTCACGGGAATCGCGGTAGTTGTCAGGGTCGCGGCTGGCGGGGTCATCGCTCCCCGTGTTCCAACGGATACGGCTCAAATCAATGTTCTCATAGCGTAAACCTGGTGTCAGTGTCCATGAATCCCATTCAATCCGGTCGTATACATAGGCAGCCCAGGCGCTCGCGTCCTGGACCCGGTTTCCGGCATTTCCTTCCAGTCCCATTTCGTTGAGCGTCAATTGGCCGTTGAGTTGCTGATAATTGTCGTTGCGCTGCAGCCGGTCTTCCTGGTCTTCGTGATAGCGCAGCCCGGCCTGGAGATTATGAAATGCCGAACCGCTGCTGATCGTGGTATCGAACATCATCTGGATTCCCCGGGAATAGTATTCCCGCGAGTTGTTGCGCAACTGAATCGAGCCTGCGGGCGTGTCGGCACCATCCAGGATGGCCTGGAGTTCAGTAGCAGTAAAGTCACCGAGTGATTCACCGCGGTTAACAGCTGTAATGATATGGGACCAACTGGTTCGCTGGAACGACTGTGGGTCATCGCTACCGTCGAGATCCATCCCTTCCGTCTTGTACCAGGCTCTCTCCGTATTGTTGCTGTAACCGGTAATGGTCAGGCCGGAACCGGTTTGGGTCTCCAACCGCCAGGTCAGCACCACCTGATCGTGTTCGTTCTGCATTTCGTCCACTAACGAGGCCCCATACCTGCGCAGACCGTTTCGCGCAAAGTCCGCATCAACCAGACCCAGGTAGCTCTGTTGTGAGTTCTCATCCGAATACTGAAGCTTGATGTCGAACTGCTGGTACAAGCGTGCGGCCGGGTCCGAGCTGAAGCTTAATTTCGCCAGGTAATCCCGCTTATCCAGCCCGGTCTTGGCGTTGCTTCTGTCAATTTCCTGGAAGCCGTCGGAGCGCCACTGATGTGTTTCTACCATGAACCGGGCCCGTTCACTGCCACCGCCGTACCATCCATGTACCCGCCAGGTCGTTTCTGAACCAATTTCGCCCTGGATGAATCCCCTGTTGCGTTGTGGTATCGGGGTGGAAGTCATGTTGATTGCGCCGCCAACGGTGGAGGGGCCCTGCGTGATGGACGCCGGGCCCTTAAGTACCTCCACCGAATGGATGCGCCCAAACGTAGGAAAGTAGTACGCCGAGGAGGCAGCGTAGGGCGCGGGCGCAATCAAAACACTATCTTCCATCAGGGTGATCCGGCTGCTGCGCTCGGTCGCCGTACCCCGGATGCTGATATTGGGGCGCAGCGCCCAGCCGTCTTCAATCTGCAGCGATACGCCCGGCACCCGGCGCAAGGCCCGGACCACGTCCGTTGTTTCGAATTCCTCAAGATCGTCGGGCGTTACGACACTGGCGCCTCCGGCTACGTCTCGGGCAGTCTGTGCCCGGCCAAATATCGTAATGGGCTCGAGCTGGGCGCATTCAAGGCCACTTTCACTGCCATCGCGTTGTGACGGATCATCGCATTGCGCCAATGCGCTCATCGGAGAGACCAGCATCAAAACCAACACTCCGATATAAAAAATGTACATCAATTCCAACTCCTCGTAACTGTCCCGATTATTTTTCTAAATAAGAATGGTTCTTATTTGTGAAACGGATTGTATAGGTGCTTTATGCAATTGACAATCATTCTCATTTGCATTTATGATCTGGATCAATTACTTGATCAACGTTATTCATTAGGCTGGATTCATGTTCATTTGTGTTTGTCATGCAGTAACGGATTCCGCTATTCGCCAGGCGGTAGGTGAAGGCGCCAACAGCTTCAGGGATCTTAGTTTCAGCACCGGATGTGGCACCCAATGCGGCAGCTGCGTGAAGCTGGCCCGTGAAGTCATGGACGCAGCGTTGACAGGTCAGGGTTCCCCGAAATCTGCCGTTAAGCTTCAGTTAATGGCTTCAAATTCCTGAACGATTCTCATTCCGGCAAGAAAATGATTCCTTTTGTAGAATGATCTCTCAGGGGCCTCAGAGCCCGTTCAATTTACATCTTGGAGAGTCATAAATGAAAGGTGACCCTAAAGTCATTGAGTACCTCAATCGCGTTTTGCGCAATGAGTTAACCGCAATCAATCAATATTTTCTGCATTCCCGCATCTTCAAGGACTGGGGTCTCAAAGCCCTGGGTGATTATGAGTTCCAGGAGTCCGTGGATGAGATGAAACATGCAGATGGATTGATCGAACGCATCCTGTTTCTCGAAGGACTGCCGAACATGCAGGACATCGGAAAACTGAGAATTGGTGAACATACGCGGGAAATGCTGAGTTGCGACCTGGACCTTGAAATGGAGGCGATTCCGGATTTGAGGGAGGCCATCGAGTATTGCGAATCGTGCAAGGATTTTGTCAGCAGGGACTTGTTCGACGCCATTCTCAGCTCTGAGGAAGAACACGTAGACTGGCTCGAAACCCAGTTGGACCTGATCGAGCGCGTTGGTATCGAGAACTATCAGCAATCCCAGATGGGTTAGCCGGATCGTTTTTTAAATCGGTGTTGCGGTTTCTGGCGGGTCGTGCTTGAGATATGATGCAGCAGGCCGCATTTTTGAGAAACGATGTTTTCCCAGACCAGCCAACCATGCACCTTTGAACGCGACTGTGGAGTCGTGATGATCCCGCAAGGCGATGAAGTAACCATCCCGGCGGGCACGGTGGGCTATATCACGCAGGCTCTGGGCGGTAGTTTCACGGTATTTGTCGATGGCAATCTTTTTCGTGTTGCCGGTATCGACGCGGATGCGATCGGCAAAGAGCCGGTCATGCCGCCCAGTCTTCCGGAAAATGCCACCGAAGATGACGTGGAAAGACTGATCTGGGACCAGATGAAGACGGTTTACGATCCGGAAATCCCGGTGAATATCGTGGATTTGGGCTTGATCTATCGTTGCGAAATGACGAAGGATGACCATGGCGGTCGGATCATTGATGTGGAAATGACGTTGACGGCGCCAGGTTGCGGCATGGGGGATATACTTGTTGATGATGTACGCTCCAAGCTCGAACTGGTTCCAACGGTAGAGCGGGTCAACGTGGAATTGACTTTCGAGCCGCCGTGGAATCACCACATGATGTCGGAAGTTGCACGTTTGGAGACCGGAATGTTCTAGAGAGTCTCGATAATTTTCTTATCGACTTTCCCGCTAAACCCGATCCGCTTGTTCATTTCCGCTGTAAGGTAAACTCTGCCGTTTTCATCGATCAGCAGCACCTTATCGAGATTCAGCGAATAAGCCACATCCTGCCATTCGCTGAGCCCGGCAACGATCAGTGCAGTGGCGGCGGCATCGGCGAGTAAACCTTCATTCGTGATCACCGTGACCGATGAGATCTCTTCAACGGGCCACCCCGTTCGGGGATCGAGAATATGCGGGTAGCGCTGGTTATTTTCCTGCCGGTATCTTTCATAATTTCCAGAAGTAAAAATCGCTTCGTCTTCACGGGATTCAACAACGCCGATGATTCCTCCGGCCGGGTCGCGTATGGCGACCCGCCACGGTCTGTCGCCGTGACGGCCGACGGCCCTCAGGTCACCGCCGGCGTTGACGATTGCATTGCTGATTCCCATTTGATCCAGTGTGTCGATGGCCAGATCAGTCGCGTAACCTTTTGCGATGCCGCCAAAGTCGAGTTGCACCGAGCGATTGCGTGTCGACATTTCCTGGCCATGTATGCGGACATCAAGGCTTGACGGATTTTGTTTCAACAGGTCTTCTATTGCGGCTTTTCCGGGTGGTGGGCCTTCGATCGGATAATCGGAGGTGTGAAATCCCCACAGGCGGACCAGGCCACCGATCGCCGGATTGAACCGCCCCCCTGATTGCTCTTCGATCTCTTGGGAGCGCCTGGTCAGTTCCAAAATGGCCGGGTTTGCAGTGACTGCCTGTCCGGCAGCGAATGCGTCATTGATCTCAGTAAGCAAGCCGGGTTCCCAGGCGTGCCAGTCGCGGTGCATATCCTGGAACTGCGCATGCAAGCGCGCGAAGGCTTTTCGGCTCAATTGTTTATCCGCCCCCCACGTGGTGACCTCCATCAGTGTGCCGAAAACGAAAAATTCGGCATGTTGCTCACCCGGTTTCTCACTGCATGAAACCAGCCAAATACAGGCGGTAAGGGCAAGAATTTTGAGAATGGCGAGTCGCACGACGAGAGACAGGATAGCAAATCGCCGTATTCAGGTTTGCTTTGATTCGGGTCAAATAGATGAATCGAAAATACCGCTATTCTGAACTCATGGGAAGCTTAAGCGGACGATTGAAGCGAGAACACGAAACGCTCGTTTGCATGACGAAAATTTACTGCAATCACCACCATGGTTTGCAGGGTGACGGCCTGTGCGATGATTGTGCCAAATTGATGAGCTACGCTGAAAGGCGGCTCGATAAGTGCCCATACGGCGAAAAAAAACCAACCTGTGCCAACTGCCCGATTCACTGTTACAAACCGCGGCAGCGCCAGCAGGCGCGTGATGTGATGCGGTTTGCCGGACCCCGGATGACATGGCGCCATCCACTAAGGTCGCTATGCCATGTGTTGGATAAATTCCGGCGGGTCGAGCACCCCATGAAAATGCGTGCCGAGTTGCGCCGGCGGCGTGATGCCGCCGGGCAGGGTAAGGGCGCCTAGGGCATCCAGGTAATGGAAACAAACCAGGAGCGGCCGGCGGCGTTAAATCCGTAAGCCGGTTCATAGGCTTCGTCGGCCAGGTTGTCGCCCCTCAGCTCCAGTCGCCACGCGGGTGTAAATGCCCAGCCTGCGCGCAGATTCAAAAGGTGATAACTATCCAGGATGATGCCGCCGAAATCGTTCCGTTTGCCCGAGTAAAACCATTCCAGCCCAATCCAGGAGCCGTTGGAGAAGCGCCGGTCCAGAGAGATCGAGCCCTTTTCGTCCGGGCGTCTCAAAAGAGATTCTCCGGTAGCCCGGTCTTCGGTGCTTTGGAACGTCGCATTGGCATTGAGAATCCAGCCACCATGAGAGTAAGCGTACTCCAGTTCGAGGCCTTCGAGACGGGCTTCGTCGATATTGATCGCCTGGAAAAACTCGCCATTGAATGCGATCAGGTCTTCGACGTCCGTGCGATAGAGTGCCGCCGAAAACGTTCCTGCGGAGTCATGCTGCCAGCGCAAGCCGACTTCACCCGATGTTGAGGACTCAGGGTCCAGATCCGGGTTGCCGGCAAAAAGGCCGCCGAAGCCGGGCGAAAACTGTTCGCTGAGATTCGGCCCCCGAAAAGCAGAACCATAGCTTCCCATGACCTGCCAGGCTTCGCCAATGTCATAACCCAAGGCAAGCTGGCCGGTGAATTTTTTACCGAAACGGCTGTTATCGTCCAGGCGCCCGGAAATCTGCAGGTGCAGTTGGTTCAGGTAGCGGTCATAGCTCGCGAAAATCCCGGCATTGTTTCGGCTTTCATTCCATGAGTCGGCCGATTGGCCTGTTTCGCGATAATAATCCAGGCCAAAACTAAGCTTGCCATCCTGCCCGGTATGCAGCTGATTTTGCCAACTGAATTCGTACCTTTTCGATTTGAACACCGTGCTGAAATATTCAAAATCGGTATCCAGATCATCACTGATATATCCGCCGAGCAGTTGGTAGTCCCAATCCTGGGAAAAGCTGCCATGAAATCCTGCCGAGGCAATAAACTGCTCTGTATCAGATACGCCCTGGTCGAATTCCGATTCACTGTCCAGCGCCAGCAGGCTGTACTGCCATTTGCCATAATCCGCCTGAGTGGATCCCTTTACGCCCAGGTTCACATTCCTGAAGCCGTCGTCGTCAGGGTGGTAACTGAAACCGTTCGGATTCTGGGCGGAAAAACCGTCTACATCACGATATCCGGCATTCACACTGATGCGCGTATTCTCGCCGGCATAGCCCAGGCCGCCCTCGAACTCTCCCGTTCCGTAGCTCCCGGCGCTTATCCGGGCGTAAGGTTCGGGACTGCTCCGGGTGAAGACATGAATCACCCCGCCGATGGAATCTGATCCATACAGGCTGCCACGAGGCCCCCTGACGATTTCTATTCGCTCGACCTGGTTCAAGGGCAATTGTTCCCACACGTAGGCGCCGGTGTTGGCGGAGCTTACCCTGACGCCATCAATCAGCACCAATACGTGGTTGGAATTGCTGCCGCGCAGAAACACGCTGGTCTGGCTGCCCGGTCCGCCGGAACGCACAATGTCCACACCGGGTTGTAAACGCAGCAATTCATACAAGTCTTCCGCGACTGACAGTTCGATATCCTCACGCGTGATCAGGCTGACTGCAGCCAGCGACTCACTCAACGATTCGACCATCCTCGATGGCGTTACCACCAGGTCCGGTTTGAGTTCGTAAGTATCGATTTCTTCGGCCTGTACCAGGCTGAAGTGAAGTAAGCCCGTCAATGACAGGATCAGAAAGTTGGTACCGGAGTTCATTTTGCCTCCATAGCGCACACCCGCGTCTGCAATGCGCTGCGGGGGATGGGCCGGGAGAAATCCACAGACCCAGGTTGCCCTCCGCAACGCGGTTACTGCGAACTCTGGGCCGGTCTCCGGACTTGCGAGTGGTCACCATGAGCTAATGGCTCCTTGCGGCGCCTTCCCACACTTCGTGCAGTGGCTTGAAGCCGCAAACGATCCGCCTGAAGCGGACCGGCTCGCTTACCGTTGCGGGGGCAGTGCCGGACTTTAACCGGCTTCCCGTTTCACCCGGCAGACTCGAGGTATGATTCACCTGAACCTGTTTTTCCGGGCACCCAAAGCAATGGCCCCGCCTGATTCAGGCGGGGCCAGAATTATAACCGTTAAATCAGGCCGCGTGTTGCGTGTCGACCCTGGGACTGGATTTTCTGCCAAGGCGGAGTTCTTCGACATCGAAATCGTCGACGGCGATGATCTCGGCGACGAGTTCCCGCACCCGGACCAGAATATCTACTTCTTCCTTGCTGAGAATCGACTTGTCGAGCGCATCCTTAACCTGGTCATTCCAGGTAATTCCGCTTATTTCTCCGTGTTTGAGTGCTTTGAGAAGTCTGCGTTCCAACGGTTCGGCGTGGATCACCTGTGGTAATGCCCGCTCCATGAAACAAACCGGGTGATTGGAGGTCTCGGACATGAAAACACCGTGGGTCAGCCGGTCACGCGTGTCAGACGGCACCATCAGCAACTGGGCTACCCGGTGAGTCAACCGGTCGCCCGGTGCTTTCTCGCGACGGCCGAAAGGAAAAACGACGAATCGCAGCATGAACCTCATGTAACGGTTCGGGAAATTGTCGACCACGAGACGCAATGCGCGTTGAGTCTTGTAAATTGAGCTGTGGAAGGCCCAGGCGAGGATGGCCTGGTCGGCGACTGGCCGGCCCTCTGATTCGTACCGTTTGAGCATGGCTGAACAGATATACAAATGGCTCAGTACATCGCCCAGGCGGGCTGAAATATGCTCTTTCTGTTTCAATTTGCCGCCCAGTGTCAGCATTGAGATATCGGAAACGAATGAAAGCGCAGCGGAATAACGGGACAGCTTCTTGTAGTACTTGGCCGTCTTGCGATCATGGGGCACCATGGCGAATTTGCCGAAACTCATTCCCAGCACCAGGGTTCTGACCGCATTCCTGATTGAATAACCCACATGAGAGAAAAGCAGATGATCGAAGAGATCAATGCGCTTGCCGGGGTTGTCAATCCTCGCGGCTTCCATTTCCTTCAGCACATAGGGGTGACAACGGATTGCCCCCTGGCCGAAAATCATCAGGTTGCGCGTCATGATGTTGGCGCCCTCGACCGTGATTGAAACCGGGACGCCTTCCCAGCCGCGGCCGAGATAATTTCTGGGCCCCATGATCACGCCCTTGCCTCCATGCACATCCATGGCATCCCGAATCAGTTCCCGCGCCATTTCAGTCGTGTGGTACTTGGCTATCGCAGAGGGCACTGCCGGCTTTTCACCCAGGTCTACCGCGGTGGCTGTCATACGGGAGAGTGCGGAAGTTGCGTAGGCATTGGAGGCGATGCGCGCGAGCGCGGCCTCGATGCCTTCAAATCGCCCGATCGGCATGTTGAATTGCCTGCGAATCCGGGAATAGGCGCCGGTCGCCAGTGCCCCTACCTTGGCCCCGCCGGTTGAAGTCGAAGGCAGGGAAATTGCCCTTCCCACGGATAGGCATTCAACCAGCATCCGCCAGCCCTGGCCAGCCATCTCGATGCCACCGATCAATGACTCGAGGGGAACAAAGACGTCTTTACCAAGAATCGGCCCGTTTTGAAACGGGAGATTCAATGGCATGTGGCGGCGGCCGATTTCCATACCCTTGGTTCCGCGCGGGATCAGCGCAAGGCTGATTCCCATGTCTTCCTTTTCACCCAGCAGGCCTTCTGGATCGTACATTCTGAATGCGATGCCGATAATCGTCGCTACCGGCGCCAGTGTGATGTATCGCTTGTCGAAATTCATGCGAATTCCAAGGACTTCCTTACCCTTGTATTTCCCTTTGCAAACGAAACCATGATCTGGAATGGAGGTCGCGTCAGACCCGGCAGTAGGGCCGGTCAGTCCAAAGCAGGGAATTTCTTCGCCCCGCGCCAGGCGTGGCAGAAAGTGATTTTTCTGCTCTTCGGTCCCGTAATGCAACAGCAGTTCGCCCGGCCCGAGGGAATTGGGTACAGCGACGGTCGACGCGGCCACTGCGCAAACCGAGGATAATTTCTGTAATACAGCGCGGTGCGCCATGGCAGAGAAACCCAGGCCGCCATATTCCTTGGGAATTATCAGTCCGAAGAAACGATTGCGCTTCAAAAACTCCCAGGTTTCCGGGTTGAGGTCGGCATCATTGTGGGTAATTTCCCACGAATTCAGCATGTGGCAGAGTTCCTCGACCGGACCATCGATGAAAGCCTGTTCTTCAACAGTCAGCGCCAGATAGGGTTGCTTCTTCAGGATCTTCCAGTCCGGCTTGCCGGCAAACAGTTCCCCTTCCCAACCGACTGTGCCTGCATCGAGCGCAACCTGCTCGGTTTCTGAGATTTCGGGGAGCATGCGCCTGAACTGCCGGAGGAAGGGTGTACTGATTAATTGCTGGCGCCAGGGCCTGACATTCAATGGAATGGCTATCATTGCGAATATTGCAGTGATTACAATCAAGGGGACAAGCGGTATGGAACCGGTGGCTGCCAACACCACGATTGCCGCAGACATCGCGGCACTCCACATCAGGAGGCCGGTGCCATAAAAAGCGCAAGCCAGTGAAATACCCAACAACGTCAAGAGCAATAACCAGGTCATGAAATCTCTCCAGTTTCGCGCCGGTCACGATGACATGAACCGGTCATGATAATGTATCCATACGCCAGAGTATGGAAAACCTTTTGAAACATGTCAATACATGCGTAATTTGACTACAAAAGCGGTACACTTGGCGGCAGTCAAAATCTTGGAGTTCGAAGCCCGGATGAGCCCTGCGAAAAAAAATGAAAGAAATACCCTTTCGGCGGAGGACTGGGAAAGGGAAGCGCTCGAACTGATAGCGGAGCAGGGTGTCCAGGCCCTCGCCGTTGAGCCGCTGGCACGCCGGATGGGAATTACAAAAGGAAGCTTCTATTGGCATTTTTCAGGGCGTGAATCGTTGCTGGAACAGGCCCTGCAGCGTTGGGAAGAACACGACGGGCGCAACCTCAACCAGGCCCTGGGAGAAATTGACCAGCCCCGTGATCGCCTGGTTTCATTTTTCCGCAGAGTAGGCAAGGAAAAACTCACCCACGAGGTCTACAGCGAACTGTGTGCAGCGGCCGGCCATCCACAGGTCGAGCCGGTGCTCGAGCGCGTTGCAAACAGGCGAATGAAACACCTGTCTTCAGCTTTCGAGGAGTTGGGCCTGGACCCCGTCAATGCCCGTTATCAGGCCAGGTTGACGTATTCCGTCTATCTCGGGTTCCTGCAGCTTCAGCGGCAGCACCAGACCCCGAGCCTGAGCAGCGAAGAGTTCGAAGCTTATATTGAGCATGTGATTCGAACGCTTATTCCATCCTGAATCGGTTATTGTTGATCTGCTCATGGACTGATTTGGCTCATTGTATTGTTGAAGGACAGAGATTATTTTTCATCACGAACCTGTGAGCCGGGATTTTGGCGCCAACTTTATTGCGAGGTAAAAACGTGACCACCAACCAAGAATTGAAAACGTGGATTGACCAGGTAGCCGGGTTGACCCAGCCCGATAAAATCGTCTGGTGCAACGGCTCTGATTCGGAATACAGGGACATGGTTGAATTGCTTAAATCAAGCGGTGGTTTTATTGAGCTGAACCCGGAAACACACCCTCGTTGTTACCTGCATCGTTCTGATCCGTCTGACGTGGCACGGGTCGAACATCTGACCTTTGTATGCACTTCCGACAAGGAAGAAGCCGGTCCCAATAACAACTGGATGGCGCCCGGCGAGGCCAGGGCGAAGATGAGGGAACTCTATTCCGGTTGCATGGCGGGCCGGACCATGTATGTCATTCCATACTGCATGGGACCCATCGATTCGCCGTTGTCCCGTTGCGGGGTCGAAGTGACTGATAGCCCTTACGTCGTCGCCAATATGAAACTGATGACCCGCATGGGCGATGGCGCCTTGCGTCGTATCGAGCGCGAAGGGACCTTCATCAAGGGCCTGCACTCCATTGGAAGCCTCGACCCCAACCGGCGGTTTATCATGCATTTCCCCGAGGATCTCGAAATTCAGAGTTTCGGTTCCGGTTACGGCGGCAATGCCCTGCTGGGCAAGAAATGTCACGCCTTGCGTATCGCAAGCTACCAGGCCCGGACAGAAGGTTGGCTGGCCGAGCACATGCTGATTTTGGGCCTCGAGAACCCCCAGGGGGAAACACATTACGTAGCAGCAGCTTTTCCATCTGCGTGCGGAAAAACCAATCTTGCGATGTTGATTCCGCCGGAAACCTACAAGGGCTGGAAGGTGTGGACGGTTGGTGATGATATTTGCTGGATGCGCATAGGGGAAGACGGGCGCATGTGGGCGATCAATCCGGAGGCCGGGTTTTTCGGAGTCGCGCCCGGAACGGCCGAGAATACAAACCCCAATGCACTGGCAATGCTGGACCATGATGCAATTTTCACCAACGTCGCTGTTACGGAAGACAATCAGCCCTGGTGGGAAGGCCTGGATGACCGGGTACCAGTCACCGACTGGCGCGGCAATCCGTATGATCCTGAAAATGGCCCGGCGGCGCACCCCAATTCCAGATTCACGGTGCACATGTCACAATGCCCGTCCTATTCAGACCAGGCAGAAGCCCCCGCGGGTGTCCCCATTTCAGCCATCGTGTTCGGCGGACGCCGCGAGCGCCTGGTGCCCCTGGTTATGGAAAGCCAGTCCTGGAACCATGGTGTTCTGCTGGGTGCGGCCATGGCTTCTGAAACCACAGCCGCCAACATCGACGCAGTAGGCGTGGTTCGCCGCGACCCGATGGCGATGAAGCCCTTTTGCGGCTACAACTTTGCCGACTACTGGGCTCACTGGCTGAGTTTTTCAGATAACTCGGAGAAATTACCGAAAATCTTTCATGTCAACTGGTTCCGCAAGGATGAGAATGGCAAGTTCATGTGGCCCGGATTTGGCGAGAATATGCGGGTTCTGGAGTGGATCGTCAAACGCAGCCAGGGTGAAGTGGAATGTGTCGATACTCCCATTGGCAAGATGCCGGAAGAATCGGGATTGAATCTCGACGGAATCGACGTACCGGCCCAGACCATGCAAGCACTGCTCGAAGTCGACACGAATGCCTGGGTAAATGAGATTTCAGAAATCGGCGATTACCTGGACAGCTTTGGCGAGCGAACGCCCCCCGCCATCAAGGCGGAACAGGCCAGGGTGGCCGCGGCATTGGCCAACAGCTGACGAAATTGCAGTGAGGGGCAGGTTAGGCACCCAGCCCAATCTTCCCTCTTGAGCGTATGGCAGAACAGAAAACTGCAGCAGTTTAGTTGACAACTATCTCTGAATTGGGCCAAAAGTGGCCATCCGTGATCCTGAAAAACTGACGCTCAGCCTGGTGTCAGTTATCTCGCTCGTAGACGACTTCACCATTAAAAATCGTCTTCTGCACTTCCGTTTCACTGATGCTGGTCTCAGGAATTTCCAACGGGTTGTGATTCAGGATGATCATGTCGGCATATTTCCCTACTTCGATCGATCCCGTGACGTCTTCCTGCATCATGGCGATGGCCCCGTTGATGGTCAGCGTTCGAATACCGGTTTCGAGGTCGATGCCTTCGCCAAGTTTGGCGCCGGAGTTTGTCTTGGGATCTATTCGGGTCAGCATCGCCTCGAGCCCTCGCCAGGGATCAGAATCCGGTGTTCCGGCAGGCCAGTCGCTACCGAATACCACGGTGGCACCTGCATCCACGAACTCTTTAATTGGTTGCCAGCGGGTATAGCGTTCCTCACCAATATATTTGACTGCCAAACCCCCAAGTCCGGTTGGATGCCACAGCACAGGTGAAAATTCGGCAATGACGTTCAATTCCTTGAAACGCGGAATGTCGTTTTTGTCCACAATCATCAGGTGGCCGATATGGTGCACCAATTCCTGATTACCGTCCTCGGCGCGCGCTTCTTCAATGACATCAAGAACACTGCGTATCGTGCCGTCCGACGTGGCGTGCATTCGGGTTTGGATACCATCGAGATGCGCCTGTTTGATCCGTTCAAACTGAGCTTCACCAATAGTTATCTCCCCATGAGTGCTTGGGTCGTCGGTGTAAGGCTCGACAAGCAATGCGGTCTTGCTCAGTGGCGTGCCGTCTGCCCAGTATTTCAGGTTTATGTCGATTAATGCTGTATCCAGTTCGGCATGCCGTGCGAGAACCGACTCAGATTCAGGCGCGGTTGTTTGTTCGGCCTGATAATCGTTCAAAGGCACCGAGGCATCCACTCTCATGTTGAGCTTGCCTTCTGATTCAAGCCGCCGGTAGGCTTCCAACGCATTTGGACCAACGGCCATGTCCACAATCGAAGTAGTCCCGTAAGCGCGGATTTGGTCCAACGCCCGGCTGATCCCGCGATAGTTGGCATCCACATCTGGTCGGTTGACGAGTTTTCCGACAAATTCCATCCCGGTTTCAGACAAATATCCTGTCGGCTCTCCCGTGTCGGGGTCGCGGTCGATTGTTCCAAACTCTGGGTCGGGCGTGTCCTTGGTAATCCCGGCAAGCTCTAATGCGGCTGAGTTTACAACCGCATTGTGTCCGGTTTCATCGATCAGATATATTGCACGGTTCGGGAAGTGCGGGTCGAGCCAATCTTTGGTCGCCTTTCCGCCCGGAAAACTACTGGCTGACCATTTTTGCCCGCGAATAACCTCCAGTTCCGGATTTGCCTCGGCAAATTTTTTTACGAGGACAATAATCTCGTCCGGCGAGGTGGATTCAGGGAAAAGTAACTCACCAGCTTCCTCAAACGTATAAACCAGAGATGGGTGCACGTGGCTGTCGTGGAGGCCGGGCATGGCAAAATCACCTTCAAGGTCGATCAACCTGGTTTTGTCACCGACCAGCGCCTCAATTTCGGCGTTGCTTCCCACAGCGGCAAACTTGCCACCGGCGATCGCCACCGCTTCTACCCAGGGTTGGGCCTCATTGACAGTGTAAATTCTGCCGTTGATGTAGACGGTGTCAGCGACAAAGTCCCCGGAACCGACTACGGTTGGTGCTCCTGCTTGATCGCCGTCAAAACAGGCAGTGAGAAACATGAGGGATACGACGGAGAATGCTATTCTTGGCATGGCAAGCGGCTCGTTGTTGTAAATTGTGAACGCATCAGTATAGATGCGAGAAGCCATGTTTCAAGTAAGAACACTGTGAAGCTATTCATTTCTTTCTTCATGACCGGATGTACTCGCAGTCGGATGCGGACCATGTTGCTCTTGCAAAGAGAAATTCCGCTACTCAGCGCATAGCAGAACCCCCCTGATCGTAAATTTCACGGAGGTTAACTTCCCGGTTCGGACACAAGCGAAACTGGCCGGCACCAGATTCCAGCGGATCCAACACCACACGGATCTAACCGCCCCGCCCCAGAAGGCGTCGACGACACCGTCAATCACCAGCAGGTGTGTGGCGGCAACGGGTGGTCGGTGTCGGGCAAAATTGGAGCTATAATTGCGCGGTGAATCATCGCGCTGGATTACCGCATTTGGAGACGGAACGGCTACAGCTACGCTGGCTGACCGAGGATGATGCCGACTTGATGCTGGCGATCTGGAACGATCCGGATTTTGTCCGCTTTGTCGGTGATCGGGGTGTGCGGACTTTGGACGAGGCACGCGATGCCCTGCGCAATGGAATTCTGCAACTGTACCGTGATTTCGGGTTTGGCCCGTACCGTTTGGCGTTAAGCGGTTCGGACGAAGCAATGGGGATCTGTGGTCTTTTCAAACGCGACAATCTTGAGTATCCGGATATTGGATATGGCTTATTGCCGGCGTATTGTGGCAGCGGGTATGCGTTCGAGGCAGCCCAGGCAGTGGCTGAGCATGCGCGGGAGCATATGAAAGTGGCGATGCTCTATGCCATCGTCAGCGCGGAAAACACTCGCTCAGTGCACCTGTTGGAGAAACTGGGCATGGTCGCCGGTGGCCCGATCAGAATGCCTGGAGAGGATGCAGATGTCATTCTCTTCAGCGTCGATTATGGTAGCTCCGACATTTAGAGTTCCGCCGCAATCCGGACAGTTTTCGATGTCGATCGCCAAGACCCGCCAGAGACATGGCATTCACAGCACCAGATTCAACGATCGAGGGTTGCATCGGAGGCATGCGGGATTTCAAATTCCTGCGCTGGCTCCCATACTCCCTTAGAATTGAACTTCTGATTTAAACCCTTTGCCGAGGGTTACAGTCCAATGTACATGGGAGGAGCGCAAGTGGCATCGTGGGAAGCGAACGCCGCACAACACGATGAAGATGCTGAGCTGGTGGAAAAAGCCGGACAGGGCGACCGCTTGGCCTTCGAAACACTCTACCGGCGTCACCGGGATCGGATTTACGGACTGCTGTGGCGACTGTGTGGAGGCGACCCCTCGCTGGCCGAGGATATGTTGCAGGAAGCTTTTGTCCGGGCCTGGAACAAGCTGGACAGCTTCAGGGGAGAAGCCCGCTTCTCCACCTGGCTTCACAGGCTTTCCGCAAATGTCGCATTGAGCGACCGGCGTTCCCGGATGAGGCGCCTGAGCAGGGAAACGGAATTGGAAGGAACAGTGGAACGATTGGCAACCGGTGAAAAAGATGTGTACGCAGACAAGCGTATGGATCTGGAACAGGCAATATCCCGTTTACCGGAGCGGGCGCGCACCGTTCTGATCCTGTATGACGTAGAGGGCTATAGCCACGCGGAAATAGCTGAAATTGCCGGTATGGCAGTAGGGTCTTCAAAAGCCCAACTGCATCGAGCTCGGAAATTGGTCCGCAAGGAATTGGAAAAATGAAATCCAGAATTACAGAGCATGAATTGGTCGAACGCCTGGGTGAACTTCCGCGTGAAATCAGCCCGAACAGAGACCCCTGGCCGGAAATTTCGGCGAGGATTGAGAGCCCGTCTCCCGCTGAAGTTTCCAGAGCTTCTTCAAGTGGCTGGATGTTGAAAGCGGTGGCGGCTTCCGTGCTGCTTGCCTTTACCGTTGGCCTGTTGCTGGGTCCTCTGCGAAATGACCAGCCGTCAGGCGCGGTCGACACCGTCGCTTTGGAAAAGACCGGCTTACCAGCCGAATCATTTCGGTTACAGGGCGCCCTGATTGCCAGTGAATCGGAATACCAGGCTGCATTCAGGGAGTTCATTCCGATTGGTGAATCTCGAAAGTCTCTGCCATTGAAGACTGTCGAAATGATCGAATCTGGCTGGGCAGACCTGACTGATACGGAAACGGTATTGACAGCTGCACTGGAACAAAACCCGGAAGATCAATTTTTAAGCGGTCGCATGCTCGAGCTTCGTGCGCGGCAGCTCGGATTTTTAAAACAACTTGCCAGGCTGGACAGGAACAGCCGGAGGATGACCATATGAATACCCAAGTGACGAACAATAAAATCAGAACAGTAGTGACTGCTGCCTTTGTTGTCGCGCTCTCAACGCCCCTGATTGCAATTGGCGGCGATGAAATCGACAAGACGCTGGACATGCCGAAAGACGGCCATGTTCTGGTCGAAAACCTGGCAGGCAGCATTGAATTTACCGCCTGGGATCGCTCGGAGGCTCAAGTCCGCGGATCTGCCGGTGATGATGTCGAGGAGGTTGAGATCACAAAGACTTCCAATGGTATTCAGGTCAAGGTACGTAACCGCAAAGGCGAACGCCGTATTGACGACACAGACTTGTATCTGAAAATCCCGAAAGGCGCCAGCATTGAGGCCGAAGGCGTCAGTGTCGACATAACGATCAGCGAAAGCGAGGCTGAGAGCATCATGCTGAATACAGTTTCCGGCGACCTCGGAGTAGAATCGGCGTCCCAGCGGATTGAGTTGGCTGCGGTCAGCGGAGACATCGAATTTGAAGGAAAGGCCAGCCGTGCCAATGTTGAAAGTGTCAGCGGGGATATTACCCTCGTCGGCCTGTCAGGTGAGATTGGCGTGAGCACCGTATCCGGGGATATTTCACTCGAAGCACAAGAAGTCAGCCGCGGTCGATTCGAATCGGTATCCGGCGAAATGACATTGGAACTTTCCTTGAATGACGGTGGCCGCCTGACCAGTGACTCCATGAGCGGAGATGTCTATTTGAAGTTGCCTGACTCTCAACAGGCCGAGTTTACCGCCCAGAGCTACAGCGGAGATATCCATTCAGACTTTGGCAATTCGGCGAAAGTGTCGCAGGGACCAGGTGTGATGCTGAACCACCGCGAAGGTGACAATGGCGCCGAAGTAAGGCTGGAGACATTCAGCGGAGATATTTCCATAAGCACCGAATAATCAGGAACACTGCGGTGCAATAATCATTCATCGGCTGTCACGAACCGGACAATGTGATTGGCGACCGGTTCGTTATTTTCCGGCAGCATGATGTCGCCGGCCAGGACGTGGTTGTCGCGGTCGGCGAATCCCGGAATCGTGATCAGTTTTTTGCGCGCGCTGTTGATTTGCTCGAATGACCGGGTGATCCAGTGAGTGTCGACCACCGCATCCTGGGGCGAATAGAGTGTGAGTAGGGATTGTTGCAGCCGCATGGGCAGTTTGCCGCGAACGTATTCGACCAGGCGCATCATTTCAACGATTGCGGCCATCGGGTAGGAATACGACCAGTAACGCGCCTGTAGCTCGTTTCGCGGCGTCCAGCTGTGTGTATCACCGACGACCAGGTAAGCCAGTTGGGGCCCGCCTGGCCAGGTCAGGAACTCGGTGTTGGAGTCCAGGAGTCCAAAATTTGGTGCCAACAGGATGATATGACTGACCTGGCCAAATAAGGGGTGGTCTGTCATTGCCATGGCCAGAGTCGCTCCTGTTGATGTTCCCATAACAATGACGCGGTCGCCTGTGGCGGCCCCGATTGCCAATGCTTCGGCGGCGTCATCGAGCCAGTCTTCGGCCCGCACGCCATCCAGTGGATTGTGCTGGTGACCGTGGCCGGTCAGGCGTGTTTCGAACAGATTGGCGCCCAGTGCGTCTGAAATCAGCTCCCCGACCGGGGCAATTTCCTGCCGTGTCGCAGAAAAGCCGTGAAAATACACCAGCGAATATGGCGTTTTTGTATTCCTGTGACCCTGGTACCAGCGAATGCGTTTCTCGGTATCGGGGATGATGGCTGAACGCTCGCTGACTTTCTGCTCCTTGTTAGCCAGCCATTTATCCAGGTCTCCGTCGATTTCGTATACCTTTGCCTCGTTGACCAGCTCAGCAGGCGCCTTTGCCAGCAGGGTTGCTGCCAGCACCAAAAAGAGAACGAGAAAACCGACCAGCAGTTTGCGAACCATGTGAATCAGCTCTATTGAATAAAACAACGTTTTACCGCCGGGGACTCCCGGCGGTAATGGCCTTCAGGCCCGAAGCGATCAGAAACGCCCCCTCAGCGTCAGGCCATAAGTTCGTGGCTGGTTGGGGTAACCGCTGTAGCTTCCAGGTTGTGCGACCGACGGGAACGCGGAAAGCAGAAAGTCGTCATTATTCAGGTTTCTCCCCCACAGCATCAATTCGAGGCCGTTGGTCCAGCTCAGGCCGATACTCGCGTTGAACATGCTGATTTTACGTGACGCGATATCCTCGGAAACGTTCTCCACAACCTGCACTTCGCTTTCATAAATGTATTCGCCCCGGATGAAAGCGCTGGTGGCGCCGATATCAAAGTAATACGTCCCCGCGAGGTTCATGCTAAATTCCGGGATGCCGGCCGGCGTGGTTCCGCTGAGGTCCTCGGGCCCGTCCACACCTTCGCCCTGTTCAAAGGAGTCGTACTCCGGATCGAGCCAGGTTCCGGAAAAGGTCAGTTTCAGTGATTCGGTCGGCAGCCACAGGGAATCCACCTCGAGGCCGGTTGTAGATTGCTTGCCCGCATTGGCCAGTACGAAACCGGTGCCGGTGAAGATATTCGATTGGAAGCCATCGATTTCCTGGGAAAAAAGCGCCATGTTGAGCATGGTGGTTTGCCAACTGCCCTTGAAGCCCAGTTCAAAAACCTGCGCCTCTTCCGGGCCGGCATAACGCGTCCCCGGCGTCAGGTTGTTTACCGTGAGCCCCGCTTCTTCCAGTGCTGGAATATCCTCGGCAAAAGGCCTTGAATCTCGGCTCAGGTTCCATGAAGTGGCCTTGAAGCCGGTACCGGCGCTGGCATAAAGATTGATGTTGTCGTTAGCCTGGAAAGCGGCTCGAAGTGTCCATGTGGTCTTGCTGTCATTGGATTTGCCGGGCTCGACGGAGTTCGGGAAATCAACAAACGGGGGTAGTAACTGCAACTGTTGCAGGCCCAGTATCGGATTGCAGGCAGGGCCCGTTTCCGGTGTGCATTGAACCGTGCTCAAAGCGTTTGCTATCGCCGCTGCTCCGGGGTTTGCAATGATGTTTTCGATCGTCGGTGGTAATCCCGTCAACTGGAAGAAACCGGCCCCGAAACCTATCTGAACCATGTCGAGGCCTGAAAAAATGTCGGAATTGGTCTGCTGAATGAAGGCGTCTTTCTTGACTTTCGTGTAATTGGCGCCGCCGGTCAGGGTAAGCCGGTCCGTGACGTGCCAGTCGAGTTGACCGAACAGGGAGGTTGTGCGGTCATCTTGTCCGGTCTGGTCGAATGCACCTTGCCCCGAATCCAGGAATCTGACCGATGGCGGCAGCAATCCAAGTGCGATCATGGTCTGCTCGAGTTGCGTAACACCGCCGCCCGAGAGAATATCATTATAGGGGCGATACGCCGAATCGTATTTGACGTCGTTATCATGTGTTATGTCCTCATCGAAGTAATACGCTCCCACCATCCAATCCAGGGAATCCGTCGACTGGCTCAGGCGGAACTCCTGGGTGAATGTTTCGATATCGGTGTCGCCCGAGTTAACCGATATCAGTCTGGCGCTGGTGAAGTCGACGTCAGCGTTGTCGAATCGCGACATTTCCCGGTACGCGGTGATCGATGTCAGGACCATGTCATTGGAAAAATTGAAGTCGGCCTGCAACGATACGCCCTTGTTTTCGATCTTGTTGGTGGGATCGAAATCCAGATACTGCTCGCGGGCGAAAGCGTCGTTTGGTACCAGCTTCCCGCCGACCAGAAATATCGCCGGAGTGGTGGGTCCTGCCACCAGGTTCGCTACTCCACAACACTTTTCATCGATCTCGTCGTAGTCGGCGATCAGGCGCAACGTCGTGTTATCAGATGGCAACCACAGGAGTTGTCCCCGAAAACCCCAACGGTCACGCTCGTTGATCTTCGAACCTGTCTCAAGATTCTTGAAATAGCCGTCCCGACTGTTCCCGTTCACTGCCAGGCTGAATCCGACCGTGTCGGAAATCGGCCCGGAAAGGCTCCCCCTCAGAATCATCTGGTTGTAATTGCCATAAGTGAATTCACCGTATCCTTCCAGCGCATCCATGTTTGGCGCGGCGGTGACGATATTGATCACACCGGCAGACGCATTTTTACCAAACAGGGTGCTTTGCGGGCCGCGCAACACTTCGATCCGCTCCAGATTGGGCAGGTCTGCAATCGCGGAAGCCGAGCGCGAACGGTAGACGCCGTCAATAAAAACACCTACTGATGGTTCGATTCCCGGATTGTTGGCGCCGTTGCCGAAGCCGCGGATGATGAAGTTGGTGTTACCGGTTGTCTGAAGCTGGGTGACCTTCAGCGAAGGCACCAATGTCTGCAACTGGATCATGTCCGTGATAAAGGCCTGCTCCAAAACTTCGGCATCAACGACGGATACCGCGATCGGAACTTCCTGCAGAGTCTGCTCGCGCTTGGTCGCCATGACGACCACCTCTTCCATCACGTTCGAAGGATCGTCTGAAGATTGCCCGAAAACAGGCGAAAACACGACTACGGCAAGCAGTCCGGACAGAGTGCTATATCTGATTGGATTTACCACAAGAAATACTCCCAGCTTTGTAAGCGATGACAATTCGACGGTGTTTGCCTTATCACCTGAGTGTTTAATATTCTACAACAATTATAATTAAATTATGTAACATATTGATTTGATAATACATCTTATCTTTCTTTAGAGAATTACCCGTTTTTGAGCCGCGACGTGATGTCTTCCCTGGCAGTCCTTATGATTGAGTCACGATCGAGTGTTGCAAGCAGGGTGCGGGCGGTTTTTCTTGGCCCCGAGCTACCCCAGGACTTCCCTTTGGAAAACCAGGTTTGAGCCATTTTGCCGGTCAGGTAGGTGGCGTACCAGGCCAGCGACCCCTGAGCCGCAGCAGTCAGGGTGGTGGATAGTCCGGCACTTACGGTTTTTAATGCGCTGGAAACCAGGTTCATGCCCCAGTAGGCTCCCATGAGAGCAATCAATTGAGCCGAAATTGTGAGCAGCAATTTCGAGGCTTCCGTGCGAGATAATTTGAAGCCATAAACTTCGCCAAGATGGATGACCATGGCGATGTCGCCACCGGCGGCAGCCAGCAGGTCCGTTACAGGAACCGGGTTAAGCGCCACCAGCAGGCCTTTCCCAATGCAGTAATTTCGAATGATTTTCTCCGCCACTGTTTTGCGGGCCGCTACGATTCGGGTGGCGATTTTTTCATCGAGTTCACTCGCGAAAATAGCCGCGTTCAGGGCTGCGAGCGTCTGGCCGTCTTTTTCGAGGATTGACCACAGGCGATTCCGGAGATCTGTGGTTTCTGGTCGCCGCGCTCTTGTCGTTTCACTTTCCCGGCCGGATTCGTCGACACGAACGAGGGTTTCGGGCCGCGGATCAGCGCTGACTGCCAGGATGTTGTCCGGATGCAGCAGGCCTTCACAGCGCATTCCCAGCTGATTCAAAAGCAATTCGCATTCCCAGGCCGTGTACCGGTCCGTTTTATTCAGTACAAGTAACACCTTGCGTTGAGCAGCACACAGTTGCTGAAGCGCCTGGAATTCGGAATCGGTAAGATCTGCTTCGCACACCATGAGAGTGACATCGGCACGCCGGCTGATGCGGCGTGCCAGTTGCTCACGTTCGTCGCCATCGAGTTCATCAATTCCAGGTGTGTCAATCAGCACGACGTGGCCGTCGCTTAATGATTGCCAGTCTGCCCGATGCTCGTATCTAGTTTCACCATGCAGCGGACTGGTACTGAAAGCCTCTTTTTGCAGCAAGGCGTTCAGCAGAGAAGATTTCCCCACCCCGACACGCCCGAAGGCGGCAATGTGGATTTCGCCTCTTCTCAGCTTGGTGGATATGGATTCTATTTCATCGAATTCGACAGATAATTCCGCCCTGACTGATGCGGGAATGTTGGTATCCTCGATCAGTTCCCGGATATTGCTGTTCGCTTCTAGCAGGTGTTGTTCAGGATTCGCCGTCACCCGGTTGCTTGCGGGAGATCGCCATTTTTGCAAAATGGACTGCACCTGATTCCAGATGGTCATTCAAAAGATCCTCGAAAGCTTCAGCGGCCGGGTATGGGCGTAATTCACCGCGATTGGCCATGGTTTCCGACGCGGCCCTGCCAAGACTGTCAAAGATCATGCCATAGGCTACGGCGTGGATCACGCCTCCCGAAATGGTCCCGATGCCGGGGAACGCTTTCAGCGCATTACCGGCGATGGCCAAAGTCAGGGCGGTGACGTTTTTCACTTTGCCGCCGGCGAGCTCGAGAAACGACTCGATTTCGATTTCCTTCACCGGCACATCGTAGAGCCGCGAGAGTTCACGGATCAGTTTTGTCGCCAGAACTCCCTGGATGACCAGATCCGAGCCAGGGGCGACCGCTGCCAGCGCGCCGATAACAGCGCGCCGGGAATATTTGCTAACCAGTTCGTCGGCCTGCACTTCCCGGTGCCGGTTCCGGGCTGCTTCCAGCTTTTCACTCGCCAGCGTCAAAACGGCTGTCTGGCGCAGGGACTCCATCAACTCGCGATCCTGATCAAGGTGGCGCTGAACACTGCTGAGCAGATCAGCAACTTCGGGTTGACGATCCCTGCTGCCGCGCTGCTCCATATCTTCACCGAGCATGCGGATCACTTCTTCCCGGCCGCCGGTACTGATCGCGACTACATCGCTTTCGTCAAGACCGGTTTTTTCGCTGATCTCACTGAGCAGTGCGGCGAGTTCCGCCTCGGTGTAACGATCGGACTTGTTCAATGCGAGCACCAGGGGTTTTCGCAGTGTCATCCGCTGTTTGAGCTGGGAAACCTGGCTGCCGGTAAGATCACTGTCGCACAGAAAGATCACCAGATGGGCCCGGCGTGTCTCCTCGATGGCCGCGGAGTCATCATCAAGATTAAAACCTGGCAGGTCGGTAATCACCACCCGGTCACCCGAAGCAGCCTGCCAGGAATAATGACGTATGCTGCTAGTCGTTCCCGCACGGGGATCAGTATCGATTTCCACTTCGGGTAATAGCGCTTTGACCAGGCTGCTCTTGCCGCTGCTGACTTCCCCGTAGACGGCGATGAATATCTCTCCGCTGCCGCCCCGGCGCCGTTGTTCCCTGATTTCCTCCAGCGCTTCTGAAACATCGATGCCCTGGCGTGCAGACTCGAGCAGGTCCTCCTGCAGAGCTTCATCACTGAGCTGTCGCTTCTCAGTACGGGGCTGCTTTTTCGCCGGACGGAACCAGTTCCAGAACAGGACCAGGGTCATTAGTGGTAGTCCGGCCAGGATAATGGCGTAACCCACCTGTATCCACGGCGGAGCTTCTTTCAGGTAATGCCACACCGTCAGTGCGGTTTCCGATGCAATAAGTACCAGGAATAGCACCAGGAAAGCGATGATCAGGATCGCGATGGAGGCTAGCAGTCGTAAAGGCATGTCCAGATGAATTTTCCGTTTCAGGCAGAGCATATCAAGTCCAGACGGCCAGGGCAGCTATTGTCAAGAGGCGGTCGCCGTTGTAGATTGATGATTCCGGGCACCGCGCGCCCCCTGGTCCTTCGTTCACGAAGGATATAACGCGGTGAGAAGGGGAAAATCATGAAGGGGCTTGATCATAAAAATCCAGCCGGGGAGTTTTCACAGGATCGGGCCCTTGCCATACTTGGTCACGAACTGGGTAACGTACTCAACGGTTTGCTTGGTATGACGGAATTACTCCGGGATGCCCGCCTGAATCCTGAACAGGACCGGTGGCTCCGGGCGATCGAACATTCCGGCCGGCAAATGGGGCAACTGATCGATTCGTTTCATCACCTGAATCAGTTTCCACGGCTGGCCACCCGCCCAGAGCAGCAGCCCATGGACGGCATCAAAATGCTGGAGCAAGTGGTGATCGCCCATACACCGGCCGCCCGGTCGCGGGACGACAACCTGGTATTGATCGTGGACCCGGCCATTCCCAGGTTCTGGGAATGCGATGCCTGCCGGGTTCGGCAGCTGGTGGAGAACCTGCTCGGCAATGCCATCCGGTTTACCCGCTCGGGTGAAGTGATTGTTGATGTATTTGCCCAGGGCGAAAAATCTGCAGAAAGCACAACACTCGGAATCAAAATCACCGATTCCGGTCCCGGAATTGACAACGCATCAGGAGAGCGAATTTTCGAGGCAGGTCAGAAAGATTTCCACGAAAATGGCGGCCCATCGGCAGGAAAAGGACTTGGCCTGTATATCTGCAGAAATATCGTCCGGTCAATGCGCGGCCGAATTCTGTGGTCCCGTCCAAAGGCTGGCGGCACCTGTTTCGAGGTGACCATACCCGGTGCACTGGGGCCACATCGCGGATATTCTCAGTTTCCTCAGAGTATGCTGTTGAAGCAGGTTTGTTGCCGGCTACAGCTTGATAAACCCATTCGTCTGGGCGTTGCGAATTTCCTTACCCGGCTGGGGGTAGATTGGTACGACGATGCCTGCCCGGGGCATGAGCTGCCCTCTCCAAGCCTGCTCATCGATGTTACTGCTGACCGATCAATGGACATTGACAATCTACCCGGCCTGAAATTGAGAGCGAAATCCCCGGCCGGCATCTCGCGGCAGGGAAAAAGACTTGCCGGGCCGGTTCTGCTGTCGAGCCTCGGTATCCTGTTAATTGAAATGGCGCTGGAGTGGCGTCGCCAGCAAGCTACTCCCGGTGGTATTCCGGGCTGAGCTCTCCCACCGTATTGACCAGTTCCGTCAGGTGGTCCGGATTGACCTCAGGCGTAATTCCGTGGCCCAGATTGAATACGTGGCCATTACCATTGCCAAAACTGTCGAGGGTATCACTCACTTCTCGGCGAATGACTGCCCGGTCTGCGAGCAATATCGACGGGTCGAGATTTCCCTGTAATGCAACCCGGTTACCCACACGACTTCTTGCTTCGCGCAGTGAAATGGTCCAGTCAACGCCCAATGCGTCGCATCCGGTGTCCGCCAGCGCCTCCAGTTGGGTATTGCAGCTTTTACTGAACAGAATGACAGGAACTGGCCTGCCTTCATTTTCGCGCTTCAGTCCGGACACGATTTTCGCCATGTACCTGAGCGAGAATTCCTTGTACGCCTGAGATGACAAAGCGCCGCCCCAGGTATCGAAAATCTGCACTGCCTGGGCGCCGGCTTCGATTTGCGCATTCAGGTAGTCGGTCACGGTATCGGCGAGTTTTCCCAGCAGTTGATGCGCCAGTTCCGGATCCTGGTAGAGAAGCTTCTTTGCCCGGCTGAAGGTCTTACTCGAACCGCCTTCGATCATGTACGTCGCCAGTGTCCAGGGGCTGCCACTGAACCCGATCAGCGGCACTTTTCCGCCCAGTTCACGCCTAGTGAGGGAGACGGCATCCATGACATATCCAAGTGATTCAAAGATGTCCGGGCGCGGCAGGTTCCTGATATCGTCGGCCGAGCGAAGGGGATGTTCGAATTTCGGACCTTCTCCGCTGACGAAATAAAGATTCAGGCCCATGGCGTCGGGAATGGTCAGGATATCAGAGAAAATTATGGCCGCATCCAGGTCAAATCGGCGCAAAGGTTGCAATGTGACCTCGCAAGCGAGTTCAGGTGTCTGACACAAATTCATAAAACTGCCGGCTTCCGCCCGGGTCGCGAGATATTCCGGCAAATAGCGGCCCGCCTGTCGCATGATCCAGACCGGTGTGCGGTCGACCGGTTGGCGCTGCAGCGCCCGTAGCAGGATATCGTTTCTGAGTTCCATGTATTTCTGCTCCCTGTTATGTACTGGCTTGCTTGCTGCCCAGACTTTGTTCAATTGCGTTTACGACATCATTCTGCTTGCTGTTACTGTCAACTATTGACTGGCCAATCGCTTCCAGGAGGACCAGGCGGAGCCCGGTTGCGACTGCCTTCTTATCAAGCTGCAGAGCGCTGAGTAGTCCACTCATTTCGGTTTGTGCCGGCATGCTGACGGGCAGGCCGAAGCGGGTGAGGAGTTCCGAGATCCGGCCTGTTGTTCCCGGCTCGCATAAACCGCGGGCTTCGCTCAACCGGCTGGCGGTTACCATACCGATGGCCACGGCTTCACCATGCAGAAACTCGGAGTATCCGGTCTCAGCTTCCAGGGCATGTCCGAAACTATGCCCGAAGTTGAGCAGGGCGCGGACACCCGCCTCTTTTTCATCTTCAGCTACGATTTCGGCCTTGTTCATAATTGACCGGTATATCAGGTAATTCAGCGATGCTTCTTCGCGGTCAGAGATTTTTGCCGCATTATCTTCCATCCAACTGAAAAACCGGGGGTCCCGAATGGCGCCATATTTAACGACTTCGGCCAGGCCGGCATTAAACTCCCGCGCCGATAAAGTTGCAAGCGTGGCGGTATCGACCACGACGGCGGCAGGTTGATGAAAAGCGCCAACCAGGTTTTTACCCTGCTTGTGATTGATGCCCGTCTTGCCGCCGACCGAAGCATCCACTTGTGCGAGCAAGGTGGTCGGGGCCTGCAGGAATCGGATTCCCCGCATATACGAAGCGGCTGCAAAACCACTAATATCGCCGACAACCCCGCCACCAAGAGCAATAATATTTGCATCCCTTCGAGCTTGCATGGCAATCAGTGAATCAACGATTCCATACCACGTTTCTACGGTTTTCATCGGTTCGCCGTCTGGAATGATGTGTATTTCCTGGTCAATGCCGTTTAATGCGCCCCGAAGTACATCCAGGTACAGCGGCGCTACCACATCATTGCTGACGATCAGGGTTTTGCCAGTTGCGAGATGCTTTCGCCAAAGAGAACTATCGCTCAGTAAACCGTGCCCGAGGTACACGGGGTAAGCGTTGTGTTCCAGTTCCACGTTGATGGTTTTCATGCGGCGAATTCAACCTTTTGGTGCAGATGCGGCCGGGTCCTCGGCTTCACTATTGCGATGCGCACAGACGGCTTCGTACAGTGACCTGGCAGCTGCTTCCAGGCCCCGGTTTTGAGATGGAAAAACAATATCAGCCATTTCCTCGTACAGATAATTGCGTTCCCTGGCCAGGCGGGTCAGTTTCTCCTCACGGTCACCGGATTGCAACAGTGGGCGGGATTTATCCCGCACCAGGCGCCGGATCTGCTGCTTGACCGTAGTCTTCAGATAAATCACCAGGCCGGTTTCCCTGAGTAATTTCCGGTTTTCCTCACCGAGTACCGTGCCCCCTCCCGTAGCCACCAGGACCTGGTTGCGGGCCGTCAGCTTTCTTAACATTTCCGTTTCACGTCTGCGGAATCCTTCCTCCCCCTCCACGTCAAAAATCAAGCCGACACTGGCACCGGTATGCGCTTCCAGTTCGTGGTCGCAATCCATGAATTCCAGTCCCAGAATTACGGCAAGCCGCTGTCCGATCGTGGTTTTTCCCGAACCCATGGGCCCAATCAGGTAGACATTGCCGCGAGCTTTAGTCATGGCTTTCCAGGCTGCGTGCACTCGGGCACGACATTGGGTAACATTGCCCGGACTCCGGATTGGCCCCGTGGCAATATTCTATGATCCGCTTTTTTGTAATTTTTACGGTTTTGCTTGTAGGACTTTTCACTTTGGAGATTCTACAGCCGGTTGAAAAATTCGTCATCCTGCCGTTCACTTCTTTTGTCGCTGACATCAGTGTCTGGATCGTCCTGCTGTTTGATGACAATGTCACGGCTGTCGCAAATGTTATCAGGGATAACTCCACCGGATTCGGTGTTCGCATTGAACGTGGTTGCAATGGCATAGAAGCTGTCATCATTCTTTTCGCCGCCATTTTTGCTTTTCCTGCGCCTTTTAAATACAAGATGCTTGGGTTCGTCATCGGTTTTTTTGCCATTCAGTTGTTGAATCTTGTCCGCATCGTGAGCCTGTTTTACCTGGGCCAGTGGAACCAGGTGGCGTTTGAGTGGTTTCATTTATATCTGTGGCAGGCGTTGATCATTCTGGATGCCATGGTTGTCTGGCTGGTGTGGTTGAAAAAAATGCCGCGAACAGAAATCGACCCCCCAATGAAAACCCGGATTGCAGAGACGTGACAGCCATGGGAATCTCCGAGGAAATCATCAGCGAGTTCAACAGGGAGTTCAAAAAAGCCCGGGTATCGGGTGAGCCTGAACCAACAGCCATGGTGCTTGCAACCAGCGATGGAGCAGGGCTGGTTACATCACGCACCGTACTGCTAAAGGCACTGGATGAAAACGGATTCGTGTTTTTCACCAATACGCACAGTATCAAAGGAAAGCAAATGGCGGAATGTCCCCGGGCAGCAGCGACCTTTCTGTGGAAGGCGAGCGGCGTCCAGGTACAACTGATCGGCTCGGTCAGCCAGGTCAGTGACGAAGAAGCAGATGCCTATTTTTCCACCAGGGACAGGGGAAGCCAGGTTGGCGCCTGGGCTTCCGATCAGTCAACGCCACTGGAAAGCCGCGAAGCACTACTGCAACGGGTGCGCGAAATTGAGATTGAATATGATGGCGCAGAAATTCCGCGCCCGCCCCACTGGACCGGTTTCGTCATCAGTCCGGAGTCCATTGAATTCTGGACGCAGCGCGAATTTCGTCTGCATGACCGGATTCTCTATCGTCTCGAGGACGGTGAGTGGTCTAGACAAAGGCTGAACCCCTGAGTCACTTTTGCCATGTTGCCAACCACTACGACAATTGAACTGCCAACACCTGGCCGCGGATTTCAGGAAATTAGTTCAGAGTTGCAGGCGTTTGTGCAGTCCGGCAGCGTCGTTACGGGGATTTGCCACATATTTCTGCGCCATACCAGTGCTTCTTTGCTGGTCACTGAAAATGCCGATCCGGATGTTCGCCGCGACCTGGAGAATTTTCTGGCCAAATTGGCGCCGGATGGCGATCCCGCCTATTTCCACAGCGCAGAAGGCCCCGATGACATGCCTGCGCATATCCGTTCGGTATTGACCTGTTCAGAGCTGACCCTGCCGGTCCGCAATGGTCGCTTGGCCCTGGGAACCTGGCAAGGCGTGTATTTGTGGGAGCACCGTTTTCGCCCCCATCGCCGCCGTATCGACGTTACGGTTATAGGAATCAATTAGATAGTGGTTGCCGAGGGAAGCGAAACGCCTTCGTCCGCTACAGACCCGGTTGGCGAAGCCAGAGGGACCGTCAGACCAATCAGTTGAGTGAAGCCGCCTTCCGGCGTAGCCGGGAGCACGACTGCAGGGATGCAGGAGATAGAGCAATGCCGGGAGCAATTGCCGAGGGAAGCGAAACGCCTTCTATTCGGTGTAGAACTGCTGTTTGAATTTCACGATGAGGGGCTCATCCTCCCCTTCGATCGTGACCTGGATGTTGAATCTGTAGGTTTCCAAATTGTGCACCGGAAATTCACCGATGTAATAAATCGCACCTTCAGGATCCTTGATTTCTCGAATATCTATATCACGCCTTTGACCGGTCAGGTTCGTCCCATTGGCGGTCACAGCAGCACCGACAGGCGTTCCCGGAGTATCCATGACTTTTTTCAGCACCGTGATATTGAGCAATGCCCTGCTGGAGGAGCGTTTAATTCCGTAGCCTTGCGCCACCTGGGGGGGAATCAGGTTGGTGTTGAGCGCATTGTAATGAACAACGAACTGTCCAAAGTCCTGGGATTGTTGTGCGGCACCAAAATTCGAATACGACAGCGCTCCAAGCAAGAGCAGGCAAACCAGAGTCTGTTTCATGGATTTGATCCTCTTTCAGGATTGGAGCGTCACTACCATCCTAGCAGAAGAAGCAGGAAGCGTATCGCGATCAGGGCGAACAACGGTGAGAGATCGATGCCGGCGATAGGGGGGATTACTTTTCTGAATGGCCGCATAACCGGCTCGGTCAGCTGGTAAACGAGCGGGATAACCGGGTGTCGCATGTGTCCGCCAACCCAACTGAGAATCACCGAGGCAATGATCAGGAAGAAATAGGTCAGCAACAAGGTTGCAATCAACTTGATCACGCCAAAAACTGCAATCTGTTCGAAACTCATCGGCGACGAACTCAGCTGGCTGGCAATCCAGACACTGAAAAATTCCAGCACCAGTACCAACAGCACTGATGCCGTATCCAGCTTTTTTATGGAAGGAATGACGCGCCGCAACGGTACAATCACAGGATTGGTCACCTTGACCAGAAACTGACAAACCGGGTTATAAAAATCTGCGCGAACCCATTGCAAAAGGAGCCTGAGCAACACGGCCGTGATATACAGGTCGATTAGCGTTCCGACCAGGTACGAAAACGCATTTGTGCCCGAACCCATCACCTCAAATTCTCCCTTTTCCCACTCATTCCAACGCCAGCTCCTGGCTGCGATTCCTGGCGGCTTCTGCAGCCCGCAAGACCAGTTCACGAAACCGGCCGTCCTCGAAAACGACCATGGCAGCCTGTGTCGTACCACCTGGCGAAGTGACGCGCCGGCGAAGTTCTTCAGCTTCTCCCGGACTGCTGGCTACCATCGCGCCTGCTCCGAAGCAGGTAATCGAAGCGAGCCGATCTGCTGTTTCCGGGGGTAATCCGAGTTCGCGTGCCGCTGCCGCCAGTGCTTCGGTGAGAAGGAAGAAATATGCAGGTCCGGTCCCCGAAATCGCGGTTACGGCATCCATCAGAGATTCATCATTCAGCCACACGACTTCGCCCGCTGCGGCAAGGATCTCTTCGGCCTGGTCATGTTGTTCCCGGCTGCAATTTGGGTCTGCGACCACGCCGGTGATTCCGTGACCAATCAGTGCCGGTGTGTTAGGCATTGAACGGACCACGGCCTGGTTCTCGCCCAGTTCCTGCTTGATCTTCGAGATTGGTGTTCCGGCGGCAATGGACAACATCAGTTGTTCGGGGCTGACCCGTCCGGCGAGGCTGGCCAGGACGACCGGCATGGTCTGTGGTTTAACGGCCAGGACCACCACGTCAGCTGTGTCGATGGCCAGTTCGGGATCGGTGAAGGTTGCCACCTGAAACGTTTTTTCGAGGTGGCTCCTGGCTTCTTCGCTGGGATCGCAAACCCGTATGTTCAGATGCGCCCTCGGTGGGTTTACGAGTCCGCTAATCAAGGCGGTAGCCATGTTTCCGCCGCCAATAAAAGTGATCAACATAAAATTTGGGTGCCTCTGCCGATTTTTACGATTTATCGTCTGGTCTTGGGCCGAACAGGTCCGTGCCGATCCGCACCATCGTGCTTCCGCACATTATCGCTGTTTCCAGGTCCGCCGACATTCCCATTGAAAGTGTATCCAAAACCAACCCTTTTTCGAGCACGGCGCGATATAGCCCTTCCATCTGTTGGTAGCTCCCGTGCGGGTCGTGACCGGTTGAACCTGCCTGTGGAATGGTCATGAACCCGCGCAGGCGAATATTGGGCAAGTCCGATGCCAACCAGGCCAGTTCTTCCGCCTGTTCCGGCATCACGCCCGATTTTTGCGGTTCCCTGTCGATGTTTACCTGAATACACACGTTGAGATCTCCGAGTTCAGCCGGACGCTGATTTGACAGGCGCAGCAGAATTTTCTTCCGGTCTACGCTTTGGACCCAGGCGAAATGGCTCGCCACATCCCGTGTTTTGTTCGACTGAAGGGGACCGATGAAATGCCATTCAATACCGGTTCCCCCGAGTTGAGCCATTTTTGCCAGCGCTTCCTGGGCGTAGTTCTCACCGAAAGAGTTGTGTCCAAGCTGATGCAGCGACTGGATCCGGTCCGCTTTATGTCTCTTGCTGACGGCCAGAATGGTCACTTCAGCGGGGTTTCGACCTGCTTTTTCACAGGCCATCGCCACCCTCGTACGGACATTGTTAAGGTTTTCTTTTAAGTTATTCATCTTGCAGCAAGACTTGGCTTGATCTATGGTTAGTATTGGCGCGTATGGGACATGGACTTGAAACATGCATTTTGAAGTAAACGTTGATGCATTGTAACGCGACCAGTTAGATTCAAGGAGGGAATATGGATATTGCTGAATTGCTGGCTTTCGCTGTAAAGAACAACGCCTCGGACCTGCATTTGTCATCTGGACTGCCGCCCATGATTCGTGTGGATGGCGATATTCGGCGTCTGACGCTGCCGGCCGTGGATACTGCGCAGCTCCAGGAGCTGGTTTACAGTACCATGAGCGATCAGCACCGGCGTGATTTTGAAGCAAACCTGGAAGTTGACTATTCCTATTCCGTTCAGGGCCTGGCCCGGTTTCGTGTCAACTGTTTCCATCACGACCGTGGCGTCGGCGGGGCTTTCAGGACAATCCCTGATTCGGTATGGACTCTCGAAGATATTGGTGCACCGCCTATCTTCAGGGATATTATCGATGCTCCGAGGGGGCTGATCCTGATGACCGGTCCAACCGGCTCCGGTAAGTCCACCACGCTCGCAGCGATGATCGATCACCTGAATAACCAGGTGGAAGGACACGTCCTCACGATTGAAGACCCGATTGAATTCGTGCATCGAAGCAAAAAGTGTGTCATTAACCAGCGTGAGGTTCACCGGGATACGCATGGATTCAATCAGGCCCTTAGGGCAGCGTTGCGTGAGGACCCGGATATCATCCTGGTCGGCGAGATGCGTGACATCGAAACCATCCGGCTGGCGCTGACGGCGGCAGAAACCGGTCACCTGGTGTTTTCGACACTGCATACAAGTTCGGCGCCGAAAACGGTTGACCGCATCATTGATGTATTTCCTGCGGGTGAGAAATCAATGGTCAGGTCGATGCTGTCGGAGTCCATGCGTGCGGTAATCAGTCAAACGCTGCTGAAACGGGTCGGTGGTGGGCGGGTAGCCGCATGGGAAATAATGGTGGCGACGCCGGCGATTCGCAACCTGATCAGGGAAGACAAGATCGCCCAGATGTATTCCGCCATTCAGACCGGTCAGAATGCCGGGATGCAGACTCTTGACCAGGCACTTGAATCGTTGGTTTCCCGTGGAATTATCAACAAGCTGGAAGCGACCAGAAGGGCCGTTGACAAGAAAATGTTCCGTTAGGAGGCAGACAGATGAAAGTCATCGATGGCTGGTTAAAACAACTACATGATGAAGTCGGTTCTGATTTGTTCATTACGGTCGAAGCCCCACCCTGTATAAAGGTTCACGGCAAGATCAAGCCGATTTCCACCGATTTGCTCAAACCCGACAAATGCCGGGAGATTGTGCTGAGCCTGATGACCGAACGGCAAAAAGAGGAGTTTCGCAACACCCAGGAACTGCAATTTGCTTATTCCCTTGGTCCGGAGGTGCGTTACAGGATCAGCGCATTCGTGCAGCAGGGAATGACCGGAATGGTATGCCGCCGCATCGAGACCCGCATCCCCAATTTCGAGGAACTGGGTTGTCCTGACGCCATGTCGGAACTGGCTCTTGAGAAACGGGGGATTGTCCTTTTCGTGGGCGCGACCGGTACGGGTAAATCGACATCAATGGCAGCGATGGTTGGCTTCCGAAATCAACGCATGACAGGCCATATCATCACCATTGAAGACCCGATAGAGTATGTTCACCAACATGGAAAAAGCCTGGTCACACAGCGTGAAGTGGGCATCGATACCGAGTCTTTCGAAGTCGCGTTGAGAAATACACTCAGGCAGGCGCCTGATGTCATTCTGATCGGTGAGGTCAGAACGCGTGAAACGATGGAGCACGCCATTACGTTCTCGGAAACGGGTCACCTGGTTCTCGCCACGCTTCACGCCAATAACGCCAACCAGGCCATGGACCGCATCCTTCATTTTTTCCCGGAAGAGCAGCGCGAGCAGATTCTGCTGGATCTTTCGTTCAATCTCAAGGCGACCATTGCACAGCAATTGATTCCTTCGGTCGATGGCTCGCGCCGCTGGGCGGCATTCGAAGTCATGCTGGCGACACCGCTGGTCAAGGACCTGATACGCAAGGGCGAGATCGATGAGTTAAAGCTCGTGATGAGGGATTCAGGTCATCACGGGATGATTATTTTCGACCAATGCATGTTCAACATGTACAAGGAAGGAAAAATTTCCTACGATGACGCGTTACGCCATGCTGATTCCGCCAACGAGGTCAGGCTGATGATCAAGCTGGATGAAGGTGGCGATGCCGAATCACTGGCCAAGGGCCTTGAAGGTGTCGAAGTGCTCGGAGACGAATACTGATAAATGCGTGTATTGATCATAGAAGACAATCCGGATATTGCGGCCAACCTCGGGGATTACCTTGAAGACCACGGGCATACCGTAGATTTTGCCGGTGATGGTATCACCGGGCTGCATCTTGCTATTGTCAATGACTTTGACGCCATAGTGCTGGATCTGGCCCTGCCTGGAATGGACGGCCTGGAAGTTTGCCGGAAATTGCGGGTGGATGCCGGAAAAGACACTCCGGTTTTGATGCTCACGGCGCGTGACCGGCTCGAAGACAAACTGGCCGGTTTCGAGACAGGTGCAGACGACTACCTGGTCAAACCTTTCGAATTGCAGGAAGTCGCGGTGCGGCTCAAGGTACTGGCCGGCCGCGGACGACTGCGCAACAAACGGGAGCTCAAGGTGGGTGACCTCGTCTACAACCTGGATACGCTCAATGTCCTTAGGGGGGACCAGGAGATCTACTTGAATCCGATCGGATTAAAACTGCTGCAGTGCCTGATGAAAGCTTCCCCGAATGTCGTATCCCGGTCGGATCTAGAAATGGAGGTCTGGGGGGAGGAAATGCCTGACAGCGATAGCCTGAGGGTGCATATCCACTCCCTGCGCAGCGCCATCGACAAGCCATTTGGCAGTAACATGATTCAGACACGGCACGGAATCGGTTACCGCCTGGTGGAGCCGGATGCAGTATCGCCGTAGGCTTCGAAGTCGAATCGTTCTCTCGTTCCTGTTGTTCGGAACGTTGCTCAGTGTTCTTTTCGCCATCAGCACCCTGTTACTTCAGAACTATCTTGAAGACCAACTGATCGGTGCGACCCTCAAACAGGAACTGGATGATTACGTAACCCAGTTGCACCTGGATCCATCGGTTGTTGAACCGTTTTACACCAGGATCCAGGGTTATATCACGCGGCCAGGCGATCCGAACCAGGTGGTCAGCACGGAAGTCAGGAACCTGGCCTCTGGTGTTCACGATGTCAAAATCTCGGGCGGCCTCTTCAAGGTTGCAATCAGAAAGGAAGACAGCCTCTGGGCATTCCTGATTTACGATGTCAGTGACAATCAACGCATCAAAACACAATTGATTCTGGCGCTGGTAGGCGTGGTGCTTCTGTTCTCCGTCTTTTCTTTTACTCTGGGTGCCTGGTCTTCACGCCGGGTAATGAAGCCGGTTACAGACCTGGCAGCGCGCCTGGAAACCCTCGGTGAGGAAAGCAAGCCGGGGCATTTTTCAGAGCAATTCGCTGATGATGAAGTCGGGCAGTTGGCCGCAGCTCTCGACAGCTACGCCGAGCGGCTTCACCACCTGGTTGAACGCGACCGGGAATTCAATGCCGATGTCAGCCATGAATTACGGTCACCGCTAACGGTAATCACCGGAGCCACGGAATTGCTGCTCGCGCAATCCGACCTGGAGCCCAAAGTGCGCACCCGGCTACTCAGAATAGCGCGCGCGGCCAGACAGTCGGCTGATATTACTACAGCCTTGCTACACCTGGTCAGGGCCGAGCAGGGTATCGACAAGGACAGCACCGCGCATGACGTGGGGCGCATCGTTGCGGATGTCGTTCACCTCCATGAGCCATTGATCGGAAACAAGGCTTTGTCATTGCGCGTCAATGAAATTGACAGGGTCAGCGTGATCGCACCTGAATCCGTGGTCGCCGTGACGGTAGGGAACCTGATTGGGAACGCCATGCGCTACACGGCGGAAGGTGAAGTCCTGATTACGATTGGAAGTGGAATGGTTCAGGTGGAAGATACGGGCCCCGGCATTCCGGAGCCAGATCTCGAACGCGTGTTTGAGCGTCATTACCGGGGCCAGAACATCACCGGCAAAGGCGCTGGCCTGGGTCTTGCCATCGTCAAGCGTCTGTGCGAGCTTTATGGTTGGTCGATCCATTTCAGTAACCGCGAAGTGGGTGGGCTGCGCGCTGAATTGCGATTTTATGGAGAGTGACATGACTCTGATATCGTGCCCTGAATGCAAAAAGAAAATCTCGAGTCGGTCGGCCCTTTGCTCCTATTGCGGATTTCAGTTTGGTGAAGTGAGCGAGGAAGATCTCGACCTGTTCCGCGCGCGGAAATTGCGTGACCAGATCTACCGACTGAATATGATCAGCTACGCAGTTATCACGTTATTTGTGTGCGCCTTCGGCTGGTATTGGATGGATTCCAGGGGTTTCAGTGAGCCGTCATCGTCGGGCCCATTTATCCTGATGGGACTGACAGCCGTCGCATACGTTGCCGTTCGCGCACTTCTGTTCCGCAGCCGTCAACGGAGGAAAGCCATGCAGCAAAAGCGGAACATAAGCAGAGATTTGAGAAGGAATCTCTGAAAAGCCGGCGTGGCCAGGCGACGCCGGTCAGGCTAGTCGGGTGAAACGGAATTTTTACTGAATACGTTTTACCTTGCACTCTGAGTCAAAACCCTCAACCTGCAAGCGCCAGGATCCGAATCTGGCCGGCTCGATCATGACCACCGGGTTTTGAATTTCCTTGGTGTAAAATTTGTCCTTGTCCGCCTGGGCCCAGATCATGCCGTTTTCCAATTTGAAAATCACCTGCCCGTCCCAGCCGCTGAAACTGCCAACGATTCGGCTGGTAATGGTCGTACGATCCTCTTTTCTTTCTGATTTCAATCCGCGGCGATCCACATCGGGCTGAACAGACCCGCTGTTAACTGGAGCGCCAGGTGAGTCAAGAGTGGCCAGTGAATGTGCGCGAATCCAGCTATTCAATGCGTTGAGTTCGTCCTTCGAGAGCTTATCCAGACCCGCACCGGTAAACTCGCCTCCAGTCATTTGTTCCTCCAGGGATGAGAATTTCTCGACCGCAAAGAGCGAAGCGCTGCTGAAGAGAAGCACAAGGGCAATCAGGAATTTATTCATTTGTAAACCTTCAAACACAAACCCGGGCAAGTCTAGCATGATACGAATTAGCAATTCGTTAAGTGCCTTGCTATCGGGAGCTGCTTACAGATCCTGCTTATAGCGGACGTAGGGGATACGCCCATAGATGGACTCGAAGGGATCGACCGGTTGGGTGTCTGTTGTTACCTTGCTGTCCGCTCCCGCGTTGAGTACGTTGCTGGCGCCAACACTGAGATTTGCTTTCCACGGGGTACGCCAGGTGAAATGCACGTCAAATGTGGTCAGGCTGTCTACGCTGTTACGGTTAAGAAAATCGACCGAGTCCCGGTAGAATCCCTGGATTCCGCTGCTGAAGGCGCCGTTTCTCCACTCGAGATTCATTCGTGCCGAATTGAAGGGCTCAGCCAGAGTCCAGGACATGGTGTCTTCGCCGTGAGAATAAAGGCCCTGGTAACCAGCTTCGAGTACGCGGGTAAAAGCCAGGCCAAGACGAATATCACCTTTGGTGTCAGTTGCAATACCCACATTGAAATTGAGGTTGACGCCGCTGGCTTCGCTATTCAGGTATTGCATGGGGTCGTTACCGGCCGATGCCAACAAAGGATTGCCCAGGTTCGGCGAAAGCAGGCTGCTGCCCATGGCGATCTGGCTCCCGAGCGGGCTCTGTTGCCTGGCCCCTGATTGATTCATGTCGGAATCCTGGGTAAACCAGTCAATTGAAGCGGAGGCATTGCCAAAGCCCATCTGAGCGCCCAGGTTCATGCGCCGCTGGTCGGTTGTCGCCAGCGGTTCATTGACGAAGCGGCAACCGGATGCGATATAAGAATCCGCCCGCAGGGTGCCGTTCATGCACTGTATGCTCCCCATTGACTGGAATCGGGCTGCGCCGGACTGCCTGTCGATCCCGGCTGCAAGGCTGAAGTTGTCGGACACCGGGATATTGAGGGTGGCATCCAAGCCGAGAATATTGCTGCCATTATTCAGAACGCGGGCCCTTGATCCAGTACTGAGGGTCAGAGGCTGATTGAGTAGAAGCTGGAGTTTTCGGGTTTCACTTCCGCCCAGATCGAAGTCGAGTCCCGCATTGGAGTCGAGCGCGATTGAGAATGGGGTGGTATCAGCGGGCACACCATTTTGGTCATCCGACATCAGTTTCAACGTTTCGTTGGAGAATACAGACGCCTGGGCAAGCGGTGGTTCATCGGCAAGGCAGGCCGCGGAACTCAGGCACAACGACAGACAGGAAACTACGATTCCTGTTTTGGTCGATTTACGTGTCTTGCTGATGCTCATTGGCTGTTCAATCCAGTTTGTTAATTTAACCCGAAATCAAAATCCCGGGGCTTTAGAGGACCGGATTTATAAAAAGTTTAATTTAATAATAGCAAATTTCCACGAAATTGCGCAGGTAAAATCACTTATGAAGGCTGATATACTGCGGTTTTTGATCAGGATCTTCGATTATTATGGTAAGCACTTATACCCCTGTATGTGATTTCGGAACTCCAGCCCCGGATTTTTCCCTCGAGGGTGTCGACGGCAGGCTCTGGTCGATGCTCGACTGCAGGGGCCCCCAGGGCCTGCTGGTCATGTTTATATGCAACCATTGCCCTTATGTGAAAGCGATCAATCACAAACTGGTGCGCGACACGGCGGAATTGAAAACACTGGGCGTTAACAGTGTCGCGATCATGTCGAACGACCCCCAGGAATATCCGGAAGATTCCTTTGAAAACATGCAGCGTGTCGCGCAGGAATTTGCTTACCCTTTCCCCTACCTGGTTGACTCGACCCAGGAGATTGCCAGGGCATACGGCGCAGTCTGCACACCGGATTTTTTCGGCTACAATTCCGACCTCGAACTGCAGTACCGGGGGCGTCTCGACGAGAGCGGACGCCAGCCTGATACCGGTGAAGTCAGGCGGGACCTTTTCCTCGCCATGAAGCTTGTTGCGGAAACGGGGCATGGGCCTGAAGATCAGGTCGCATCCATTGGGTGTTCAATCAAATGGCGCGATGATCAGAGTGGTTGAGCTCTGATAGACTTGGCGCCTGTTCGTGTAACGCATGGGTAATTATTGAGGTGAATAGATGAGCAAGGTGTTGCTTGTAGGAGTGGACTGTAGTGAATGCAGCGTTCGCGCATTACGTTATGCATCGGATCGTGCTGAAGTATCCAAGGCCCAGTTGATTGTCACGCACGTGATCGACTGGTCTCCGTATTCCTTTAACACACCTCAGGAAAACGAAGATCGGCACAAGCGCCGCGAAATTGAACTGGACCGGGCGCACAAGGAAATTGTCGATCCCATCGTCAGTGAGCTCAGGGCTAACGGGCTATTTGCCAGGGGCGTTGTCCGCCATGGTCACCCCGCAGAAACCCTCAACGCCGTTGGGGATGAGTTCGGAGCGACGAACATTATTATCGGAAAGACAGGATCTTCACGCATCAAGACGCAATTATTTGGCAGCGTTGCCAACACGCTGATTCAGATTTCAGAAGTACCGGTAACGGTCGTACCCTGAACCTGAGTCAAATCAGGAGAGTTTCATGCTAAGGAGAATGATGGGTCATAAACTGATCCTGGCCATCAGCTTGATTTTGATGCCCTGGCCGTTACTGGCAGACGATGGCATCGATACCCGGATCAACGATGCGATCAGGCCGGCAGCGGATGTCGTTTCCGGCTTCATTTTTTCTTCGTTTCCGGTGGCCGGAGTGCAGGTTCCTTTCGTATTGGTATGGCTCATTTTTGCCGCGACTTTCTTCACATTCTATTTTCGTTTCATCAATTTCAGGGCCTTTAAACACGGTTTTGAGTTGGTTCGCGGTGATTACTCTGACCCACTTGCGGCGGGAGAAGTCACCCATTTTCAGGCGCTGGCGACTGCGCTCTCAGGTACTGTGGGCCTGGGCAATATTGCCGGTGTGGCCGTAGCCGTTTCCTTGGGGGGGCCGGGTGCGACGTTCTGGATGATTCTGGCCGGCCTTCTCGGCATGTCGTCGAAATTCGTGGAGTGTACTCTGGGCGTCAAGTACCGCAATGAATACACGGATGGTACGATTTCCGGCGGCCCAATGTATTACCTCTCCAAGGGACTGGCCGAGCGTAGCGGGAAATTGAAAGGGCTCGGCAAAGTTCTGGCCGTGATGTTTGCTGTGTTTTGTATCGGAGGCTCCTTCGGTGGTGGCAACATGTTCCAGGCTAACCAGAGCTTTATGCAGTTGGTATCGGTTACCGGTGGTGAATCCAGTTGGTTGGCGGACAAGGGCTGGCTGTTTGGACTGGTCGTTGCGTCGTTGGTTGGACTGGTCGTGATTGGCGGTATCCAGGGCATAGCCCGCGTGACTTCAAAGATAGTGCCACTGATGGCCGTAATCTATGTGACTGCCGGAATCGCGATCATCTTCATGAACCTGTCAGCTGTTCCGGCTGCTTTTTCCGCCATACTGGCCGGTGCTTTCACTGCGAAAGGTATATCCGGGGGAGTAATTGGAGTCCTGATACAGGGTTTTAAACGTGCTGCGTTTTCCAATGAGGCCGGCATCGGTTCCGCGGCGATTGCCCATTCCGCAGTCAGAACCAACAAGCCTGTTACCGAGGGTTTTGTTGCGCTTTACGAACCCTTTATCGACACGGTTGTCGTTTGCACCATTACGGCGCTGGTGATCATCATCACCGGGACCTGGAACCCTTCAGTCGATCCCAGTCAGGGCGTTGCGCTGACATCGGCGGCATTTGAATCAGCCATTTCCTGGTTTCCTTGGGTGCTGACCGTTGCAGTCGTCCTGTTTGCGTTTTCAACGATGATTTCCTGGTCGTATTACGGTCTGAAGGCCTGGACCTATCTTTTTGGCGAGTCCCTTGTTACCGACGCCGTTTATAAATTGCTTTTTCTTTTCTTTATCGTGGTTGGTTCCTCAATGCAGCTTGGATCGGTCATCGATTTTTCCGACGCAATGATTTTTGCAATGGCGTTTCCCAACGTGATTGGCATCTATTTTCTGTTGCCCGTAGTGAAAAAGGAACTGGACGATTACTGGAAGGATTATAAAGCCGGAAACCTCAAGAAATTCGGTAAAGCAGCAATCCGTTCCTGACAAAAATCAAAGCTTGTTGAGAAAATGCTGTTAATTCGTAAAGGCGCTATTGCCAGTTTCCCCGACAATGGGCAAAATTCCTTTACCAATCCCATGTTAACCATCTCTGAATTTTTGCCAATCTGGCGTTAAAGACTGATACGGGAATCCTGATGCCTACTCGATTAGAACTCGCAAATGCGATACGTGCACTTTCAATGGACGCAGTTCAGCAAGCAAATTCCGGCCACCCCGGAATGCCCATGGGCATGGCCGATATCGCTGAAGTGCTATGGCGCGATAACCTGAAACACAATCCGCAGAATCCCGCCTGGGCGGACAGGGATCGATTTATCCTGTCCAATGGGCACGGGTCCATGTTGTTGTACTCGCTCCTGCACCTGAGCGGTTACGACCTGCCTATCGAGGAGTTGCGCAACTTCAGGCAGTTGCACTCCAAAACACCCGGACATCCGGAATACGGCGAAGCGCCGGGTGTAGAAACCACAACCGGTCCGTTGGGGCAGGGCATTGCCAATGCAGTCGGCATGGCGCTTGCGGAAAAAGTGCTCGCGAACCGGTTCAACCGGGGTGGTCACCAGATTGTGGATCATCGCACCTGGGTGTTTCTGGGTGACGGTTGCCTGATGGAAGGCGTGTCTCACGAGGCTTGCTCTCTGGCTGGTCGCTTTGGTCTGGGAAAATTGACCGCGTTCTGGGACGACAATGGTATTTCTATCGACGGCGAGGTCGAGGGCTGGTTTACCGACGACACGCCTGCCCGATTTGAAGCCTATGGCTGGCAGGTGATTCGCGGCGTAGATGGGCATGACCCGGTGGAAATCCAGCAATCCATAGACACTGCTAAAGCTGAAACCGACCGGCCCACACTGATCTGCGCCCGCACCGTGATAGGGTTTGGTTCGCCGAATAAACAGGGTACGGAAGCGACCCACGGCGCACCCCTCGGGGAAGAGGAAATTGCGGCGACGCGTAAGAATCTTGGCTGGGAACACCCCGCGTTCGTTATACCGGACGACATTACCGAGGCCTGGAATGGCCGGGATGCGGGTGTAAAAGCCGAATCTGACTGGAATCGAAAATTTACAGCTTTCCGCGTCGATTTCGCCGGCCTGGCTGAAGAATTTGAGCGCCGGATGGCCGGGGAACTGCCCGGCGACTGGAATGAACGCGCGGCCGAAATCATTTCTGCCTTGCAGGCGCAGGGTGGTGATGTGGCCACCCGAAAGTCATCACAAATTGCACTCAACGCCTTCGGCCCTCTGCTGCCGGAACTGATTGGCGGCTCTGCGGACCTGGCCGGGTCAAACAATACCATCTGGTCCGGCAGCGTGGATGTCAATGACGGCACTGAAGATGGAAACTACATCTATTTTGGCGTCAGGGAATTTGGTATGGCGGCTCTGTGCAATGGCCTGAGCCTGCATGGTGGATTCATTCCTTACAATGCGACTTTTCTGGTCTTTTCCGACTATGCGAGAAATGCTGTGCGAATGTCGGCGCTGCTTCCGACGCGTAACATTCACGTTTACACTCATGACTCCATCGGGTTGGGTGAGGATGGCCCAACGCATCAGCCCGTTGAACACGTGGCCAGCTTGCGCCTGATCCCGAATCTCCAGGTTTGGCGGCCCTGTGATACGGCCGAATCGGCTGTCGCCTGGAAATGCGCACTCGAAAACAGCACTTCGCCTTCAGCACTGATATTCACCAGGCAAGGTCTGCCTCACCAGGACAGAAACAACGAACAACTTGAAAACGTGGCCCGTGGTGGCTATGTACTTCGTGACATGGGCAATGATGCCGACGCCCTGATTATCGCAACCGGGTCCGAAGTCGGGCTGGCGATGTCGGCTGCAAAGGAACTGTCATCTCAGGGCACTAAAGTAAACGTGGTGTCCATGCCAAACCCGGGACTGTTTCTGCAACAGGAAGAGTCTTACCGTGAATCGGTGCTGCCTGGCGCTATCAGGGCACGGGTGGCAGTTGAAGCCGGGGCGACGGCCGGTTGGGCTTCCTTCGTGGGAGACGCAGGCCGGGTAATCGGAGTGGACACATTCGGCGCTTCAGCACCCGCTGTCGTGCTTTTCGAACAATACGGGCTGACCGTTGAAAAAGTCAGCCAGGCCGTCCGAGATTCACTGGCGGCGATTAGTTGAATTAAACAATCTTCAGGAGAAGAATAAAATGGCAATTAAGGTAGCAATCAACGGATACGGGCGCATTGGTCGCAATGTCATGCGGGCAATTCATGAGTATGGCTGGAATGGCAAGATCGATATCGTGGCGATCAACGATCTGGGCGATGCAAATACCAATGCCCACCTGACCAAATACGATACAGCCCACGGCACATTTCCTTTCGAAGTCGTTGTCGATGGGGGGGATCTCGTAGTTAATGGTGACCGGGTAAAGGTTTTCGCCGAGCGCGATCCGTCAAAACTGCCATGGGCCGAACTGGGCGTGGATGTCGTCTATGAATGCACCGGTCTTTTCCGCAGCAAGGACACGGCCGGTGCGCATCTTACGGCAGGAGCCAACAAGGTCATCGTTTCCGCACCAGGCCAGAATGTCGATAACACGATTGTTTACGGCGTCAATGAGAATACTCTGAAATCGAGCGACCAGGTAATTTCCAATGCTTCCTGCACGACCAATTGCCTCGCACCCTTAGCCAAGGTTCTGCACGAAGGAATTGGGATTGAAAACGGCCTGATGACGACAATACATGCTTACACCAATGATCAGGTTTTGACCGATGTATTCCACTCGGATCTGCGCCGGGCTCGTTCTGCCACCATGAGCCAGATTCCGACCAAGACCGGAGCGGCGGCGGCAGTCGGCCTGGTGCTGCCTGAACTGAATGGCAAGCTGGACGGCTTTTCGATGCGTGTTCCTACCATCAATGTTTCAGTGGTGGATCTGGTCTTCAAGGCCGCACGTGAAACCAGCATCGAAGAAGTTAACAGCCTGGTCAAGGCAGCTGCTGATGGCCCAATGGCCGGCGTTCTCGCCTACAACGATGCACCGCTGGTTTCCTGCGATTTCAATCACGACCCGCACTCTTCTATTTTCGATGCCGGGCTGACAAGGGTCATGGAAGGTAACCTGGTTAAAGTGCTTAGCTGGTATGACAATGAATGGGGGTTCAGCAACCGCATGCTGGACACCACAATCGCACTGGTGAATGCCTGAGGAATCATGAACTATCTACGCATGGAAAACCTGGATCTGGCCGGCAAGCGGGTCTTGATCCGGGAAGACCTCAATGTCCCGGTCAGCAATGGCCGGGTCACTTCCGATGCCCGGATACGGGCTGCGCTGCCAACCATCCGCCTGGCGCTTGAAAAAGGCGCTGCGGTTATTTTGCTGTCTCATCTGGGACGGCCAGTGGAAGGCGAACCTGATCCCAGGTTTACCATGCTGCCTGTGGCGGACCGTCTCGGCGAGTTGCTGGGTCGGGAAGTCCGGCTGGAAACCGACTGGCTCGAAGGCGTGGCTCTTGACCCGGGGGAAGTGGTTCTGTGCGAAAACGTTCGCTTCAACAGCGGGGAAAAAAGCAACGACGAAATGCTGGCGCGCAAGATGGCCTCGCTGTGCGATGTCTTCGTCATGGATGCCTTCGGTACTTCTCATCGCGCCCAGGCTTCAACCGAAGGTGTAACACGGTTCGCTCCGGTAGCCTGCGCCGGCCCCCTTCTCAGCGGCGAGCTGGACGCACTGCGCCGGGGACTTCATGACCCTGTTCGTCCCCTGCTGGCAATCGTTGGAGGTTCCAAGGTTTCCACCAAGCTGACGGTACTCGATTCACTTCTCGATAAAGTTGACGAATTGATCGTTGGGGGTGGAATAGCCAATACCTTCATTGCGGCTTCCGGTTACGAAGTGGGCAAGTCACTTTATGAGCCGGCTCTCATTCATGAGGCACAGCTTCTGATCCAGAAAGCCCATGCCAGTGGCGGCTCCATACCCATCCCGAAAGATGTGGTCGTCGCCAGGGCTTTCTCAGAGAACGCGGAACCGCTGGTTCGTAACGTCGATGAAGTGGGTCATGATGAAATGATTCTCGATATCGGGCCGCTGACCGCAGTTGAGTACTCCGAGATAATATCCGGTGCTGGCACGATCATCTGGAACGGGCCCGTCGGTGTTTTCGAATTCAGGCACTTTGCAGCCGGCACGCGAGCCCTGGCAGAAGCAATAGAACGGTCATCGGCCTACAGTATCGCTGGAGGTGGAGATACATTGGCCGCAATCGATCAATTCGGTGTGACCGATGACATCAGCTACATATCTACAGGAGGGGGTGCTTTCCTGGAATTTGTGGAAGGCAAAATCCTGCCTGCCGTCGCTGCATTGGAGGCCGTTGCAGTTAACAGATGACCGGCGGGATATCGGCTGGTAGGATACCCGTCTGTCTTACTCCGGGAGTAACCCATGAATTTCCATATGAACCGGTCTTTGCTACGAACCGCCATAACCATTATCAGCCTGGCGGTATTTCTCGTTGGCTGTGCGCCCAGCGTCAAAGTCCGCAGTGATTCAGACCCTGGAATTGACATGCGCCAATTCCAGACCTACAACTTTTTCAGCCAAATGGGTATCGAGAGCGACAATTACTCGAACCTCCTGGGACAGCATTTCCGTGACGCCATCAGTTCTCAGATGAATTCACGTGGATTCCAGCAGTCCGATGCGCCACAAATCCAGATCAACGTTTCGGCTGGCGCGAAGGATAAGGTCAGGGTGAACACCTATCAAGATCCGTATCTGCATGGTGGTTATTATGGCCGCGGCGGCTATGGGTACGGCGGCTATTATGGCAGTCCATGGGGCTATGGCGGCAGTACGCGTACAACTGTTCATCAATACACCGAAGCCAACATATACATAGACATTGTGGATTCGACTGAGCACAAAATGGTCTGGCAGGGTGTCGCGACGTTCACTGTGACTGACAAGATGCAGGAGCAGCTCCGTGAGACGGTGTACAACACGGTCGACAAGGTATTCTCGCAATTCCCGATCGCTGCGCCGTCCGGATCCGACTGAAACACATGAGTCAATTTGAAATGAGGTGCTACAGGCATCGCGGAGCACTTGCCGCACTTGCCGTTTTGGGCCTGTTGCTGATCACCGCTTGCTCCTCGGGGATCGCGGTGCGCAGTGACATCGATCCGAAAGCGGATTTCAGCCAATACAAAACCTGGAATTTCTTTGATCAACTGGGCATTGAGGGTGGCTATAACTCTCCCATATTCGGGGAGCATTTTCGCGCTGCCATCACTCGGGAAATGAACCAGCGCGGATACCGGATGGCCGATAATCCGGACCTGCTGGTCAATGTCACCATTCAATCAGATGAAAAGGTCAGGATGTCCACTTATACAACGCCCTATATGAGCGGCGCCTATTATGCGCGACCCGGAGGTGCGCAATACGGTTCTGCCCTGGGTGTGGGGGTTGGAGTGGGTAGCCGGGCCACCAAGACAACGGAAGCATCCGTGTTTATTGATCTGGTGGATAATCAAAGAGACCGTATGAGTTGGCAGGGCGTGGCGGTCATCGATGCCAACGACAAGGTGGCTCAGCAACTTCGCGACGCCATATATACGGCCGTCAACGTCGTTTTCGAACAATACCCACATACCGCCGGGCGCTAACCCCCCTCGATATAACAGGAGATACATTCATTCTTCCGGCAGGCCGATGGAGGCAGCTGGACGGGTGGGTTTTAATCGCCTTCAGCAAATTGATACGTAATCCGCCATGAATAGCCTTTATAATCGCCGCCATGAATAGTGAAATCCATAATTCGGCCAGCCACCGGCGCCGGACAAAAATCATAGCCACGCTGGGTCCTGCGACTGATGAGCCGGAAGTTCTGGAAGGTATGATCAGGGCAGGCGTGGATGTGTTCCGCCTGAATGTGTCGCATGGTGATGCGGTCGATCATGAGAAAAGGGCGGGGCTTGTGCGCAAAGCTGCCCGTAAACTGCGCTGGCAGGTCGCTCTCCTGGTGGATTTGCAGGGGCCGAAAATCCGTGTTGAAAAATTCCGCAATGGCAGTGTCGTGCTGACAGCCGGTAGTCATTTCACCCTGGACGCCGGTGATCCATCGGTAATCGGTGACCAGCACAGGGTAGGTGTCAGTTACCAGGGGCTGCCAAATGATGTCAGTACCGGGGATGTGTTGCTCCTGGATGACGGACTTATTTCAATGCAGGTCCAATCGGTCCATGACGGGCAGGTTAATTGTCTGGTTGAACAAGGCGGTACGCTGAGGAACCGTAAAGGGCTGAATCTCAAGGGTGGTGGCCTGTCAATTTCCGGCTTGGCCAAACATGATCTGCCGAACATAGAGCTGGCGGCGAAGGTAGGCGCAGATTACGTGGCCGTTTCGTTCGTAAGCAATGCCGGTGATATCGTCAGGGCCCGGGAATTGCTCCGCAAGGCAGGCAGCGAAGCGGCCCTGGTAGCGAAGATTGAAAGAATGGAAGGGATCGATAATCTGAAGGAAATCTGTGAAGTAACCGATGCAGTGATGGTCGCAAGAGGCGACCTCGGTGTTGAAATTGGTGACGAGGAATTGCCCGGATTACAGAAATGGATAATCCGGACTGCGTTGAAACGTAACCGGATCGTGGCGACCGCTACCCAGATGATGCAATCGATGATCGAAAATCCGATTCCCACCCGGGCCGAGGTGCTGGATGTGGCCAATGCGGTGCTTGACGGTACCGATGCGGTCATGCTCTCTGCCGAAACGGCTGTGGGTAAACACCCGGTAAAAGTCATTGAGGCGATGAACAGGATCTGCCTGGGCGCCGAACGGCATTTTGAACGTGAAGGTGACATCAAGCATCTCAATGTCAGGTTCGAACGGATTGACCAGGCGATCGCCATGGCCGCCATGTACATGGCTACCAATGTATCTGTCCAGGCGATCGTGGCATTGACCGAATCCGGATCGACGGCGCAATGGCTGTCGAGAGTTCAGTCTGCGGTTCCGATTTATGCATTTTCCAGGAGCGCCGCGAGCAGACGCCGTATGGCCATGTTTCGTGATGTATTTCCGGTAAAGCAGGAATCTGCCAGCCACGACACGGATGAAGTGGTGGCGGAAGTTCTGCGAACCCTGCTGGCGCACGGGGCAGTTTCAGAAAATGACCGGATCATCGTGACCATGGGAGACCTCATGCGTAATCCGGGTGGTACCAACACCTTCCGGTTCATCAAGCTCGACGCCGAGGGACAGGCCCGTTACGGGCTTTGAGGGTAAGTAATGAATCAAAAAACAGACAAAACGCTGCAGGAAACGGATGCTCTGGAGACCCAGGAGTGGTTGGAGTCCCTGCAGGCTGTAATCGAAAGTGAAGGGCCTGAGCGGGCGCACTTTCTTATCGAGCAACTGGTCGATTTTACGCGTCGCTCAGGCGGCTATCTTCCATACAAGACCACAACTGCGTATATCAATACAATTCCCCCGCATTTGGGTGCGCGCCATCCGGGCAATGTGGAACTTGAGTACAGGATTCGGTCGATCATCCGGTGGAATGCCATGGCCACAGTTATCAGGGCTGGTAAACGAGGTGGTGAGTTGGGCGGACATATCGCCAGTTTTGCTTCGGCTGCAAGTTTGTATGATGTCGGGTTTAACCACTTTTTCCGGGGCCCTGATCATCCGGGCGGAGGAGACCTGGTATTTATCCAGGGCCACTCATCACCCGGTATATATGCCCGTTCATTTCTTGAAGGGCGGATCACGGCCGAGCAACTGGATCGATTCCGCCAGGAATCTGATGGAAACGGTCTGAGTTCCTATCCCCACCCGTGGCTGATGCCGGAATATTGGCAGTTACCGACTGTTTCAATGGGCCTTGGCCCGATCATGGCCATCTACCAGGCGCGATTCCTGAAATATCTGCATCATCGGGGTCTGGCCGACACTTCAGACCGTAAAGTCTGGTGTTTCATGGGTGATGGCGAATCCGACGAGCCCGAATCTCTGGGTGCGATCTCGCTGGCCGGGCGCGAAAAACTGGATAACCTGATTTTCGTGGTTAATTGCAACCTGCAGAGACTCGATGGACCGGTGCGTGGAAACGGAAAGATCATCCAGGAACTCGAGGGGGTATTCCGCGGAGCGGGATGGCGCGTGATCAAAGTAATCTGGGGTTCGTATTGGGACAAACTTTTCGCCAAGGACAAGGACGGATTACTGCGCAAACGCATGGAAGAGGCGGTTGACGGCGAGTATCAAAACTACAAAGCAAAGGGTGGCGCCTACACTCGAGAGCATTTTTTCGGCAAGTACCCGGAATTGCGGGAAATGGTTGCGACCATGACCGACCAGGATATCTGGCGGCTTAATCGGGGCGGACACGATCCGCATAAGATTTATGCGGCTTACAGTTCAGCGGTCGCCTCTCCAGAACAACCCACCGTCATTCTGGCCAAGACGGTGAAAGGATACGGAATGGGTGAAGCTGGCGAAGCGCAGAACATCACCCACCAGCAAAAAAAGATGGATTTGGATTCGATCAGGCAGTTCAGGGACCGGTTTGGCGTGCCTGTTCCAGATGAAGAACTTGACAGCGTGCCCTATTACCATCCGGGCGAAGAAAGTGACGAAGTCAGGTACCTGAAGGAACGCCGGGAGGCCCTGGGTGGTTTCCTGCCGCAGCGCCGTATGCAGGACGGTTCAATCGAAGCGCCCGCCCTGGATACTTTCGAGCCGCTGATAAAGTCTTCCGGTGAACGGGAGATCAGTACCACAATGGCTTTCGTCCGGGCTCTTTCGATCCTTTTGCGCGACAAGAACCTGGCGCAACGGGTCGTTCCTATCGTGGCAGACGAGGCTCGGACCTTCGGCATGGAGGGCATGTTCCGTCAACTGGGAATATGGTCTGCTGTTGGTCAGCTGTACACGCCGGTAGATTCCGATCAGTTGATGTTCTACAAGGAAGACGAGAAAGGTCAGATCCTGCAGGAGGGAATTACCGAAGCCGGTGCGATGTCTTCGTGGATTGCCGCGGCCACGAGTTACTCAGCTTCCGGCGTCACGATGATTCCATTCTTCATTTTTTACTCCATGTTCGGCTTTCAGCGCGTGGGCGATCTCGCCTGGGCCGCCGGCGATATGAGAGCAAGAGGGTTTCTGATCGGGGGGACTGCGGGCAGAACGACCCTGAACGGGGAAGGGCTGCAACATGAGGACGGCAACAGCCACATGATGTCCGCCATGGTGCCGAATTGCATTTCCTATGACCCAACGTTTTCTTTCGAATTAGCTGTGATCCTGCAGGACGGCATGCGGCGCATGTACCAGGATGGGCAGGATGTCTTCTACTACATCACCGTGGAAAATGAAAACTACACGCACCCGGACATGCCCGAGGATGCTGAAGAGGGTATCCGTAAAGGCCTTTACCTGTTCAACCAGGGCCCGGATGGACCGAAAAAAGTCCAGCTAATGGGTTCCGGCGCAATTCTTCGCGAAGTGATTGCCGCCGGCAATATCCTGGAGCAGGAATTCGGTGTCCTTTCCGATATTTGGAGTGCAACCAGCTTCTCGGAATTACGGCGAGACGGCGTGGACTGTGCTCGGTGGAATCGCCTGAATCCTGAAAAAGAACCGAGAATTCCCTGGGTGACCGCCTGCCTGCGTGATCGTGCGGGCCCGGTGATCGCCGCGTCTGACTATGTGCGGGCGTTTGCGGATCAGGTTCGTGGCTTCCTGCCGCAGGAAGACTATATTGTGCTGGGCACGGATGGTTTTGGGCGGTCGGACACGCGGGAAAAACTGCGCAGTTTCTTTGAAGTGGATCGATTCAACATAGCGTATGCGGCTTTGTACGCTTTGTACCGCCAGGGCCTGGTCAGCATGTCTGAATTGCTGGACGCAAGGAAAAACCTGGGTATCGATCCTGAAAAAGTAAACCCGGTGTCGGTGTGACAGCCATACTTTGGGCCGGAGCGGAATGTGAGTAACACGATAGAAATCAAAGTTCCGGATATTGGTGACTTCAGCAATATCCCTGTTATCGAAGTATTGGTGTCCGAAGGCGACAAGATCGACGCCGAGGCCGGGCTGGTTACCCTGGAAAGCGACAAGGCGACCATGGAAGTGCCGTCACCTGCAGCAGGCGTAATCCGGGAGTTGAAACTGCAGCTGGACGATACGGTTTCGGAGGGCGACGTTGTAGCGATTCTTGAAGTATCCGGGGAATCTGACGAAGCAGAGGAAGCCAGTTCATCCGGCGATGGAGATTCAGTCGAGGCAGTGCCCCAGTCACCCCCGCAGAAGGCGGCTGAGCCGGTAGCAGAGGAGTCTGAGCCGCCGGCCCCCAGCGCGGACATCGAGCAGGAAAGCCCGCCACCTGCGGAGCGCTTGAGCGGCACTGCAGCGGTGGATCCGGCCAGGGTGCCTTATGCCAGTCCTGCCATCCGCAAATTTGCCCGTGAATTGGGTGTGGACCTTGGCCGTGTAAAAGGCAGCGGCAACAAGGGCCGAATTGTACGCGAAGATGTGTCCGCTTTCGTCAAGTCAGTTATGAGCGGCGCCGTCGAGACGGGTTCGTCGTCCATCGGCGGGCTCAGGTTGAATTTTCCCAAATTGCCGGATTTCGACTTCAGCCGTTATGGCGGAACAGAAAAACAGCCCCTGACAAAGATCCAGAAAATATCGGCAGCTCATCTGCATCGTAACTGGATTGGAATTCCACACGTCACGCAGAACGACGAGGCGGATATCACGGACATGGAAGCGTTTCGCCAGGCCAACGCCGCCGAGGCTGTCGAACAGGGCTTCAAACTTACCCCGCTGGTTTTTTTGATCAAGGCCCTGGTAGCCGCTTTGAAAAAATATCCAACATTCAATTCGTCGCTGGACTCCGATGGTGAATCACTGATTCTGAAGAAGTATTTCAATGTTGGAATAGCAGTAGATACACCTGATGGCCTGGTGGTTCCGGTGCTTCGCGAATGCGAGCGAAAGGGGATCATGGAACTCGCTGCAGAACTGGGAGAAATCAGTGCTCGTGCGCGTGATAAAAAGCTGACGCCGCAGGATATCCAGGGAGGCTGTATTTCAATTTCCAGTCTTGGAGGGATAGGCGGAACCAGCTTTACGCCGATTATCAATGCCCCCGAGGTTGCGATACTCGGTGTTTCGCGCTCGAAAATGAGCCCCGTGTGGGATGGAAATGAATTCAGGCCCCGCTTAATGCTGCCGCTGTCCCTGTCCTATGATCACCGGGTTATCGATGGCGCGGAGGCAGCCAGGTTTTGCCGCTACGTGGCCAGCAGGCTGGAAGACCTGCGAAGGCTGACACTTTAAAGCGGGTTTCTGTATATGGACCATCAAAATTTGGGTGATCGGCCACAGTCAAGCACTGGAAAACGCCTCGCCTGGCTTGCGGTCATTGGATTAATGATCGGCCTCACGGCTTTTTACCAGGCGGTGACGAGACGGGGCGGAGGCATCATCGAGAGTCTCAATGAAAATGGCCGTGCCATGGTCGTGCTGCAACGGGACCGATCCGGTCATTATCTCGCGCAAGGTGAAATTAACGGCTTGCCCGTGCATTTCCTGGTTGATACCGGGGCAACGGATGTGGCGGTCTCGGAAAAACTGGCCCGCTCAATGGGCCTTGAGTTTGGGCCGCGGGTTACCGTGATGACGGCCGCAGGCCCGGCCGCTGCCTGGAAAACACGGCTGCGGAGCGTAAACCTTGGCTCGTTGGCGCTGGATAATGTTCGTGCAACGATAACACCAGGGCTGGGCAGGGAGGTTTTGCTTGGAATGAGTTTCCTGCAATATTTCAGTCTGAGACAGGAAGGCGATCGGCTGATGATAGAGAAAAGCGAGTGACAGCAACAGACGGGATTCTGATATGAGCGACGTGGATTTTGATGTGGTGGTGCTCGGTGCCGGTCCGGGTGGTTACACGGCGGCGTTCCGTGCAGCTGACCTCGGCCTGCGGGTGGGGTTGGTGGAACGATACCCTGCATTGGGCGGCGTGTGCCTGAATGTAGGCTGCATCCCGTCCAAGGCCCTTTTGCATACCGCCAATATCATCGAAGAGGCCGCGGCCATGGAGCAGCACGGCGTGAGCTTCGGTCAACCCGCGGTAGACATTGACAAATTGCGGGGTTTTAAAGAAAGCGTGGTCGGCAAACTCACTGGTGGCCTGGCTGGCATGGCGAAGCAACGAAAGGTGGAAGTGATTCAGGGTTCGGGTTCCTTTGCAGGGCCGGATGAGCTGGTAGTGAAAACAGAAGGCGGCGAGCGAAAGCTGAGCTTTGCCCATGCGATTATCGCGGTGGGTTCCGAGTCCCTTGAACTGGGTCGAATGCCCTGGGGAGATCCCCGGTTGATGGATTCGACCGGCGCATTGGAGTTGGAGGAAATACCGCAGCGGCTGCTGGTCATTGGAGGCGGCATCATAGGTCTTGAAATGGCCTGCGTCTACCGGGCGCTGGGCAGTGATATTACTCTCTGCGAACTGACGCCCACGCTGATGCCAGGAACCGATCCGGACCTGGTCAAACCCTTGCAGCGACGGATCGGGAAACAGTACAAAAACATTCATCTCGAAACGGCTGTCGTCCAGATCGATGTAGCTGACGATGCACTGGTTGCGCATTTCGAAGGCAAACACAATGGCAAGGAGAAGTTCGATCGTGTTCTGGTAGCCGTTGGCAGAACACCCAATGGTGGAAAGATCAATGCGGCAGCTGCGGGAGTCGAGGTCACGGCCCGGGGATTTATTCCCACGGATAAGCAGATGCGCACCAACGTGCCACATATTTTTGCGATTGGCGACGTTGTCGGCCAGCCGATGCTGGCGCACAAGGCGACCCACGAAGGCAAGGTTGCAGCCGAGGTATGCGCCGGCGAAAAAAGTGCATTCGAAGCGCGGGTCATTCCATCTGTCGCCTATACCGACCCTGAGATTGCCTGGGTCGGAGTGACTGAAAGTGAAGCAAAGGAAAGCGGTCAGGAATACGGGGTTGGCAGGTTTCCGCTAGCGGCAAGTGGGCGGGCGCTGGGCATCGACCGTACCGAGGGTTTTACCAAGTTGTTGTTCGACCAGGCGACGAAACGAATTATCGGGGCAGGAATCACGGGACCCAACGCGGGCGACCTGATAGCGGAATGCGCCCTGGCGATTGAAATGGGGGCTGAGGCTGAGGATATCGGCTTGACCATTCATCCTCATCCGACGCTTTCAGAAAGTGTGGCGATGGCGGCAGAAGTGTTCGAAGGCACGGTGACCGACCTGTATATTCCCCGCAAGAAGTAGCTCAGTGGAAGTTGCCCCCCACCATCACTCGGGCTGTTCCAGTTTCTTGCGGAACCGGTAAACCACCCGGTCAGTCTGCCCCCGAATACCCTCCGCAAACATTGGCTGACTCAGATCGTCATCCGGGTTTCGCAGAACGTTAATCTCACCTTCATATTCGAAACAGCTATCCGAAAAGTCTTTCCTGATTCGTTGCGGGTCTATCCGGTGCAGATTCTGGGCGGAAGTTTCAGCTTCGCTTCCTGCTGTTGCAACATGGTCTGTCACGCCGAGGACGGCGCCTGGTTTCAGAGCGCTGCATAATTTCCGCACCACCAGCTTCTCGTCGATATCAGGCCAGCCATTTTCCAGGTCCAGGTAATAGAAGTCATGCCAGGTGAGCATGGCAAGGGCTGCATCGAAAGTATTGTCAGGAAGCTCCAGCGAGTTGGCCTCGGCGGTCAAATGCTCGACGTTGGCCAACCGGTCACCGGAATACCTTTCAGCGATGCCGTCTTCTGCGTAGGCCAGGTAGGCCTCGTTGTTGTGCGCCACTACTTTTCCGTTTTCGCCTACGATGCGGCTGACAATTTCGGTGTAGTATCCTGCGCCGGAAAACAGGTCCAGGACGGTCATTCCCGGCTCGATTTCAAAAAACTCCAGGACCAGGTCGGGCCGCCTCAGGGCATCAGTCTCTCTGTCTGCCTCCAGCCTGGCGGGAGAAGCAAGCGAATCGGCAATGGCCGAGTCTGCAATTTCTCCGCCGCCGTTTTCGCAGGGTGCGAGCAGGAGCAGTGCGAATATCGCGTGCGAGCAGTCCATGTCTTTTCCCCGTTCAGTCTGACAGACTGGATTATAACGGCCCCGGATAGCGGGTAATATGCAAGTCGATTGAGTGAAGCCGTCCTGCGTTGAATGGAAAGAGGCTCGCTCTCACTCGAGAATCAGAAGGCAGACCCCTGTAATTACGACAGCGCCTGCCAGGTTCAAAACGAATCCGGCGCGCGCCATATCTTTTATTCGGACTCTGCCACTGCCGAAAACAATGGCGTTGGGGGCCGTGGCGACAGGCAGCATGAAGGCGCAACTGGCGCTCAATATGGCAGGTACCATCAATAGCATCGGGTTGATATTTCCAACCGTTGCGGTCGCCGCCAGCAATGGCATCAATAGGCTGGAAGTCGCCGTATTGCTTGTGACCTCGGTCAGAAATGTGACCGCGAGGCACATGCAGAGAATGAGTAACCAGGTAGGAAGGGCAAGTAATCCGCCGAGTTTCTGCGAGAGGAGGTCTGCCAGCCCGCTGTGAACAAACGCGCTCGCAATGGTAATTCCACCGGCAAACAACAGCAGCACCCCCCAGGGTATCTTGCTTGCAGCTTCCCAACGCAACAGCCTGCCCCCTTCACCGTTGGGTAACGCCGCCATCAATACAACGGCAATCATGGCGACTGACGCATCGTTGGCGCCCGGTAAATGCAGCAGGCCACTCCAACCACCGAAAGGTGCCTGCCGGGTAATCCAGAAAAATGCGGTCAGGCTGAACATGGCCAGCACGCGTTTCTCGAAAGGACTCCAGGCGCCGGCCCGCGGCAATTCAACAGGCGTGGCCAGTTTGACTCCACGGGTCAACCACATTCCCGCCAGCGGCACCAGCACGACGACAACCGGTATACCCCACATCATCCATTCGGGAAAGCTGGGTGCGTAGCCAAACTGATCCAGATGCACTTGCATGAAAATCAGGTTGGGCGGCGTGCCGATGGGCGTGCCAAGGCCGCCGATACTCGCTGCATAGGCGATTCCCAATAGCAGGGGAACCGACATTTTCCGGTCCGTTTGTTCCAGCACGGCCAGCGCAACCGGCAGCAGCATCAGCGTCGTGGCTGTATTTGAAATCCACATGCTGAGAACGGCGGCAGCGGCCATGAAACCGAGCACCAGCCCGCGGGCGCTGCCGCCGCCGAACAAGTTGACCATGTACAAGGCAAGTCGGCGATGAGCACCCGAGTCTGACATGGCGGTCGATAACATGAATCCACCCATCAGAAGCAGGATCAGGGGGCTACCGAAGGCCTGTCCAACCTGCGCGGGTGTCAATACGCCGAACAGAGGGAAAACAGCGAGAGGGATCAATGAGGTAAACGGGATGGGAACCGGTTCAAAAATCCACCAGGTGGCGCAAAGCAGGGTGACAGATGCGGTGATGGCAGCCGCTGGTGACCAGCCTGCCTGACCCGCCAAAAGAATAAAAAGTGCCAGCGACATGAGCGGGCCGATGATGATCAGCCAGCGGGTCATTGATGAAGGTCATTCACAATCAATTTGAGAAACTCTTACCCGTGCGCAGTTACATTTCGGGGCGTATCATAGCCGATATACCGCATGCGCACGATTCGGCTGATGGCGTGTTCCTCCCCAGTCTCCTGCAATGGCCCTGGGTGGCAGTTCCAGAGGAGGCAATCAGCCAAAGCCGATTTTTCCGGGATGACCCGGAAGACAGCAGGGTTGCAAAAGCGCAAAGAAGTACGTAAATTCAGTGGCATGAAGACTTTTACACCAATCGTCGGTTTCAGCCACCTGCGCCGACCCCGGAGCGCAAATCCGGGCTGGGTTGCCGTGTAAGTCAGATTAATCGATTATTTCGAGGAAAACCCAGCCACTGGCTGGGTTTTTTGGTTTGGAGAATAAAAAATGCAACATTTCCTGAGTACCGCGGATTGGACACAGGAGCAGCTTGATGGCCTGCTCCGGCTCGCGGCTGACCTGAAACAGGACCCTATTCAGGATAGATTACGAGGCAAATCAATCGCCTTGCTGTTCCTGAATCCATCCATGCGGACCCGGACATCGTTTGACCTTGGCATGCAGCAACTCGGCGGTATCGCGATTGTGTTGCAGCCTGGTAAAGATGCCTGGGGCGTCGAATTCAAATCCGGAGTGGTGATGGATGCAGATGCAGAGGAACATGTAGCCGAGGTGGCTGGTGTTTTATCCCGCTATTGCGATTTGATCGGAATTCGCGCCTTCCCGCTCTTTCAGGACTGGGCGGAAGACCGCAATGACCCTGTCATCCGCGCTCTGGCCAAACACGCCAGCGTGCCGATTATCAATATGGAAACCATCGTACACCCCTGCCAGGAACTCGCCCTGATGATGACCCTCAGGGAGAAACTGGGAGAGGTCAGGAACAGGAAATTTGTCCTGACCTGGACGTGGCATCCACGGCCTCTGAATACAGCGGTGGCTAATTCGGCATTGTTGATCGCCAGTAAGTTCGGTATGGACGTGACTCTGTTGTGCCCTGAGGACGCTTACCGCCTTGATTCCAGGTTCGAGTCGGCGGCCAGGGATTTTACTGACCAGGCGGGTGGCTCGTTTCAGGTGACTCACGATATTGAAGCTGCATACAGTGACGCAGACGTCGTTTATGCAAAGAGTTGGGGTGCACTGCCTTTCTACGGACGGCCCGACGAGGAGTGGGAGTTGCGCAGGAAATACCGTCATTTCATTGTCGACGAAAAAAAGATGGCGCTGACCAATAAGGGGATTTTCAGTCACTGCCTGCCTTTGAGGCGTAATGTCAAGGCGACGGATGGCGTGATGGATTCAGACTATTGCGTCGCGATGGATGAGGCCGAGAACCGCCTGCATGTGCAAAAAGCGGTGATGTTGAATTTGCTCGGCTTGTAAGCATGGCCTGCTCCTGCACTGAGCGTATGAAGAGAGATATGGATCAATGACGGACAAAATTGTATTGGCTTTTTCAGGCGGGTTGGACACCAGCTATTGCGTACTCGATCTGGTGCAAAAGGGTTACGAAGTTCATACCGCCTTTATCGATACCGGTGGTGTGGATGCTGAGGGCAGGGAGCACATCCGCTCGAGAGCCCTGAGCCTGGGCGCGGCGATGCATCATGAAGTTGACGTGTCCCAGGAAATCTGGGATGAATTCGTCAAGCCGTTGGTCTGGAGTCACGCCCGGATGCTGGGCGAATACCCCTTGCTGTGCTCCGACCGCTACCTGATCGTGAAAAGCTGCCTGGATTTGTGCGATGAGCTGGACACAGCGCTTTTCGCCCATGGCTGCACCGGGATGGGTAACGACCAGTTGCGTTTCGACCAGACTGTGCACAGCCTTGGCAATTGCAAAATCATTGCGCCCATTCGTGATTTACAGTCACGGGTGCAGGCAGTTCGTGACCATGAACTAAAGGTGATGGCGGAGGCGGGTATCGAAGTCGAGGCTTCGGCCAGCCGTTACTCGATCAATGAAAACCTTCTCGGTGTAACTATATCGGGCAGTGAAATTGACGATTACCAGCCGCCGGCGGCTGACGCCTGGTCCATGACAGCAAACCGCGAAGACTGGCCCGGCGGGAAGCTGGAAATCAGGATTGGGTTTGACAAAGGCGTGGCAGTCAGTCTCGATGGTGCACAGCTCGCCGGACCCGAGATCCTCAAGGATCTCAATAAAAGGCTGGGCGCCTGGGGTGTCGGCCGGCATATCTACAGCGGTGATGTAACGATAGGTTTGAAAGGGCGTATCGCCTTCGAATGCCCTGGCATCGATGGCTTGCTTTGTGCCCACCAGGCTTTGGAGGATGCCGTTAACACCCGTTTCCAGAACCAGTTTCGCAGCCAGGTAAGCAATCGCTGGGCCGAACTGGTCTACACGGGCTTCTTTTACGAACCTCACAAGAAGGATCTGGAAGCCTACCTTGAAAGTTCACAGTGTGCAGTGAGCGGTGAGGTCGTTCTGCAAACGGAAGGTGGAACGCTTGCAGCCATTGCCGTCGACACACCATTCCGCATCGAGAACCCAGACGCCGTTTATGCACAGAGTGCTGACTGGACGCCTGAAGAGGCAGTCGGATTCATCAAGCTGATTGGCCAAAGCACAACCCTCGCCGGAAAAGTCAGGGGGCGGTAGGGATGAATGCGTCCATGATCCTGACTCATCTTCAAGCGCTGGTGGAATGCGATACTCAAAACCCGCCGCGCAGGATCGACGGAGATTCTGCAATATTCAAATATTGCAGCAAGGTGGTCGGTGACAGATTTGAAACAAAGGTATGGGATCATGGGGATGGTCATGTTTCCTGGCTGGCGGTGCGGGGCAAGCCGGGTGTTCTTTTCAATGTTCACCTGGATACGGTGCCGGTGGGGGAAGGCTGGACCAGTGATCCACACCAGCTGCAGGTAACAGAAGGGCGTGCCTTTGGTCGCGGCGCTTGCGATATCAAGGGTGCAGCGGCCGCCCTGCTCAGCCTGGCGCAGGAAGGAGCTGAAAACCTGGCATTGTTGTTCACTTCAGATGAAGAAGGCGCGGGCGGATGCTGTGTATCGCGATTTCTGGACGCCGGTCAGGCGGACCGGTTCGACCAGGTAATCGTTGCCGAGCCAACTTCTTGCCGGGCCGTATTGGGTCATCGTGGCTTCCTCTCGGTGAAAACCCGGTTTCACGGGGTCCCGGGCCATTCTTCCGAAGCGCGCGCACTGCAAGAAAACGCCAATCACCAGATGGCGCGCTGGGCGGCCGGCACATTGCGTGTTGCTGAAAACAGGAAGATGTCTGAGAGCGATCCGGGCAGTTGCCTGAATATCGGTATCATCGATGGCGGCAGCAAAAGCAACGTGATTGCCGGCAGTGCATTTGTGCACTGGAGCGCCAGGCTGAAGCCTGGCGATTCCAACGAAAAGTTCCTGAGTGAGGTCATGAAATGCGATACGCCGGGCTCAACCACCGAGTGGGACGTTCCATTCAGGGGAGAGCCATTACCCGCGGGCGGGCGTGATGATACTGCGGCACGGCAGTTTTGTTTCGACAACGGCCTGCCCCTGGGAAAACCGGTCGATTTCTGGACCGAGGCATCCATGTTTTCGAAAGCCGGCCTGCCGGCCATCGTGTTGGGTCCGGGCGACATCGAGCAGGCCCATGCGGCTGACGAGTGGGTTGCCGTCGAACAATTGGAGACGGCCTGCAAACTGTATGCACGGGTGGTGAAAGGCGATGGCTGAGATCAGAAGTGTTATTAACCAGGTATTGAGCCAGCTGGGCACCAGCCGCGAAGCCCGTTATTACCTGAAGCAGTACAGCAGCGACGCCGAGTTACAGTTCGCAGTGATAAAAATTGGCGGAGCCGTGCTGGAAGAGCAGGTTGAGCCGCTGGCGTCGGCGCTGGCTTTTCTCCGCAACCTGGGGTTGATGCCCATTATCCTGCATGGAGCCGGGCCGCAACTGGACCTGGCGTTGGAAGAGGCCTCGATCCAGACGACCAAGCGGCGGGGACTGCGGGTCACGAGTCCCGAAGTGATGGAAGTCGCACGGCCGGTCATATACAGGGCCAACCGCCGCCTGGTCAGTGCGCTGGAAGACCAGGGTGTGCGTGCCCAGGGAATTCAACACGGTGTGTTTGTGTGTGACTTCCTGGACCAGGAAGAGCTGGGGCTGGTGGGTGACATTCGGCGGGTGGATCTGGAAGCTGTTCGGGATGTGGCTCATCGCGGCATGCTGCCGGTGGTTGCCTGCCTGGGAGAGAGCCCCACCGGCCAGGTAATGAACATCAACGCCGATATTGCCGCCCGCGAACTGATCTGGGAAGTAAAACCACACAAAATCATCTTTCTGACCGGAACCGGTGGCTTGCTGGATGAATCCGGCCGTATCATTTCCGCGATCAGCCTGCGTACCGACTATGAATACCTGGTGGAACAGGACTGGGTTCATTCGGGTATGCAGTTGAAACTCGAACAGATCAGCCAGCTTCTTTCGGCCCTGCCGGAGAGTGCATCTGTTTCCATCACCTCGGTCGATAACCTGGCCAGGGAATTGTTTACCCATCAGGGTGCAGGCACCCTTATTCGGGTCGGTGAAGAAATACTGGAGCATGATGAATTCGATGCTGAATTGAGAGAGAAGGCCAGCAAACTTCTGCAGCAGAGTTTCAGCCGTGAGCTCAAAGGCGACTATTTTGATGACCTGCCACTGGAGTGCATTCTGGGCAGCGAATCCAACGGGGCCATGGCCATTGTACTTAAAGGGGTGGACGGCATTCCCTATCTCGACAAATTTGCTGTTACCCCGGAAGCCCAGGGCGCGGGGCTTGGAGCCGCGGTCTGGCAGGCCCTGATTCACCGCTGCCCCAGGCTTTACTGGCGCTCAAGAACAGATAACCCGGTAACTGCCTGGTATTTCGATCAGGCTGATGCCAGTTTTACCGAGGACAAATGGGTTACGTTCAGCGCCGGAATTGATGATTTCGACCAACTCCGCAGGTGCAAAAACGACTGTCTGGCAAGATCGGAAAGCTGGGTGGAGAAACAGAATGTATAAGGTAATGATAATCGGTGCGCGGGGTTACACCGGGGCAGAACTGCTGCCTCTTTTGTACAGGCACGATGAATTTGAAGTTGTTGCAGTCGGCTCCACCAGCACTTTTGGCCAACCGGTCAACGCGCATATCGGCGGCCTGGAAGGCTGTGAGCTGGTGTTCTCTGAAATTCGTCCGGTAACGCTGGAACAGTACCAGGTGGATGCCTGTGTCCTGGCACTTCCAAACGGACTTGCGTCCGAATATGTAAAAGCTCTGGATCGTCACAGCCCGGCAACTGTGATTGTGGATTTAAGCGCGGATCACCGCTTTGACTCCGCCTGGGCTTATGGTCAACCGGAGATATACGGAGAGCAGTTGATCGGGGCTACTCGTATTGCCAATCCGGGTTGTTATGCGACAGCCACCCAACTGGCCCTGGCGCCCCTGCTGGATTTACTCATTGGAACGCCGGCGGCATTCGGAGTTTCAGGTTACAGCGGTGCGGGAAAGACGCCCTCAAGAAAAAATGACCCGGCGGTTCTGGAAAGCAACCTGCTGCCGTATTCTCTGGTTGACCACGTGCACGAGAAAGAAGTGTCTCATCATATTGGACGGGATATTCGCTTTCTGCCCCACGTGGCTTCCTTTTTCAGGGGCATCAACCTGACCGTAGCGGCCGAACTCACGCAGGCATTGACCGAAGCGGAATTGATGGCGCGCTTTCGCGAGTATTTCGCAGGTCACCCGCTGGTGGAAGTTCGCGCAGGCATACCTGAAGTTAAGGAGGTGCAGGGAAGCCACCGGGCGATCCTGGGGGGATTTGCCGTGAGCGAAAATAACCCGCACAGAATTTCGGTGGTTTCTGTGCTGGATAATCTGCTCAAAGGCGCAGCCTCACAGGCAGTGCAAAATCTGAATTTGGCATTCGGGCTTGATGCGATGACCGGTTTGAGATCACGGGCGGGAAAACAGGCATGAAAAACTATGTATGGCAGGATGAGGATGCGGAGGCGGTCGACCGCACGATAATGGATTTCATGGCCGGCGAGGATGTGATTCTCGACCGTGAACTGTTTATTTTCGATATTCGCGCCACTGCGGCCCATGTCCGGGGCCTGGCGCGGATTGGGATTCTGAGCGAAGCAGAGGTTGAGCAACTTTGTGTTTTGCTGGACCGGTTGCAGGAGGAATTCATTGCCGGCAGTTTCATCCTCGATGAGCGCTTCGAGGATGGTCATTCGGCCATCGAGATGTTTCTAACCGAACACGCGGGAGCATCGGGAGCCAAGGTCCACACCGGCCGCAGCCGCAATGACCAGGTGGCGGTGGCAACGAGGCTTTACCTGAAAGACTGCCTGGAGAAACTCGCTGGCCTGAACGGGCTCATCGCCCGGTCCTGCCTGGATCAGGCTGAACGAAACGCTGACCTTCCGATGCCCGGTTATACCCATCTGCAGCGCGCAGTGCCATCGAGCGTGGGTTTATGGCTAGGTGGATTTGCCGAGGCTTTTACGGACAACTTCGTGTTGGCTGTCAATATGCTGGAGCTGATCGACTGCAGCCCCCTGGGTACGGCTGCCGGCTACGGTGTAAACCTGCCGCTGGACAGGGATGGAGTAGCCCGTGATCTCGGCTTCAACCGGCTCCAGGTCAACCCGATGTATGCCCAGAACAGTCGTGGTAAATTCGAGGTGATGGCATTACAGGCCGCCCTGCATGCCATGCAGGATGTCCGGCGCTTGTGCTGGGACCTGAGTTTGTTCGCGACCAGTGAGTTTGATTTCATCGAGCTGCCGGAACAGTACACGACCGGTTCTTCGATTATGCCGAACAAGTCCAACCCGGATGTGGTGGAACTTCTGCGGGGAAGGGCAGCGACCCTCGAAGGGGCCGTGGTGGAAATTCAGGCAGTGTTGTCATTGCCTTCCGGCTATCAACGCGATCTTCAGTTGACCAAGGCGCCGCTGATTAGAGGCATGGGCGCTGCTCTCCAGGCGCTGGCGATTATGCCTGCGCTGGTGAGGGGGATTCAGTTCAGGGAAGAGAATATGAGGCAGGCCATTTCGGTGGAAATGTTCGCGACTGACGTGGCGCAGGAAGCAGCTGCAAAAGGCATGCCATTCCGCCAGGCTTATCTCGAGGCTAAAAGAAATCTGGAGGGAGTGCCGGTTCCTGATGCTGAAGAAAGCCTGGCAAATCGGGTTTCTCCGGGCGCCTGTGGCAACCTTCTGCTGGACCGCATCAGGCTTCGCCTGGAACAGCAGACGCAGCTTGCCGGTAACGAACGGCAAGACGATTGAGGATTTATTTCGAAATATTGGAAATAGTGCTTGACGCAGAATTTTCTGGCCCTATAATGCGCTTCCTGTCTGGCTGTTCTTGAACCAGACGGACCGCCCTCCGGGGAATATTCTTGAATATTTTTCCGGTTTGCCATTGACGGTATTTTCACCTTCGATGTATAATGGGCGGCCCGCCCAGCACCGGGTGGAGATTCATGAATTTTGAATCATCCGGCGCGGCGATCCGAGAGGGATTGAGCCGCGTCCTTTTGCTTGTGCGGGACTGTTTGCGAAACGCAATCAGTAGATTTGTTCTTTAACAAGATACAGGTAACTTGTGTGGGCGCTCATGTTGATGAATTTGCAATCAATGAAAGCGACCATGCCCTGATTTATATTTAAGTAATCGGGAGCAAGGAACAGCTTTCAGCTATTAGTACTTAGATGGAAGACTTCAGGTTGAGCCTTCGGGTGACACCTCTGGTCTGAAATCGAAAATATTAAACTGAAGAGTTTGATCCTGGCTCAGATTGAACGCTGGCGGCATGCCTAACACATGCAAGTCGAACGGAAACAGGACGCTGTGATCTCTTCGGAGTGAACTTGTCGCTGTCGAGTGGCGGACGGGTGAGTAATGCATAGGAATTTGCCTCGAAGTGGGGGATAGCCCGGAGAAATCCGGATTAATACCGCATGTGCTCTACGGAGCAAAGTGG
>CALDVW010000030.1 GCA_937924405.1 uncultured Lysobacterales bacterium
CGTCCGGAATTAAAACTTCCGCCCATGTACCGTGTCATCCTGATAAACGATGATTACACGCCGATGGATTTCGTAATTGAGATCCTCCAGACATTTTTCACGATGAGCCACGATCGCGCCACCCAGGTTATGCTGCACGTACACACACGCGGCAAGGGAGTGTGCGGTGTCTTCACTTACGAAATAGCAGAGACCAAGGTCGCCCTGGTCAACGAATATTCAAGACAAAGCGAGCACCCGCTGATGTGTACCCTGGAAAAAGCTTGAAACTTTCTTTGGGTATAATCGGTCCTTAAGGAAACGGAGGCGATAATGTTCAGCAAGGAACTCGAGCTTTCCATCAGCCAGGCATACCAGGAAGCGCGCGAAAAGCACCATGAATTTCTGACCGTGGAGCACATGTTGCTGGCGCTGCTCGACAATGCCTCTGCATTGAGCATCCTGAGCGCTTGCAGTGTAGATATCACAGCGCTGGAAAAAGACATTCGCAAGGTGCTCGATGATACGGTCCCCATACTGGAAGGTGAAGAAAACCGCGATACACAACCCACTATCGGTTTTCAGCGTGTTTTGCAGCGCGCGCTGTACCATGTGCAGTCGGCCGGTAAGGAAGAAGTGTTGGGCGCCAATGTGCTGGTCGCGATTTTCAGTGAAAAAGACTCCTACGCCAATTATCTGCTCAACCGCTACGACGTCACCCGGCTCGATGTAGTCAATTACCTTTCGCACGGCATCAGTAAACTTGAAGGCGATCCTTCTGCCGATGCTGAATCATCTGTGCTCGAGGCAGAAGCCGGTGGCGCAGAGGCAAGCTCCAGTGCATTGGAGCAATTCACCACGGACCTCAATCAGCGAGCCCGTGATGATCATATTGACCCCCTGATTGGACGCGAAAAAGAAATTCAGAGAACGGTGCAGGTGCTGTGCCGGCGGCGCAAAAACAACCCGCTTTACGTCGGCGAAGCCGGTGTCGGTAAAACAGCCATGGCAGAGGGTTTGGCTCTTCGTATCGTGCAAGGCGAAGTGCCGGAAATACTGCTGGAATCGATTATCTATGCATTGGATCTCGGATCGTTGCTGGCCGGTACCAAGTACCGTGGAGATTTCGAGAAGCGGCTGAAGGCGGTGATCAAGGAATTGCAGGACATTCCCGACGCTATCCTGTTCATAGATGAAATTCATACCATCATCGGCGCCGGCGCCGCTTCCGGCGGTGTTATGGATGCCTCCAACCTGATCAAGCCGGTACTGGCGTCGGGTGAAATGCGTTGCATCGGATCGACCACCTTCCAGGAATTTCGCGGTGTATTCGAAAAGGATCGCGCGCTGGCCCGGCGTTTCCAGAAAATTGACATTGTCGAACCGAGCGTCACCGAAACGGTCGAGATTCTGCGCGGGCTCAAGAGCCGGTTCGAAAGCCACCACCACGTGAAATATACCGATGCCGCACTGCAGACGGCTGCAGAATTGTCAGCACGGCATATCAATGACCGCCACTTGCCGGACAAGGCTATCGATGTGATTGACGAGGCCGGGGCGCGTCAGCGCTTGCTGCCGGAAGGCGAACGCAAAGAGTTGCTTGACGAGCACGACATTGAGCAGATCGTTGCTCACATGGCGCGGATTCCCGCCAAGCAGGTTTCGCGGTCTGATCGCGATGCTCTAAAAAACATGGAGCGGGACCTCAAGCTGGTTGTATTCGGTCAGGACGAAGCGATCGGTGCGCTTGCAGCCGCCATCAAGATGACCCGGGCGGGGTTGGGGGAAGAAGAAAAGCCGATCGGCTCTTTCCTGTTCGCCGGTCCGACCGGGGTGGGCAAAACTGAGGTCACACGCCAGTTGGCAATGACCATGGGAATCGAGCTGATTCGTTTCGACATGTCGGAATACATGGAAGCTCACTCGGTTTCCAGGCTGGTCGGGGCGCCGCCCGGTTATGTCGGTTTCGACCAGGGTGGCCTGATGACCGAGGCGGTGACCAGGAATCCCCATGCGGTGCTGCTGCTGGATGAAATCGAAAAGGCCCACCCGGATGTATTCAATATCCTGTTGCAGGTGATGGATCACGGCACCCTGACCGATACCAATGGCCGCGAGGCGGATTTCAGGAACGTCATACTGGTGATGACCACCAATGCCGGCGCCGCCCAGAGTGCGAGGCGCTCCATTGGATTTTCCGAACAGGATCATTCAACGGATGCACTGGAGGTGATCCGCAAGGCCTTCGCGCCCGAGTTTCGTAACCGCCTGGACGCCATTATCAATTTCAAGGCGCTCGACATGCCGGTCATTCTGATGGTGGTCGACAAGTTCATTATGGAACTGGAAGAGCAACTGACGCTCAAGGACGTCAGTATTTCCGTCAGTCCTGCCGCTCGTGCGTGGCTTGCAGAGCAGGGTTTTGATCCCAAGATGGGTGCCCGGCCGATGAAGCGTGTCATCCAGGAACAGATCAAACGCCCGCTGGCCGATGACCTGCTGTTCGGCAAACTCTCCGAAGGCGGGGAAGTACAGGTTGATATACCGGGTGAAAAAAGCGCCGAAGCCGGTGAAAAGAAACTGGCCCTCAAGGTAAAAGCAAAGAGCGGTAAGCCGAAGGCCTTGCCGGCATCCGCAGATTGAGACGCCGGTTAATTATCGAGTGGTTTATTTGGTCCGGTAGGTGATTCTGCCCTTGGAAAGATCATAGGGCGTGAGTTCGACTTTAACCTTGTCACCGGTAAGAATTCTGATGTAGTGCTTGCGCATGCGCCCGGAGATGTGTGCCGTCACGACGTGACCGTTCTCCAGTTCCACTCTGAACATGGTGTTTGGCAGAGTCTCCATGACTATGCCGTCCATTTCTATAACGTCTTCTTTGGCCATTGGCCCTCGCCTGTTATCAAGAAAGGCGGTATTGTGCCACAAAATACTATTTATAGTGTTGACTCTTATGGGGTTTCGCTTACAATACGCACCCTCTGCGGGAATAGCTCAGTTGGTAGAGCACAACCTTGCCAAGGTTGGGGTCGCGAGTTCGAGTCTCGTTTCCCGCTCCAAGAATTTCAGAACCCGGCCACTCGGCCGGGTTTTCGTTATTGAGGGACCGTGACGGGCTTGCCACCGAGCGCGTCCAGTCGCAGTACATCATCTTCACGGCCCAGGTATTCCCAGCGCTGCAAGGCGACCGGGACGTTTCCGTTTTGCATCAGGAAGTCATGAAAATGACGCAGGGAGAACTCGTCTCCCTGATCCAGTTTTGCGTCCGCCAGGAATCTCAGTATTTGCAGTTTTCCGACCTGGTAGGAGATGGCCTGGCCGGGGTTGAAGGCAAAAAAGACCGCTTCCTCCATGGCTGTTTCACGATCCATGGGCACCGCTCGGGCCAGGTATTCGGCCGCCTGCCCGATGTTGAAATCGCCAACTGCCAGCCGGATGTCTATTTCGACCCGCAATGCCCTCAATCGCATAAAGCTGTAGATGATTTCGCGTGAGCGCGGGCTGAAATCGAACAGGCCGGCCTGCAGGAGCATTTCCTCGACGTAGAATACGATGCCTTCGTTGATCCTGGAATCAATGTATCGCCTCCTGATCGGATTGGGGTTTGCCCAGGACAGAGCGAGCTGGAAATAATGACCGGGGATGCCCTCGTGAATGATCATCGGGCGCGGGTCGCGGGCCGCCGACAGCTGAAAATAGGGCAGGTCGGGGGCCGGTTCGCGAATATAGCTGTAGGCGTCTTCGTCCAGGCGGGTTTCCGATGTCAGATCGTCCGTGACGCCCATGAACGACAGCGGCGCCAGGTAATCCGGCAACGGGCGGTTGCGGTAATGCTTGAGCCAATCCGGCACGGTCAGCAGGTTGCGTGATTCGAGGAATGCTCGGATTTCATTTTCTTTCAGGAACGAGGACTGCATTTGCTGGTCACTGTTTTTATACAGCGCCATCGGTGGAACATCCCGGTTGCGATTCTGCTCGATCACATCCCAGGCAACGGACCGGTTCCAGGCCTGCTGGCCCTGCGCCAGCAGTTCATCGGCCGTGTTGGGTATCAGCGCAACATTAATGAGGAACCACTGGTAGGCGTGAGGCCCCATGGCGAAAGCAGTCTGCATGGTATCGAGCCTGGACTGCAGCCACTTGGAGTATTTGTTCAGGGCTTTTGTCGCGGTCGAGACAGATTTTTCCAGCCTGGCCCTTTGATCTTTGTTAAAAACCGGCTCAAGGCCGGCCTGCATGCTAAGCAGGCGGTCGCCGATGCCGTCGAGTGTTGCGACGGTCGCCACCGCAAAAGGCCTGATCGGATCATCCAGATTGGATTTTGCGGCCTTGATCACGGCGGGAAAATGATCCAGGCGCCGCAGGATATTTTGGGCCCGGGCTGAAGTCATTGGGCTTGCAATGACCAACAGCTCGAATACGCTGCCCAGGGTCTGATCAATGTAGAACAGGGGGTTTCGATGCGGCGCCCTGAGAACATCCAGTTCCCAGTGCACCCGCTGAATGGCGGCGGTTAACAGCCGCAGGTCGACCTGATGGCTGGCACTCCAGCCGGTGGTATCAATCCGGTCAACGGCTTCGAAGAATCGAAGGTAATCCTCACGTTGTGACTCCAGCGCTGCGGGAGAAAAATCCGGCAGCCAGCCATCCGGCCGTTCCACCCGGGGGATGTCGTCACCACTTGCAGGCTGCTGCACCCTGCGCCATTCGAAGAACTCCCGGGCCAGGGGTTGAATGATGTGTTCCGGATTGATTGCCTGCTCGATCGTCTCCTGCTGCTCCTCGGCCGCAGCAGGTTGACCGCCGATCAGGACGGACAGGATAGCGATAATCGTCACAAAGAAAGGCAAGGTTCCACCTCTTTTTCAGGATTGCCCCACATTGTGTTCTGATTCGCACGCAAAAAAAAGCCCGGAGTGACCGGGCCTTTTTTCAGGAGTAACCGAAATCTACTTAATGTCGATTCTTCGTACCATGTATTCACCGGTAATTTTCCTCATACCGGGGTAATTCTTGGTGATTTCACGCGTCTTGGATTCGTTTGCCGTTCCCCAGGCCTTCATGAATTTGTCGTATTCCGACTTGCTGGGGTCGAGGCTGTCACTGTTGGGGTACTTGATCACCAGGAACAGATTCGCGTGACCACTTTCCGGAAGCTGGCTGCGGTAGATGAAAAAGTCTTCGATCTGCCCCAGTTCCTTTGCAACCTTGTTGGCCGCCACCCAGGTATCCCTCAGCCCTTCAAGGTAGTCATCACCCATATTGGGGTCGACCTTGACCATGGTGATATTCCAGAGCTCATCGCTCATGTCGTAGTCGGTAAACGGCTCCAGCTGGGCCACTGCGGTCGATGAAACAAGCGCAAGCAGCAGCGCGGTGAGAATAAATTTCAAGTGCATGAACTTCTCCTTGGTGAAGTGAAAATTATGCCCTGTGGCAACCTAACTATAGCAACGGTTAAAATTTCTGCAGGCGGCATGCTGAATCGGGTCTGGCGATACACGATCAGGACAAGTATTCTTGAAGATTATGAAGCACTGGACGTTTGCGATATGAACCCCCTGGCGCTGTTCCTGGAAAAGCAGGGCTTCGTGATGCTGGATGGCGGATTGGCAACGGAGATGGAGCGCAACGGAGCGGACCTTGATGATGATCTGTGGTCTGCGAAAATGCTGATAGAAGCCCCTGAAGTGATACGAATGGTGCATTCCGGATTCCTCAAGGCCGGAGCAGACATCATTGCATCGGCTACCTACCAGGCGAGTTTTGAAGGCTTCGCGGCGGCAGGCTATTCAGCAGGCCAGGCTGAGCGGCTCTTGAGCCTGGGCGTTGACCTGGCGCTGTTGGCCCGGGAGTCGTTCTGGTCCTTTACGGACCATCGTCGCGGGCGATTACGTCCGTTGGTGGCCGCTTCAATCGGCCCTTACGGCGCCAGTCTTCACGATGGCTCCGAGTACCACGGGAGCTATGGACTGAGCAGGAAACAGCTTGCTGATTTCCACCGTCCCCGGTTGGAGGTGCTTGCCGCCACCGAGGCAGATATCATCGCGTTCGAAACCATTCCTTCATTGCTTGAAGCGGAGGCCTTGCTGGAAGTTCTGGCAGAATATCCCGCCAAGCCTGCCTGGCTCAGTTTCAGTTGTAAAGATGGAAAGCATGTCTCACACGGAGAACTTTTTTCAGAATGCGCTGCGTTGGCAGACCAGTCGGACCAGGTGGTTGCAATTGGGGTCAATTGCACTTCGCCTGAACATGTTTCCGCCCTGTTGAAATCGGCTGCAGAGGTCAATTCGCTGCTGGCTGTTTATCCCAACAGCGGAGAGAAGTGGAATGCCTCGAATAACTGCTGGACAGGTGACGGCAGCGGCAGCATGCCGGTGCAGGAGTGGTACGACCTGGGCGCCCGCCTGATCGGGGGGTGCTGCCGGACCACAACCGAAGATATTGCGGCGATGAGGGCCGAACTGGTTGAATACTCAAAATCGGAAATCGCATAGAAGGACGTTGCGCCGGGCAACTGAATTCCGGATGCTTTTTAGCGTGGTAAAGCAGCACAGACGGTAGTAGAATAGCGCGCCTTAACAGGATCTGTTTACCGGAGGCTAGGTGGCAGAGTGGTTATGCAGCGGCCTGCAAAGCCGTGGACGCCGGTTCGATTCCGACCCTAGCCTCCAATTTACCCACCCTTCGGGTCGGTAAATTGAAACCCAGGGGAAATCACCGGTCGTTGTACTTTTAGGTTCTGTTGACCGACAAGCTTCGGATTCGGTGCAGGTGAGTGCCGTTTCTGGAACGGCGTAGCGCGAATCCGGGTTCGATTCCGACCCTAGCCTCCAATTTATTTCCTCCACCGCCCAGGTGCTGGAGTTGCCAATAACTCTGTGGCGACTCTTCGATATTATGGATGTCAGGCCCTGATCTTTGTTGCCAGCCAGGTACCCAGCCCCATAATGAACAGTGACAGGTAGGGCTCAAAAGGCCAGTAGGGCAGCCACAGCACAAGGTTCGCCGACCACGCGGGCGCCAGCAGAAAATCGGTAACGGGCTTTTGCCAATGCAGACCGGTCGCCGCAACGAAAAGCCCGAAAGCGATCAGCGCGCCCCCGAATATCCTGAACATGACTGGTGCGCCTCGCGCCGGCGAGCCTCGGCACGCTGCCTGGCGCCGTTTCATGCCCCAGGCCGCAATCCTCAACGCAAACGCGAGGAAGCCGCTCCAGTAGAAAAGATGGTCTATCGGCTGCGGGTTCTCGTAGTAAGACAGGTTCCACCAGTAGACGCTGAATGGATAGGCCCACAGGAAATACAGCCCGCTTTTGTGCAGCAACTTCCACTGTTGCGCATTCAGATGCTTGCGGCCGAATCTGAAGGATGTCACCACCATCGCGGTCAGGAATATATAGCCCGTGCTGCCTTCGAGTTCATCACGAAGATAAAAAATTTCCGCAAAATAATGGTCACGGAAAAAGGTCGACATCAGGAAAATGAACAAGCCTTGCCATGCCATTGCAACCGCAAAACACATGCCAATATACTTCCGGTTGCGCAGCAGCCACTTCGGCAATGGGCCGGGAAACAGCACCTGGAGCGCAGATATAGCCGTCACCAGAAAAATAATGGGAACCGCCCAGCGGACGGAATACGAGATCATGTGTGAGACCGCAGCGGCATCGGTCAGGTCGATGCCCATCATTTCGATAATCATCACGATGGACATCGGTGCGGAGACCAGCCAGAAGAGTCTCCACTGGTTAATGGCCTTGTGTTGCAAAACCGCATTCAGGTCAATGGTCATGTGCCTGGATCATCGAGGGCATATTCCGGTCATTCTGTCAGTACGCACTAGCACGGTCACCCCCGCCTATAGGCGGGGAAGTTGGCGTGACCGCGCATGGTAGTATTTACCAATGCCAGATTCCCTGAAAATCAGGATTCGCAGCGCGCTTGAAGCCATTATTGCCATTTCGCCCTGGCTGGTTTCCATGTATGTGTTTTTCTGGCTTGATCATAGCGGAACCTGGACCCGTGAAACACCGCATCGTGGAAAGATCTCCGTTGCAATCCTGGCTGCCGGAATGCTGCTGTCGTTCCTCCTCCAGTCTCGTTTTTCCAGGTCTCGGCAGAAATAGGCAATCCATCCATTGCAC
>CALDVW010000031.1 GCA_937924405.1 uncultured Lysobacterales bacterium
CTACGCTCACTTGATGGTTCCGGTCAAATAAGCGAAACAAAAAATGGCCTGAGCAAATAGCGGGCTTGACGTGCTCTTGCGAGTCCCGCTGACCTGTCAGCGATTCGAGAGTGAAAGCTGTCCAGTGTTTGCCGTGAGCGGAGAATTGCAGCAGCAGTGTTCCCCAACACTGCAATCTATGGGCGAGTCATGGGCGCCTGGCCAGACAATATCGCAAGACGAATTGGGCGCCTTCTGGCCGATAGCCGAACAAACTGCACCCCAATTTTCTACTGATTATAATTCTGGATTGAGGCGGACAGAGGAATTACACGCCCCGACGTGGCTCATTCCGCTAACAGGAGAAAGCGGCCGGTCACTTACCAATCCAGGCTCGGTGTCGCCCAGACGCCAATCATGCCGAAAATCGTAAGCACTATCAGTGCTGCGTGGAGTAGAGAGCGTGCACGTGGCTGCTCGACGATGTAGGCGGCAATCGAAAGCGTCGCCATTATGAGGTTGACGACCGCAAGAAGCCCCATTCTCGGTCCCCAGAACATCACTGCAAGAATGTCCCAGCCGAGAAAGTACGCGGCGAAAAACACCAGGGCAACCTTGCCGCGGGAATTGAAATCTTCAATTAAATCGGAAGTTCTCGTCGATGCCGGCGGAGGCAGCACCGTTGCTCCCCGGTCAGATGACAGCACCGAGATAGTCTAAGCGGACGTATCAGGGTAGTAGTGAGGCTGGATAGGTCAACACTAACGTAATAAGCACCATTTGTATTGCCGAAGAGTCACGAGATGGTGCAATTATGATGACTGCGTCAGCCAGACAACTTTCCCGTGGTTAGCCGATACTCATTGCCGTTTACTGGCACCTGAGGGTACGGGGAAAGCACTTTATATTATTGATTTTAAATATATTATCTAAATAAGCATTCAATCTGAAAAATCGTGCTATTTTTCTTTCCATGGCGCCACTTTGAACAACATCAACATACCGGGTATCGCGATCACGGTGCAGATCAGGTAAAACGCGGTCCAGCCAACCGCTTCGACGATGAAACCGGTAGTGGCATTGGCTACCGACCGGGGAATCAACATGAAACTGGTGAACAACGCGAATTGAGTAGCCGTGAAGGCCTTGTTGGTTTCACGGGCCATGTAGGCCGTCAGCGCAATCGCCCCCAGCCCCACGCCCAGGTACTCTCCGCTGACCACGACGAACAGTCCGGCCAGTGTGTGTCCGGCCTGGCTGAGCCAGATGTAGGGCAATATGGTTCCGATTTGCACGAAGCCGAACAGCCACAGGGCACGGTTAATGCTCACTTTGAGCATGACGATGCCACCGAGGATACCGCCGGCAATACTGGCCCACAGCCCGGCCACCTTGGCCACCGAACCGATTTCGGTACGGCTGTAACCCATGTCGATATAAAACGGTGTGGCCAGTGCCGTGGCCATGTTGTCACCCAGTTTGTAGAGGAACAGGAAAGCCAGAATAGCCAGGCCGCCACGCACACCGTCGCGCGAAAAAAACTCGACAAACGGGTTAATCACCGCTTCGCGCATGCTGTGCGGCGCCAGCGAGTCGTCGGCAACTTCCCGTACCAGCAGGATGGTGAGGATTCCCAGCAGCATGAAGCTGCCGGTGACCCAATACACCACACTCCAGGGCAAAAAGTCGGACAAGATCAGCGCCAGCGAGCCGGGCACCAGACCCGATAGCCTGAAGGCATTAACCCAAATGGAAGTACCGGTGCCCATTTCGTCATCGGCCAACAGTTCGCGGCGGTAAGCGTCCAGCACGATATCCTGGCTGGCGCTGAACAGCGAAACGCAAAACACCAGGGCGACAATGGCTTGCATCGAAGATGTCGGGTCGAACTGGCCCAGCGCGGAGATCGACGCAAACAGGCCCAGTTGGGTGATCAGCGCCCAGCCACGCCGTCGCCCGAGGAACGGCAGCGAGAATCGATCCATGAGCGGCGACCACAGAAACTTCAACGAATATGGCAGGGTCATCAGTGACAATGCGCCGATAGCCGCCAGTTCGATGCCGCTGGAGCGCAGCCAGGCTGGCACCAGACTGATCAATACGTAAAGCGGCATGCCTGAGCTGAAACCGAGAAACACGCAGATCAGCATGCGTCGGGAGAACAGGATCTCGCGCCAGTCGCGCACTCCGGGTTTGGCTGTCATGCCTGCCTCAGCCACGCCGTGGTACTTCGAAATCATAATCCAACGTCAACGGTGCGTGGTCGGAAAAGCGGCTGTCTTTCCAGATCTCTGCGGCAGTGGCTTTTTCCGCCAATGCCGGTGTGGTCACGTGGTAGTCGATACGCCATCCGGTGTTATTGTCCCAGGCGCGCCCCCGGTTCGACCACCAGGTGTATTGATCTTCACCGGGTTCGACCTTGCGGAAGGCGTCAACCATTCCCACATCACCGAACAAGTCATCCATCCAGGCCCGCTCTTCGGGCAGGAAACCGGAATTTTTCAGGTTGCCGCGCCAGTTCTTGATGTCGATTTCGCGGTGCGCGATGTTCCAATCGCCACAAATCACGTAATGACGACCGTCCCGCGCCCACTTCGCCAGCCGAGGTTGCAGATAATCCATGCACTGGTATTTAACCTGTTGGCGCTCTTCCTTGGAAGAACCGGAAGGAAGATACAGGGACACCACCGACAAATCGCCAATATCCACTCGCAGCCACCGCCCTTCGCAATCCATTACATCCCAATCGAGGCCATAATGGACACGATCGGGCTGTTGCCGGCAGTAGATGGCCACACCGCTGTACCCTTTGCGGACGGCATCATGATAGTAAGTATGATAGCCAGGCGGGAAAAAGTGGCGGTCTTTGAGTTGCGGATGCTGGGCCTTGGTTTCCTGTACACAGACGACATCAGCATCCTGCTTGTGCATCCATTCAAAAAAACCTTTGGTGGCTGCCGCCCGAATGCCGTTGGCATTCAGCGTAATAATTCGCATCGGTATCAGGCTCCGGGAGTGTTGCTGGAATTGCGGGTCAGCATAACATTCTGCATACTAATTGCCGACAGGGAATGGGCTGCCCGGAATGAACCGGCCCGGAATGGATTCTGTAATGCAGGAATATAAAAACCGATTCTTCAAACTCGCCTTGCGGAAAGGAAACCTCGGGTTCGGCAGCTTTACGCTCAAATCAGGGCGGATCAGCCCCTATTTTTTCAATGCCGGTGGCTTCGACGACGGCGCATCACTGGGTGAGTTGGCCGATTGCTATGCTGATGCCATCATAGATTCCGGGATACCGTTCGATATGCTGTTCGGCCCTGCTTACAAAGGTATCCCGCTGGCTGCGGCCACGGCCATTGCCCTGCACTCCCATCATGGCCGCAACGTACCCTACGCATTCAACCGCAAAGAAGCCAAGGACCACGGTGAAGGGGGCATGATCGTGGGTGCGGCACTGGCCGGCCGGGTGCTGGTCATCGATGATGTCATTTCCGCCGGAACATCGGTCCGGGAATCCATCTCGATCATCAGGGCGGCCGGAGCCGAAACGGCCGGCATCGCCATTGCCCTGGACCGCCAGGAGCGTGGATCCGGTGAATTATCCGCCGCTCAGGAAGTCAAATCTGAATATGGAATTCCATGCACGGCGATTGCCGGGCTGGACGACCTCATCCGTTACCTGGAACTGGCCGCCGGTGACGACATTGATATCAATGCCATAGAGAAATATCGGAAACGTTATGGAACCCAAGATTAGATTTTCAGTAATTTTTCTGTTGTTTGCCTGCATGCTGCTGGCAAGTTCGGGAGCCTTCGCCGAAGTTTATAGATGGGTGGACGAAAATGGTGAAGTGCATTACAGCGAAACTCTCCCCCCGGACTTCGAAGACAAGGGACATGACATCCTGAACGAACGGGGCATCGTTTTGGATGAAGACAAGCTCCTGACCCCACCACCACCCCCGGAACAACCCAAGGAAGAGGTGACCACCGAGTTGCCCCGCGATACCTCGGGACTGCCCCGACCCAAACCGCTTTATTCAGACATGGAGTTGCAGAACCGGATGGACAATTTCCTGATGCTTCGCTACGAATCAGAACAGGAAATCACCGATGCCATGAATGTCGAAATCAAGCAACTCGACTATGACCGCCGGCTATTGAAAACGACCCGCCTGAGCATGCAGGAATCCTATCGTGGTCAGGTTAAAGCAGCGGCCCACAAGCAAAGATCCGGTCAGCAGATCGACCCCGCTGTAGCTAGCAGGATTGGCTCACTGCAAACCCAGCTGGTGGACAATGACCGCGCCCTGGATGCCCTGCAACTGCGCGAAGATTCCATCCGCCAGGAATTCGGTGAGCAGCTTGATCGTTACCGCTACCTGATTGAGCTGTGGGCCGAGGAAGCGGAAGAAGGCTGATACCCAAGGTGTTTACACGCTGTAAAGCCTGCCACACCGTTCACCCCGTCAATGCATCGCTGCTCGCCCGGGGGGGCGGAAAATTTCGATGCGGCAAATGCAATAAGACGGGTGACGCACTCGAATCGTTATTCGATGAGTGGCCTGGCGCAGGTGAACAGCCGGCAGCCGCAGGCGAACTGCCGGTTCTCGGAATATCCATCGACCTGGAAGCGGCCGAGCAGGCAAGAATGGAGCCGGATGAAGCCGCCCTGTCAGGAGATCCGGAAACGGGTGCCGCGTCAATGGTTGCCAGGCTGAGCTGGATAACGGCTGCGATCGGCACTCTGGCCGTATCGGTTTATTTATTTGCCGAATTCTTTGAACAACCCCTGCTGGATCAGGCGGCATTACAACCCGTGTTGATCCAGTTGGGGCTGAGGGAACCACCGGTCAAACAACCTTTTCGCGACCTTTCCCAAATCCACCTGGTCAGCCGCGAACTGACCAGCCATCCGGATCAGGCGGACATGCTCAAATTGACTGCAACGATCGTCAACCGGGCCAACGAAACCCAGGCTTATCCCCAACTCGAAGTCATATTGCTGGATGCCGCTGGACAACCGTTGAGCAGTAGCCACTTCACGCCCTCCGACTATCTGGCAAGTGGATCCCCGGGCGATTCAGGCATGACACCGCAGGCCTACGTGGCGCTGGTGCTGGAACTCCCTGATCCCGGTACTCAGGCGGTTGGATTTGAACTCAATTTTCTTTGAGCTTTGTGGTAGTGTTGTAGGTTCCCGCGCAGAACACAAAACGAAGGCCCCGGCACAAGTTGATGACCACCGAAACAAAGAAAAAATCTGCCAGAGAAGCGGATATTGAAATTCCCCTCAGACAAAATGTACGAGAATCGATCCGAAGGTACCTGGAGGATATGGGGCGTTCCCAACCCGAGGGCCTCTACCGCACTTTGATGGCTGAAGTAGAGCCTCCGCTGATCGAAGAAGTGCTGCGCTATACCCAGGGCAACCAGTCCAGAACGGCAAAAATTCTTGGCATGACGCGTAATACACTGAGAACCAAATTACACCGCTACGACATTCCCGTGAGGAATGGCAAATTCTGACTAGGAAATATGAATAATTCTCCTGATTCTCCGAACGCCCTGGCCCTGATCAGCGTTTCGGATAAAACCGGCATCATCGAATTCGCAAGAAAACTGCATGATTTTGGTTACGGCCTGCTCAGCACCGGGGGCACGGCGGAGGCGCTGTCCGAGGCCGGCCTGCCGGTTACCGGGGTCGCTGAATTTACCGGCTTTCCGGAAATCATGGGGGGGCGCGTCAAGACGCTCCATCCTCGGGTTCACGGTGGCTTGTTGGGGCGGCAGGGTGAAGATGAAGCCGTCATGGAAGAGCAGGACATCCGGCGAATCGACATGGCCGTGATCAACCTCTATCCCTTCGAGAAAGTCACCGGCAAAGCCGGCTGCCGCTTTGAAGACGCCGTGGAAAATATCGACATCGGCGGTCCGGCCATGGTGCGTTCTGCCGCCAAGAATTTCGATGCGGTGGCGGTGGTCACCAGCCCCGAACAATATGATTCGGTACTCGCACAGCTCGAGGAGTGCGGTGGAAAGCTGAATCGCGCCGCGCGTCACGAACTGGCCGTTGCAGCCTTCAACCGGGTTGCGCAGTACGACGACGCAATCAGCAATTACCTTTCTTCCCACTCCGAAACCGGAAGCGGCGAAACCTTTCCGCGACAGGCCAATACCTGTTTCGAAAAAATGGCCGATCTGCGTTATGGCGAAAATCCACACCAGCAGGCTGCCTGGTACCGTGACATCCATCCGGCCCAGGGCAGCCTGGCCACCGCCCGGCAGCACCAGGGCAAGGAGCTCTCTTACAACAATATCGCCGATGCGGACGCTGCCTGGGAATGCGTGCGTCAGTTTAACGACACGGCCTGTGCGATCATTAAACACGCCAACCCCTGCGGGGTGGCCTTGTCCGGCTCCACCGCAGAAGCCTATGAGCTGGCTTTCGCCACCGATCCAACTTCCGCTTTTGGCGGTATTATCGCTTTCAACCGGCCACTCGATGCCGTCACCGCCGGCGCCATTATCCAGCGCCAGTTTCTCGAGGTGCTGATCGCACCGGCCTATGATGATGAGGCGCTGGAACTGCTCGCCACCAAGAAAAATGTCCGCGTACTGGAACTGGAAAGTGGTGAACCGGTGCCTCAGCAGGAACTCAAGCGCATCGGCAGTGGATTACTCATCCAGACTTCCGACCTGAATGTCCTGTCGCGTGATGATTGCCGGGTCGTTTCCAGAAGGCCGCCTGACGAAAAGGAGTGGCAGGACCTGATGTTCGCCTGGAAAGTCGCGCGAATGGTTAAATCAAATGCAATTGTATACGTGGCCGGCGGCCGCACGGTGGGCATTGGCGCCGGCCAGATGAGCCGCGTGGATTCAGCCCGGATCGGACGCTGGAAAGCCGAAGACGCGGGCTTGCCCATTGCCGGCGCCATCATGGCTTCCGACGCCTTTTTTCCATTCAGGGATGGAATCGACACGGCGGCAGGCGCCGGAATTGCCGCTGTTATCCAGCCGGGTGGATCCATGCGCGATGAAGAGGTGATCGCCGCGGCTGATGAAAACGGGATGGCCATGGTCTTCACCGGCGTCCGGCATTTCAGGCACTAAACCGCGATATTGGAGCCCCCGTACGAACGCTCGGGCATCAGGACCGGAATGACCGGGGAATGAGATCAGGTAGCAGCAGATTATGAAGGTACTGGTAGTAGGAAGCGGCGGCCGGGAGCACGCACTGGCCTGGATGGCGGCAAAGTCGGCCGAAGTCGAAAAGGTGTTTGTCGCTCCGGGTAATGCCGGAACGGCTCTCGAGACGGGTGTCGAAAACGTGGCAATCTCGTCCAATGATCTGGATGGGCTGGTGGGATTTGCCCGTGAACAGGGCATCAAGTTAACCATCGTAGGACCGGAGGACCCACTGGTCAACGGTATTGTCGACCGCTTCAGTGAGGCCGGAATGGCCTGCTTCGGGCCATCTGCCGCCGCCGCGCAACTGGAAGGCTCAAAGTCCTTCGCCAAGGATTTCATGTCGCGGCACGGTATCCCTACGGCGGCTTACGGTAAATTTACCGAGGTGACACCCGCCATCGAATTTATCCGGCGGCTCGGCGCCCCAATCGTGGTGAAAGCGGACGGACTGGCTGCAGGCAAGGGTGTCATTATCGCCGACAACACCACCCGGGCGGAGGCAGCTGTGCTGGATATGCTGGCGGGTAACGCTTTTGGCGAAGCCGGTCACCGCGTTGTCATCGAAGAATTCCTGGAAGGCGAGGAAGCCAGTTTTATCGTGATGGCTGACGGCAAAAACATCCTGCCGCTGGCCACTTCACAGGACCACAAGGCCATGGGCGATGGCGACACCGGCCCCAACACCGGCGGCATGGGCGCATACTCCCCCGCCCCGGTGATTGATGCGGCGATGCACCAGCGCGTGATGGACGAAGTGATCCGGCCGACGATCGATGGCATGGCATCAGATGGTTCTCCGTTCACCGGATTCCTATACGCCGGCCTGATGATTTCTCCGGACGGAAGCATTGGCGTACTGGAATTCAATGTCCGTTTCGGCGATCCGGAAACACAGCCGATTCTGATGCGGCTGCAGTCCGATCTTCCGGAACTGTGCCTGGCCGCCGTTGAAGGACGCCTGGATCGTCAGCAACCTTTATGGGACCCGCGGGCCTGCCTGGGCGTGGTCATGGCGGCCGGCGGATACCCCGGGAATTACGATAAGGGCCATCTTATCGGTGGTCTGGGCAGCGACTTCCCGGATCACGTCAAGGTCTTTCATGCAGGCACCGCCCCGGATGAGCGTGGCATCGTCACATCCGGCGGCCGCGTATTGTGCGTCTGCGCCCTGGGAGACACGGTCACTGAAGCCCAGGGCGAAGCCTACCGGGCCTGTCGTGAAATTCACTGGGACGGATGCTTCACCCGCAATGATATCGGTTACCGGGCGATCGCCAGGGAACAGTCTGCCTAGAATGGATGTATCTCACCTGCTGGAGGAATTGAATGAAGCGCAGCGGGATGCGGTAACCGCGAAAGACGGCCATATCCTGGTTCTGGCTGGAGCCGGCAGTGGCAAAACCCGTGTTCTGGTTCATCGCCTGGCATGGTTGATCCAGGTTGATCATGTTTCCCCCCTCGGCGTCCTGGCTGTTACCTTCACCAACAAGGCCGCCGGTGAAATGCGTGAACGCACCGGCAAGCTGTTGCAGGTTTCCACGCGGCCCCTGTGGATCGGCACCTTTCACGGCATTGCGCACCGCCTGCTGAGAATGCACTGGAAGGAAGCCGGTTTGCCCGAGGAGTTCCAGATATTGGATTCCGAGGACCAGCAGAGGTTGCTGCGCCGCATCATTCGCGACGAGGGAATCGATGAAGCGCACTGGCCGGCGCGACAGGCACAGTGGTTCATCAATGCGCGTAAAGATGAAGGTGAGCGCCCGCAGCACATTGAGCACCTCGATCACCCGGTGACTTCCACCTGGGTACACATCTATCAGCGCTACCAGGACTACTGCAATCGCGGCGGCCTGGTGGACTTTGCCGAACTGTTGTTGCGCGCCCATGAACTCTGGCTGGAAAACCCGGCTCTGCTGGATCATTACCGCAACCGGCTCCGGCACCTCCTGGTCGACGAATTTCAGGACACCAACGCTATTCAGTATGCCTGGGTGCGCATGTTGGCCGGTGACAGCGGACGCGTTTTCGTGGTGGGTGACGACGACCAGTCGATCTACGGCTGGCGGGGCGCGAAAGTCGAAAACGTTCAGCATTTCGTCAAAGATTTCCCGCAAGTACTCACCGTTCGCCTGGAGCAAAATTATCGCTCAACCGGCAACATTCTGGACGCGGCCAATGGCCTGATCCGGCACAACCAGTCAAGGATGGGAAAGAAACTCTGGACGGCTGGTGAGCCGGGCAAACCGATACAGCTCTACTCGGCCTTCAACGAGCAGGATGAAGCCCGGTTCGTCGTGGATCAGGTCCAGCAATGGCTGGACAGCGGCCGCCGAGCCGACCACAGTGCCATTCTTTATCGAACTACCGCCCAGTCGCGATTGTTCGAGGAATACCTGCTGCGATCCAATATCCCATACCGCGTATATGGCGGACAAAGGTTTTTTGAACGAACAGAGGTAAAAGACGCCCTCGCTTACCTGCGCCTGCTGCACAATCCCAATGACGATGCAGCGCTCGAGCGCGTCCTGAACAAGCCCACGCGGGCGATCGGGGAAAAAACCGCTTCCATCATTCGTATCCAGGCGCGTGAAAGCGGCCTCACCCTCTGGCAGGCGGCTGCTGAATGCGTTTCCCAGGGCCAGTTTGCCAGTCGCGCGGGCACCGCCGTATCCAACTTCATCCGGCTGATCGAAGGAATGCGTGAGCGCATGTCAGACTGGTCTCTCGGCAACCAGATGCAGGGAGTCATCGATGACAGCAGCCTGGTGTCCCACTACCAGAAAGAACCCCGCGAGCGGATGGAAACCCGGGTCGAGAATTTGCGCGAGCTGGTCAACGCTGCCGATGCCTTCATTTTGCCCCAGGAAGACGCCGATGCTGGCCTGACCGAGCTTCAGTCTTTTCTGAGTCATGCGGCGCTTGAAGCCGGGGAAACCCAGGGTGAAAGCTGGGATGACTGTGTACAGCTGATGACCCTCCATTCTGCCAAGGGTCTGGAATTTCCACTGGTTTTCATCGTCGGGATGGAAGACGGCCTGTTTCCGCACCAGCGCTCGGTGGAAGATGCCGCCGGGCGCCTGGAGGAAGAGCGGCGGCTGTGTTACGTGGGCATGACCCGCGCGCGTGAACAACTGTGCCTGTGCTATGCCGAAGTCCGCCGGATGCACGGTTCCGAGAATTTCTCCCGACCCTCCCGGTTCATCGACGAAATGCCCTCCGAGCTGCTTGAGGAAATCCGCCCACGAATATCGTCCAGCCGGCCGTATCGCCCGGCCCGGCCAACCACTACGACCCGTCTCAGGGATGATGACTGGCCGTTCAGGCTGGGCCAGGTCGTCGCACATGCAAAATTCGGGGAAGGCACGATTATGGCTTTCGAGGGCTCAGGCGAACACACCCGGATACATGTTAATTTCAGGGATACCGGCGCCAAGTGGCTGGTTCTGGCTTACGCGAAACTGGAACCCGTCTGAAGAGCACACAATGAGCCAAGCAGACGAAATCCGGCTTGAAACCAGCCAGGGGCAATTAGCCGGGCTCGGCTGGCGGCGTGACCGAGCGCCCCGCGTGCTGTGCCTGCACGGATGGCTCGATAACGCCGCATCGTTCGTTCCGCTTGCTCATTTGATGGACAGGCTCGACCGGGTCGCTATCGATCTGCCCGGCCACGGATTTTCAGAGCACCGGCATTCGACGGCGCGTTACCATTTCATCGACTACCTGTTCAACGTAGATGCCGCGCTGGACGCCCTCGGCTGGAAAGATTGTCACTTGCTCGGTCATTCGCTGGGGGCGGCCATTTCCGCAATCTACAGCGCCGGCGCCCCGGAACGGGTGCGCAGTATTACCTTGCTGGATTCACTGGGCCCTATTTCGGTTGCTGCGGAAGGCACGGCCAGGCGATTGCAACGCAGCCTGTTCAAAAACCGGCTCGGGGGCAGCACCATTCGCCATTTCGATTCGATTGAAGATATGGTGAATGCCCGTCGCAGGGTATCTGGCCTTTCACAGAGCGCCGCAAATCTGATCTGCCGACGTGGCGCCAGACAGGTGGATGACCACTTCGAATGGCGCAGCGACCCCGCCCTGAACTGGATATCGTCGCTCATCATGACAGATGAGCAAGCGCTGGACTTGATCCGGCACATCACAGCCCCTGCCCTCACTATCACCGTTACACACGATGCCCCGTGGTCTTCGAGTGAAAAGCGGGAAGCACGCAAACAGGCGCTGGCACATGCGCAGCACATCACGCTCGAAGGACATCACCATTTTCATATGGACGCGCCTGAACAGATCGCTGAAACTGTGCAGGACTTCATTCTGGAAAACGACCACCCACCCGCCAAGAGACCCGCATGAACGACTTCAAGAGTTCACCCATAAAATCCGATATTCCGGCGCGCGAGCGCCTTATTTTCGCCCTCGACGTAGCTGACCTGGACAAGGCGCGCAAGCTGATTGACACGCTGGGAGATTCCGTCGTGTTTTACAAGCTGGGATTGGAATTCTTTCTCTCTGGCCATTTTTTCGAGCTGGCGGCTGACCTGCAGGCCCACGGCAAAAAGATTTTTGCTGATTTGAAACTTTTCGACATTCCCGCCACGGTCGCTTCGGCGGTAAGGCAACTGGCGCGTCACCGGGTGGATTTCTGCACTGTGCACGGTAATGACAGCATGTTGCGTGCGGCAGCCGAGGCCAAGGGTGACATGAAAATCCTGGCCGTCACCGCCCTGACCAGCCTTGACCAGGGCGACCTGGAAGATCTTGGCTTCCAGTGCGACGCCAGGACACTGGTGCTGTCGCGTGCCCGCCGCGCCCTGGAAGCCGGCTGTGACGGCGTGGTTTCCTCCGGTCTCGAAGTGACGGCGTTACGCGAATCCGTCGATCATGCGCTGATCACGGTCTGCCCGGGAATTCGTCCTGTATTCAATGACGAAGCTCCGGTGGAAGACGATCAGCAAAGAGTAGCCACGCCCGGCAGCGCCATCGCCAGCGGTGCAGATTACCTGGTGGTTGGCCGGCCGATCAGGGATGCGGCCGACCCCCGTACCGCCGCCGAGGAAATACAGAGACAGATTTCCGCCGCGCTGCAATAGCGGCATGGCCTCTGGAGCCAACCTCCCCGGTGATCCGGGGTCGATGATTTAATAGTTGCAAAAGCTAATCTGTTGCATTACGATACGCCCGTAACTTCATAATAATGAATGAAAACAACTTGGCGGACTGCTAGAGCATTTTCAAATAAAAGATTTTACGATCCTC
>CALDVW010000032.1 GCA_937924405.1 uncultured Lysobacterales bacterium
ACACCGGCAGGTTCCTTTTCTCTCTCCTGCGTCTTTACTTCTTCCCTGTCCCTGATCCGATCCCGCTGAATCCGGGTTGCCAATTGCTCAAGATCTTCGGGTTGGAAGCCCGGATCGACCCGGCCGATGCGTTCGTTCAACGGTGGGTGAGTGGAAAACATCATCATCTTGCGGCCGTCACCAAAAAGCATGTGACTGATTTCCTCAGTGTCGGCATTCAGATAGGAAGCATCGCTGTAGACCGCAATTTTCTTAAGCGCTCCGCCGATCCCCCCCGGGTCACGGGTAAACTGGACGGCCGAAGCATCCGCCAGGTATTCGCGCTGCCGCGAAACAGCCGCTTTGATCCAGCGCCCGAAGAACAGGCCTATATAGCCCACTGCCATCAATCCAAAAGCCACCAGAAGAACAACAGCGCCGTTCTTGTCTCTTGAGCGTCCGGCAAAATGGGAATGTATCAGGACCCGGCGCCCAATCAGGGCGAGCAATAATATGCCGAACAACGTCCCCATCAGGCGGATATTGATACGCATGTCGCCATTCAGGACATGGCTGAACTCGTGAGCGATGACGCCCTGAAGTTCGCTCCGGTCGAGCTTCTCCAGCGTACCCCGGGTTACCGCGATCGCGGCATCGGAAGGAGAATAACCGGCGGCAAAAGCGTTGATGCCGGACTCCTGCTCCAGCACATATATTTCCGGAACCGGAACCCCGGAGGCCAGTGCAATTTCTTCCACCACATTGCGCAGGCGGCGGCGTTTCAGATCGCGGGTGTCTGATTCAACCAGCGTGCCGCCCAGTTGCCTCGCGACCTGGCCGCCACCGGAACGAAGGCTGGCTGATTTGAAAAGACTGGCCAGGCCGATCACGACCAGGCAGGCAATGGCTCCTCCGCCCAGGAGCGGAAGATTGGTGCGAATCAGTTCTCCCACCGATTGGGGTGTTTCACCGCTCGTATGTGTGCTGACACCAACGGCCAGCAGAAGAATCAGGTCAATGGCCGCCACGATGGCAACAACCGCCAGCATGAATACAAAAATCAGCCAGCGGGATTGCTTACGCGCCCTTTCCTGGTGCTCGAAAAAATTCACAATGGTTAAACACGACTCAGTGCGCTGATCATCTAGAAACTGACCTTGGGAACTTCGCGCTTGGCCTCGTCTTCTATTTCTAACAGTTCAGCCGCCTGAAAATTGAACCAGCCAGCAAAAAAGTTATTCGGGAAAGACTCACGCAGAGTGTTGTAAGTCATCACCGAATCGTTATAGGCCTGACGGGCGAATGCGACCTTGTTTTCGGTGGTGGTCAACTCTTCGGAGAGCTGCATCATGTTCTCGTTGGCCTTCAGGTCCGGGTAGGCCTCGGAAAGGGCGAACAACCGGCCCAGAGCACCGGACAATCCCTGCTCAGCAGCCGCCAGGTTCTTCATCGCCTCCGGGTCGGAAGGGTCAGCCGCAGCAGCCTTCAGCCCGCTCACTGCCGTATTGCGTGCGTTAATCACCGCTTCCAGGGTTTCACGCTCATGCTTCATATAACCCTTGGCAGTTTCGACCAGGTTTGGAATCAGGTCGTGACGCCGCGTCAGTTGCACGTCAATCTGGGCAAATGCATTTTTAAAGCGATTGCGGCCCGCGATCAGGCGGTTGTAGATCGTGATCGCGAAAACGATCACGGCAGCGAGGATGATCAGGATAGTCCAGCCCATTTTGTTTCTCCCAGTTAGGCAATCACTAAAAAGTGTAGCAAATCAGTGGTCTGATAGAGGGTGACGAAGGTCATGCACGTTTTTGTGCCATCTCTTTTTCAATTCTCGCCCAGGAATCCCTTAAGGTGACAATCCGATTCAGGACCGGCCGGCCGGGGACGGAGTCCGCTTCATCATGGCAGAAATAACCGGTCCGCTCGAACTGATAAAAATCACCCGGCGATCCTTCAGCCACGGAAACTTCGACGATGGCATTCCTTATCACGTCCAGCGAGTGCGGATTGAGGAACTCGCGGTAGTCGCGGTCTTTTTCGCCGAGTGGATTAGGAACGGTAAACAACCGATCACACAGACGTACCTCAACCGGCACGCCATGTTCGGAAGACACCCAATGGATGGTGCCTTTGACCCTTCTCGAGGCGCCCGGCAAGCCGGACCGGGATTCGGGATCGAAGCGGCAGTGCAATTCCACAACGTCACCCTTTTCATTTTTTATCACCTTCGTGCATTCCACGATGAAGGCATTTCGCAGACGGACCTCACCACCCGGTTTCAGGCGAAAAAACTTCCCGGGTGGATCTTCCATAAAATCACTGCGCTCAATCCAGATTTCACGTGTAAGCGCTACCTGCCGGGTTCCCATCGCTTCATTCTGCGGGTGAACCGGTGCTTCCAACCACTCGGTCTCGCCTTCGGGAAAATTCGTGAGGATGACTTTCAGTGGATCAAGTACGGCCATGGTACGGGGCGCTCTGACGTTCAGATCATTCCGCACTGCGTTTTCCAGCACACTCATGGGAATGATGCTTTCTGTCTTGGAGATGCCCAATTCAGTCCAGAAAGCACGAATCGCTTCTGGCGTAAAACCACGACGACGAAGTCCGGCCAGTGTTGGCATTCGCGGGTCGTCCCAGCCACTGACGTAGCCGTCTTCGACCAGTTCACGCAAACGGCGTTTGCTCATCACCGTGTAGTCCAGGTTGCCTCGCGCAAATTCGATTTGCCTGGGGTGACATGGCGCTGGAATATTGTCCAGGAACCAATCATAGAGTGGCCTGTGGTCTTCAAATTCCAGGGTACACAGAGAATGAGTTACCCCTTCGATTGCATCGGAAATTCCATGCGCCCAGTCGTACATCGGGTAAATATGCCATTCATCCCCCGTGCGGTGATGAGAAGCGTTGCGAATGCGATAGACAACGGGATCACGCATATTGATATTCGGGGATGCCATGTCGATCCTGGCCCGTAAAACAAATTTTCCATCTTCGAACTCACCGGCCTTCATGCGTTGGAACAAGTCCAGGCTCTCCTCCACCGGCCGGTCCCTGAAGGGGCTTTCACGGCCAGGCTCGGTCAATGTTCCGCGATAGGAGCGAATTTCGTCCGCCGTCAGTTCCTCGACATATGCTTTACCCGTTCTGATCAGGTGCAGGGCAAACTCGTAAAGTTGCTGAAAATAATCTGAAGCGTGGAACATATTGTCCCACTCAAATCCCAACCAGCGTACATCCTCCATGATGGCCCGCATGAAGTCTTCGTTTTCCTTCAGCGGGTTCGTATCATCGAAACGCAAATTGACCCGCCCGCCGAATTCGGCTGGCAGGCCGAAATTCAGACAGATTGACTTGGCATGCCCAATATGAAGGTGGCCGTTCGGCTCCGGCGGAAAACGGGTAACAATTTCTTTGTGGCTGCCGTTTTCCAGGTCCTGGATAACGATATTACGAATGAAATTGGTAGGCGTGACCGCATTGTCAGTATTCATAACACCTTGTCCTGGTTCCTCCAGGGCATTTGCCCTGTGCAAAGGCTGAATTTTACCGTAATCGACACCTCAGCCACCGTAAAAGTATCGCCGGCCAGAAAAGCCTTGTTGGCAAGGGCCTGATCCATAATCGCCAGCGCCGCTGCGCCCTTAATTCGCAAATGCTCCAAGCGCTCTGCCTCCTCCTTTTCACGGCCGGCCAGCAACACGATGAAAGCAGCCTTGTAGCAGTTACCCGACCTTCTGTCCCCGTAAAGAGTATAGGAAGCCATATCCAAATTCCTTCGCATAACACGTATGATCGCCCACCTTACCGGAAAAATTCGGTGGGATGTCTATACTGATAATGCTATCCGGTATAGTTTTTCGGAAACTGGACCGGATAAAAATAAATTGAAAAGGAGATAAATTTACATGAAAAGCCAAATCAAGTTGATCGCTCTATGCACTCTGCTGAGCCTCGCCTGGCTGCTGCCGGTACAGGCTCAGGAACAGGAAAGCGAAAATGTGGCAAGGGTGGTCATGATTACCGCAAAAGACGGGCATGAAGATACCCTGGTCCAGGCGATCACCGACTACCACCACTGGGTCGCCAATTTCGAGGGGCACCACGAATACACCTGGTATAGTGTCGAAACGGGTCCCAACACCGGAAAATTCATTGCGCGCACGGGAGAACATAACTGGGCGGATTTCGATGTCGAGCTCGACTGGCAGGAAGAAGCCAGCGAAGTGTTCGAAAAGAATGTAGCGCCTCATATCCTTAAAGCAGAAGTCATGTTCACCACGGAAATGACTGAATTTAGCCATTGGCCCGAAAGTTTTGATGGATACACGCACTTTACGGTTACCGACTGGTACATCAAGAATGGCCAGTACGGAAAATTCCGACGGGGCCTGGAAAAGATCGTAGCAACATTGAAGGCGGGCGGATTTCCCAATCACTGGGGTTTCATGTCAGTTGAATCCGGGGGCCACGGCAACCAGATCAGGCTGGTGGGAGCCAGCAGGGGCTGGTCGGATATGTCTGATCCAGATCCTACATTCTATAAGGTCATGAGCGAATCCCTGGGTGGTGCCGAACAGTTCGACGCCTTCATGAGTGACTGGGGTTCAACCTTTAAGTCGGGCCTGCAACAAACGGTAGCTCTGATGCCCGAAGCAAGCGATTACGGAAAAGACTGAACATAAGCGTTAATCGAAAATGGAAGAACCCGGCTCCGGCCGGGTTTTTTTCGTCTCAACGACCAAGCAAAAAAAAGCCCCGAAAAATTCCGGGGCTTGAATGCGCATCGCCTTAGGCATAGAAGTGTGGGGACTGCCTGTTTTGAGGAGCGATGCACTAGGCACAGTCAACTTACACATCCAGCATAACCATGCCACGTTAAAATACTGTAAATTCATCGTTTTGAAATCGTGATTTTGCCTTATGAGGGGCGAAAAAACGGCTTCAGGCTACCTGTTTACGATTTTTCTTTAGATGAACCAACAACAAAGAGACCGCAACCGGCGTCATCCCGGGAATCCTCGATGCCTGGCCCACGGTATCCGGCCTGGCGCATTCAAGTTTTTCCCTTAACTCAGACGAAAGCCCTTTGACCCGGCTATAGTCAAAGTCATCTCCAATGTGCTGACCTTCCTGACGCTGCATGCGTTCGATATCCTCTTTCTGGCGCCCAAGGTATCCAGAATAACGAATCTGGATTTCCAACTGTTCAGAAACCCGTTGATCGGATACACCAGGCCCGAGCCCCTCGACAGAAACCAATTTCCCATAGTCCATTTCGGGGCGCCTCAGCAACTCAAGTGCACGGCTTTCCTTGTTCAGCACAATGCCATGAAGCTTTTCGAGCGAAAGGGCAAATTCGCTTCCAGGACTTATCCAAATGCCGTTCAGACGCTGTCGCTCTGATTCAATCGCATCACGTTTTTCGACAAAGCTGCGCCAGCGATCGTCATCGACCAGGTGGAGGTCCCGTCCTTTCTCCGTCAAACGAAGGTCGGCGTTATCCTCGCGCAGTTGAAGGCGGTACTCGGCCCGGCTGGTAAACATCCGGTAAGGCTCCAGCGTACCCTGTGTCACCAGATCGTCGATCATGACTCCCATGTAGGACTCGTCCCGGCGTGGAGCCCACATGGACTTGCCGCTCTTCAGGCGTGCAGCGTTTACACCGGCGACCAGGCCCTGGGCAGCAGCTTCTTCATAACCGGTGGTACCGTTTATCTGTCCTGCAAAGAACAGACCGGCAACATGCCGGGTTTCGAGATGCGCATGCAGTTCACGCGGATCAAAAAAGTCATACTCAATGGCGTATCCCGGCCGCGTAATGTGCGCATTTTCAAACCCACTGATGGATTGTACAAACGCCAATTGCACATCGAAGGGTAGGCTTGTCGAGATCCCGTTGGGATAGAGTTCACGCGTTTGCAGGCCTTCCGGTTCCAGAAAAATCTGGTGGCTCTGACGGTCGGCAAAACGTACAACTTTATCCTCGATCGACGGGCAATAGCGTGGACCAACGCCTTCGATCATTCCACAGTGCATCGGTGACCTGTGCAGGCTGCCCCTGATAATTTCGTGAGTTTTTTCCGAGGTATGGGTAATCCAGCAACAGACCTGTTGAGGGTGATCTTCCTCGCTGCCCATGTATGAAAACACCGGCCTCGGAACATCACCGGGTTGCTCCTTCATCACGCTGAAATCGACTGATTTTCCGTCGATACGGGGGGGCGTACCCGTTTTTAGCCTTGCTACTTTAAACGGCATCTCACGCAGTCTTGCGGCCAGCGTAATGGAGGGCGGATCCCCCGCGCGTCCGCCCGAAAACTGTTCTTCGCCTATATGAATCCTGCCGCCCAGGAATGTGCCGGTAGTCAGAACGACCGCCTCTGCCCGAAACTCGACACCGTTTGCGGTACGGCAGCCTGCTACCCGGTCATCGTCCAGCAAAATATCGTCAACTGCAGACTGGAATATCGATAGATTTTCCTGTTGTTCAACTGTCCTGCGGATGTAGGACCGGTACAGGTTGCGGTCACATTGGGCCCGGGTGGCACGAACAGCAGGGCCTTTCCTGGAATTCAACGTTCTCATCTGGATTGCGGCCGCGTCAGCGGCAGACGCCATCACCCCACCCATGGCGTCAATTTCCTTGACGAGATGGCCTTTTCCGATACCACCGATGGCCGGATTGCAACTCATCTGCCCCACCGTTTCGATGCTGTGTGTGACGAGCAGGGTTTGCGCACCTGTTCTGGCCGAGGCGAGCGCGGCCTCGGTACCGGCATGGCCGCCGCCGATCACGATGACATCGAAAGTTCGGGGGTGTTGCATTTTTGTCACGATTCAGTGGTTTGAGATCGCGTATTGTACTGAATTTCAAAGAAAAGGGGCAGGTTATCTAAAGTTTGCCCGGTATGACCTATCCGATCCTAATGCCTTTCGCCCGTGCGAGAATAGGCAGGAGCCCGAGTGACTGGCCTGGCGCTCACGGACCGGCTGACTGAGTGGCTGGAAACAGAAGAAGTTCTCGCCGGTGCGCTTGCACTGGGTGGATACAGCGATGAGATGGATGTTGAACGCCGCCTGCTTGCAGTAGCCGAACCGGCCCCAGCGCCAGGGTTCGCCAGGGAGGAATCCGCCCTGGCCCGGCTAGCCGGATTAATCCAGTAATCCCTCGGATCGACGGTTCTCAGCATTTGCGGAGTTGTATCAGGCATCACGACGGTGTTAACGCTCGCGGGAAGAACCGGCATATTGCCGCCCGTGTCATTACTTCCAACCAGATGGACCGGGGTATTGTGATTTCTGACCCGGTAAGGCGGGCACCAGGGAGAATAAGCTCCATACCATCCATAATGATTAGGCTGCCAGAGAGGAGACCATACCGAGAAATAGTGCGGATAGAAATATGGGCTGTAGTAGGTGAACAACGAGGGTGGATGCCCATAGAAATAAGCCGAAGACCACCAGGGATACAATCCTGCTCCGGCCAGCGCAACGGTCGGCCCTGGATAAATCGTGCTTACCGTTTCCCTTTCAACAATGTAATAGTCGCCCTTGCTGGAAACATAGACAGGTTGATAGGGACTGGCGCAGGCCGCGAGAATGAAGAGCAGCAGAATGGCAGCAAATATTTTCATACCTGGTACGAGAATAGCACGCGCCGCGTGATCATAAGCTGAACAGGGTCACCTTTTCGATTGAAAGCAGATAAAATATCAGCCGGTCCATTGATCCACGGAGGAACTGATAATGGCTGGAGGCGTTTACGAAATTCAGGGTTACGCCATCGTGTTGGACAAAGTAGCCTTTCTGACTCGCGTATTTAAAGCCGAAGATAATGAAGGCTTCCAGTTCAACATCCGGTTCAGTGGAGATTTACGGCTTACCCCTAAATTTCCGACCCGGCATGAAGCCGATCTGCAAAGAAGTCTGCTGATCAATGCGCTCAATGAAAAATAGTCACTGAATCAGACGCGCACCGGCCTGGCCCATCGCGAAAATACTGACTTCGACCCAGGCGGGCCTGCCCGGATCCAGATCATCCTGTTGCTTCATGACGAACTCGCCCGTCTGATGCGACTGACCATACTCCTTCCAACTGATCACCATTTTATGGGCGTAGTAATCAACCGCTTCGAACGTCGTCCGGCAGGCCGAACGGGCCATGATATTTCCACAACCAGCGAATGCGCCAGTGGCAGGTACATTAATCATCACGTCGGTTACAGGGAATGCGAGCTCGTTCCTGATGATGATACCTTCTACGACGACTCCCGTTGGCTCTGCCTGCTCCCGGCCACCTGAATTGGTGGTACAGGAAGTGCTAAGGGCCATACTGATCAAAATCGCCAGGGTACAAAGGATGTTTCGCATCAACGCTTTTGGTTAGCCGAGTCCCATGCGGGACCGTTTTCCATCCTGCTTTCCAATTCAACCATTAAAGACTGGTTCATCTGGAAAAGCGTCATATTGGGCCGGTCCAGGTCGGTGATCAGGGTCATAACGGCAGAGAAGGTGATCGCCAGCGCCCAGGTTGCCAGGCTGCTGCGGGTTCCGGTCAATCCGGCCTGATAACCCATCACGACCATCGACAGAAGCGACATAAGAAAAAGTGTAAGCCAGATAACAGGGGATATACGGTTGAAAAGAGCAGCCTGGAGCCTTGCATCGTGCGCATCAATCATGGCGAGTACCGATTGGGCGAATATTCCCGTGTCTTCTCCTTCACCCTGACCTTCCATCGAGGATTCGGCGATTGACCAAAGCAGGTCGTGAATGCGCTCCGACTCGCGAACCATTTCGACCACCTTGTCCATGTCGGACAGAACTGCCGCCTCGGTAATTTTAAGGCGCAGGCCGGTGAAATACCTGAGCAAATCTTTTGCTTCGGCCCTGGCGTCCTTGCTAATCAGGTCGGCTCCCCGAAAAGCCGAATCGATCGCACTGACCTCCATCATGTAGGCCTGGGTACGCTGTTCAAAATGCTGCTGGGCCATGTTGAAACTAAACGCCAGCATGAAAGCGAGCAGGCCGAGTGAGGCCCCCATGATGGCCCTGACCTGCGCCATCTGGGCTTTATGCTGTTTTTGTTTTTTGCTCGACCCAAACCGATAACCGACTTCGATAAACAATACCTGGCACAGAACCGCCAGGACCATGACCACTCCCAGGGGTATGTAATCAAGAAAGTTCATGCCGCTCTTCCCGGCTTTTGCATTCCGAGTGCGTTGTTGACAATTTCGGCAACATTTAGCGACAGGTTATCCGATGAGGCAATTCTTTCCAATTCGGCTTTCATCAGGATTTGTCGCTTGTCATCAAAACGTGTCCATTGATTGAATGCCCCCGCCATGCGGGCAGCCACTTGCGGATTCAGAACATCCAGCGCGATGACCTGATCCGCATGAAAACGATACCCGGAGCCGTCGCTTGCGTGAAAACCGGTCGGATTCATCATTGAAAATACGCCGATCACCGAGCGGACCTTGTTTGGATTAGTAATGCTGAAGGCGGGGTGGTCCAGCAATGTTTGTATTCTTGCCAAAGTTCGACTTCCCGGAATGGACGCCTGAATGGAAAACCACTTGTCCATCACCAGGGCGTCATTACGCCATTTTTTGTCAAAAGCTTGCAATGCCTTATCGGCGCCCGGCGCATCTGCCCAGACCAGCCCCTGCAACGCCGCAAGCGTGTCGGTCATGTTGTCGCTGGATTGCAACTGCCTGGCCGCCAGGGCTTCCCCGCCGGATGCCTCCAACAGGTAGGAAAGACAAACATTCCGTAAGCTCCTCGCTGCCATGGATTCCCGGGATTTGGAATACTTCCCTGTATCTGCAGATTCGTAACGAGCCATAAACAAATCTTTCAGGGTGTTTGCAAGGGCCGATTTTACAAACCTGCGGGCAGCGTGAATACCGTCAACGTCAACCACTTGCATCTGCTCGGCCAGGTAGTCTTCGCCGGGCAGAGTGATCGCTTCTGCCAGCAATGCCGGATCGGAATCCTCATCAGCCAGCAATGCACTGACAGCTTCCTTCAGATCCTGGTTTAGAAGCAACTCGGCTCCACTGGCCAATCGTTCCACATTCTCCAGAATCTCGCGCTGCGCCAGAAGCTGGGCTGCTTCCCAGCGTACGAAGGAATCGCTGTCGTGCTGCATCAACACGCCGAGTTCTCCTGAAGTATATGGATAATTGAATTTGACGGGTGCCGAGAAGCCCCTGAAGAGTGAAGGTATGGGTGCTTCGGAAATTCCCTGGAAAACGAAACTCTGCTGCTCCGACTGCAGCAGGAGGAGCCGGTTATTTCCAGCCGGGACCGCTTCATTTTCCAGTTGCAAAGCCAATTCGGATCCATCCGGCCTCAGCAAGCCCATGGCTACCGGGATCAGGAGTGGTTTTTTTTCGGCCTGGTCACGGGTCGCGGCATTGCTCTGCTGCAAATGCAACGTGAAAGTATTGCTGGCGCCGTCATATTCTCCGCGTGCAGAGACCACCGGTGTTCCCGACTGGCCATACCACTTTCCAAAATTCTGCAGATCGGTATTGTTGGCGTCCGCCATCGCCCGCAGAAAATCTTCACAGGAAACGGCTGCGCCGTCATGCCGTTCGAAATACAGCTTCATGCCCTTCTGGAAGCCATCCTCGCCCAGCAATGTATGGTACATGCGGATGATTTCTGCTCCCTTCTGATACACCGTCATTGTATAAAAGTTATTGATTTCGATATATTTATCGGGCCTGATAGGGTGAGACATCGGGCCCGCATCCTCTGGAAACTGCAGGCTTCTCAATTGTCGTACGTCGCGTATGCGCTTAACCGCCCGAGATTGCATATCGGAAGAAAATTCCTGGTCCCGGAAGACAGTCAGACCTTCTTTGAGCGTTAATTGGAACCAATCCCGGCAAGTCACCCGGTTTCCTGTCCAGTTATGAAAATACTCGTGCCCAATAACCCCCTCGATGCCCTGGTAATCGTTATCGGTCGCGGTGTCCGGCCGCGCCAGCACGTACTTTGAGTTGAATATATTGAGCGATTTGTTTTCCATCGCCCCCATATTGAAATCGTTGGTTGCAACGATGTGGTAGATGTCAAGGTCGTACTCGAGCCCAAACCGCTCTTCATCCCACTTCATGGCGTGAATCAGCGATTCCATCGCATGGTCACAACGGTCGGCGTTTTCATGTTCGACATAGACGCGCAGGGTCACATTCCTGCCGCTTCTGGTGACGAAGTGATCCTCGACACAGGCCAGATCGCCGGCAACGAGCGCAAAAAGATAACAAGGCTTGGCAAATGGATCATCCCATTTCACCCAATGACGCCCATCCCCCAGCTCACCTGAAGCGACTGAATTTCCATTGGACAACAGCAGCGGGTAGCGTTGCCTGTCAGCAACCACAGTAACGTCATAGCGTGTCATTACGTCTGGCCGGTCAGGAAAATAGGTGATTTTTCTGAAGCCCTCGGCCTCACATTGAGTCAGCAGGAACCTGCCGGATGGATAAAGCCCGTCCAGCGCAGTGTTCTCATGGGGTTTGATCAGAACCTCGATTTCCACCTTGCAGGAATCAGGGGCGTCGTGAATGATCAGTTTGTCCGGGCTTTTACTGAATCCGGGTTCATCCAGGCGGCGGCCATCTATTAATACCGATAGCAGTTCCATATCCTGTCCATCCAGTTCCAGATCGCCCGGCTGGCCGTCTTCCTCTTTTCTTTCAAACTGAATCTCCGACAGCACACGAGTCGAATTTTCGCCGATTTCAAAGCGGAGGCTGACGTGTTCGAGGTTCCAGGGATATGGCTTGTATTCCTTACGAATAACCGCCTTACCTGTAGCGCCTTTTTTCATTTTTTTTCCTTGAGTGTTCGGGCCGGGCCCCAATTTCAAACCAGACTGGTAAACGTTACAAACGGGCAAGTATTATAAAGCCTAACCACTATCAGGAGTCGTAATCCATGAATGCAGGGAATAAAGCGGGAATCCCCGATATAGAGGATATTTTGCTTGCCCAGGCCCGCATTCGAAGACAGGTTCGGCACACTCCGGTGCTGAACGACCCTTCACTGGACGAAGCAATGGGCTGCACACTGTATTGCAAGTGTGAAAATCTGCAACGCAGCGGGGCGTTCAAATTCCGCGGAGCCAGCAATACCATTGCACGATTATCGGAAGATGGAACAAAGGGCGATGTGGCCACACACTCCTCGGGGAACCACGGGGCCGCGCTGGCTTTGGCGGCCCGCCTGGACGGCAGAATTGCCCACGTGGTCATGCCCGAAAATTCATCCAGGATCAAGATTGAAGCGGTCAAAGGATACGGCGGCCAGGTTTATTTTTGCGCCCCGACCAATGAGTCCCGCGCGGAAGAACTGGATAAACTCGTACTGTCAGGCTACATTCCGGTTCACCCCTACGACAACGCAGACATAATAGCCGGCCAGGGAACCGCTGCATTGGAACTGGAGCAGGAAGTACCAACCCTGGAACAAATTATCACACCACTGGGAGGCGGTGGCCTGGTCAGTGGAACCGCGATTGCATCCAGGTCATGGGGCGCCAGCGTCTACGCGGTAGAGCCCGAAGGGGCAGCCGACACCCTGGCCAGCCTGAGGCAGGGTAAAATCATTCAGGATTTTGAGCCTGATACGATCGCAGATGGCCTGAGAGCGATTGTCGGTGTGCGTAACTTCCGGGTGATACGGGACGAAGTCCGCCAGGTACTCACAGTGAGTGACGATGAAATCAGGTCAGCCATGTCTCTATACTGGCAAAAAATGAAAATCCTCATAGAACCTTCTGCAGCTACCGTCATCGCAGCGGTCAGGAAAAACCCTGCAATTTTTGGCGGCAAAAAGGTCGGAGCCATTATCAGCGGTGGAAATATTCACCCCGCCGACTGGCTTGAATTAACGGCAGAGAGATAATTCGTATTCAGCCCAGTGAGTTGATGAAGATTTCCAAAATTTCCTTCATTAACAGTTCGTCGCGACTACTGAAGCGATTTTTCACCGGGCTGTCGAGATCAAGAACCCCCAGCAGACGCCCATTTTTGATTACTGGCAGGACGAGCTCGGATTTTGATGCAGCATCGCATGCGATATGCCCCTCAAACTCGTGCACGTCTGCAATTCGTTGTATTTTTCCGGTTTCGGCCGCCGTTCCGCACACACCCTTACCCATGGGTATCGTCACGCAAGCCGGCTTCCCCTGAAAAGGTCCAACGACAAGTTCACCGTTTTTTTCGAAATAGAACCCGACCCAGCTCACATTTTCCAGCGAATGAAATAACAGCGCCGAGAGGTTTGCAGCGTTGGCAACCAGGTCTTGCTGACCCGACAACAAGGCCTCGGCCTGCCCGGCTAGCCCGTCCGTTCCTATCACGGTTTTTTCCTGTTCCTGCCAGACCATCGGATCAGGCCTGGATTTTCCGGAACAGCAGTATTTGATTATTGGCCGGCATGTGAAACTTTTCCATCAGAGTGATTTGATGGCGGCCGGCCAGTAACTCAAGCGCGGCCAAATCACGAAGACCCATCGACGAATCCCGTGCCCGCAAATCTGAATCGAACTGTTCATTGCTCCCTGAGGTATACAGGCCACCCTCATTGAAGGGGCCATAAAGGCAGAACAGCCCCTCCGGCAGCAGAACATCGGCGATGCCTGCGAACATGGCGCAGACGGCCTGCCAGCTCATGATATGAGCGGTATTGGATGAAAATACCACATCGAATTTCGAGTCGGGCCAGGAACACAACACATCCAGTTCCAAGGCCTGCAGAATGTTTGGGCTGCCCTCTTTTCCGATCCGGGAATTCAGGCTATCGAGGTTGCAGGCCAGGTCTGAAGGCTGCCAGGTGAGCTGCGGAAATAAGGGTGCAAAGAAAACGATATGCTGCCCGCTGCCGGACCCGATTTCAAGAACCTTGCCTTCAGCGGGTAACACCTTCCTCAACACGTCAAGAATGGGCGCCTTGTTCCGCTCGCTGGCAGCTGAAAAAGTCAACCCGCCGTTCACCAATACGAACCCCCGTAAATTTGCTCTATCGATAGCGTATAGCAAACGCCCGGGCGATGCCCGGGCGTTGCTGTTGATTAAAAAATAGTTATCAGAGAATGGGCCGGTCTTCGACAATGCTCGGTGTCACGAAGATTAACAGCTCACGCTTCTTGGACTCGTTCGCACGGCGGCGGAACAGATAACCCAGCCCCGGGATATCACCCAGGTACGGCACTTTCTCTTCCTTCGAGGCAGTCTCGTCCTGGAATATGCCACCCAGAACGACGGTGTCGCCATTGGCAACCAGCACCTGGGTTTCTATCTCACGGGTATCAATGGAGGGCACCGAACCACCCCTTGAGGTCTGGTAGATTTCGCCTACCGTGTCCTGCTTGATATTGAGGTCCATTTGAACCCGGTTATCCGGGGTGATCAGCGGTGTTACTTTCAATTCCAGCACGGCTTCCTTGAATTGCACGGCGGTGGCGCCTGAGGAAGTCGACTGTTCATATGGTATTTCAACACCCTGCTGTATGAATGCCTCGGCCTGATTGGCTGTCACAACGCGAGGGGTTGATATCACCTCGCCTTCGCCTTCGGCTTCAAGTGCAGACAACTCGAGATCCAGCAGCACATCCGGCGTCAGGAATGAAAGCCCAAGTGTGGCCGCATTCGCACTCGGTGCCGGCATGTTCACCTGGTACCGGTTCGGGTATGTCGGAAGGTCGAGTAAACCGTCGTCACGCGGGTTAATGGCCGGGTTGACCGTATCCGCTGCGGCGCCGTCAGCTGCAATCACTCCAATATTGCTGCCGGAATGCAAATAGGTCACACCAAATCGAACACCCAGTTCATGCGCGAATTCTGAGCTCGCAACCACGATGCGCGATTCGATCTGAACCTGGCGAACGGCATAATCCAGTTCGGTAACCAGTTCCTGGATCTCGATAAT
>CALDVW010000033.1 GCA_937924405.1 uncultured Lysobacterales bacterium
GAGAAGAATTTGCAACGCTGCTGCGGGAGCACTGGGCTCGCGCCCAGCAGGAACAGGTGTTTTTTCGTACCGATCCGGATGCTTTTCGGCTCAACGGGAAACCGAAAGGGATTCCTACCGCTTTTACGCTCACCGAGGTCACCGATGAGGTGGACCGTTACATCACCTGGCCATCTTCGAACACCAGGGTCTCTGACAGCTGCATCAATTTGGTCACTTTGTCCGGCTTCGATAATAATTTTTCGACATTAAGCAGGATATCGAAACCGGCGCCCGCGTTTATGGTGCCGGGCAGAATGGGCACCGCTACGCCTTTTCACCTTCCACCCGTCTTCTATTTCGATCGGATTGTCCTGATAAATGGGTCGCCGGCATGGACAATGTGACTGGGAGTGGTGAAGATGTAAATACATATTGACTGGAGTGTTCAATGATCGCCAGGCGACTGATCGCGATGCTGCTGCCGTTACTGCTACTGGGCTGCGACCCCGGCAGCCAGGGTAAGTCTGAATCTGCAGAGATAAAACCGGGGGTTGTGGAAGCCACCAACCCGGCCAGCCAGGAACTGAATCGGCTATTCGAGGAATATTTCGAATCCAATCTGCTGCTGAACCCCACCTATGCCACTTACATAGGCGATAACCGCTACAATGACCGTTATGTGAACAGCATCGGGCCGGGCTGGCGTGAAGCGGCGCGCTCGCTGGAGCAGGAGGCCCTCGATCGCATCAACGCCATCGACCCGTCGTCGCTGGAAGGGCAGGAATTAATCAGTTACGAGATTTTCAGGGCGGAACGTGAAATTGCCCTGGAGGGTTTTGACTTTCCTTCGCAGCTGACGCCGCTCAACCAGATGCGCAATGCGGCTAATGGTTTCGTGCAGATGGGGTCCGGCAGCGGAACCCAGCCCTTCAAAACAGTCGGGGACTATGAAAACTTTCTTGGCCGGATTGACGGCTTCGTCACCTGGATGGCGCAGGCGCAGGCCAATATGCGCGAGGGCATGGAAAAAGGTGTGACGGAGCCGCGTATCCTGATGGAGCGGGTTGTGCCGCAACTGGAATCGCAACTGGTTCCGTCGGTCGAAGAGAGCGCCTTTTTTAAACCGGTCCTGGCCATGCCGGATTCCTTCAGTGATGAAGACCGTGAGCGCCTCACGGCGGCGTATACCGCTGCCATCGAGGTCCAACTGATTCCCGCCCTTCTCAGCATGAGGGACTTCCTGCGCGATGAGTACATTCCGGCAGCACGCGAATCACATGGCATCAATGCGATTCCGGGCGGTGAGGAACGTTATGCCTACCTGGTGCGCAGATACACCACCACTGACCTCACCCCCGGGCAGATTCACGCCATCGGCCTGGCTGAGGTCAGCCGCATTCACGAAGAAATGCAGGGCGTCATGAGCCAGGTAGAGTTCGCAGGCGATCTGCACGACTTCTTCGAGTTTCTGAACACCGACCCTCAGTTCTACTTCACCGAACGCCAGGACCTGCTCGACGGTTATATTGCGCTGCGTGACATCATTGATCCCAATGCGGCCCGCCTGTTTAAAACCATTCCCGGGGCAGACTACGAAATCCGGCTGGTCGAGCCGTTTCGGGAGAAATCTGCAGCAGGTGGACAATACCGCGGTGCCTCTCCTGATGGTTCCCGTCCGGGCGTGTTTTTTGCCAACGCTTACGACCTGTCGGCCCGGCCCAAGTGGGCGATGGAAGCCCTGTTCCTGCATGAAGCCGTGCCGGGGCACCATTTTCAGCTTGCATTGACACTGGAGCTGGATGATTTGCCCCGGTTCCGGCAGTTTGGCCATTACACCGCCTACAGTGAGGGCTGGGGTCTCTATGCAGAATCACTGGGCGGGGAGTTGGGCGCCTATACCGATCCATACCAGTATTTCGGCAAATTGAATGCCGAGCTATGGCGCGCTATTCGGCTGGTGGTCGATACCGGCTTGCATTATTACGGCTGGACCCGTGAAGAAGTGCTGGAATACATGTTTGCCAATTCGGCAGTCGCTGAAGCCAGGGCCGTGGCCGAAGCGGAGCGGTTCATGGGCATCCCGGGCCAGGCGCTGTCCTACAAGATCGGCCAGCTGAAAATCCAGGAGCTGCGTGACCGTGCCGAAACAGCGCTGGGGGAGAGCTTCGATATCCGCGAATTTCACGCACAAGTGCTGGAATCGGGTGGACTGCCACTGGGCGTGCTGGAAGCCCGCATAGACCTCTGGATCGAAGCTGACAGCGAGTAGCGGCGGGATCCTTTAGCGGGCCGGGTCCAGGGTTTGCGCCTGTTCCAGCAAATCCTGCGCTTCGTCTTCTGTACCCGCATTGAAAAGAACTTCTGCCAGCAGCCGGTAAGGTTCGGCATAACTGGGCTTTTGCTGCACAGCGCGCTCGAACCAGGCGCGCTGGCGGATCTCGTCCGGCGGTTCGCCCAGGCCGAGCCGGGCGGAAAGGATTTCGAACCGCATGCGCGCCACCTGCAGCTCGGCCAGGTCAGGGTTTTTCGCCCCGGCCGCATCCAGCATCAGCCGGATGGCCCTGAGTGAGGCCTCCAGTTCGCGGTCGCTGGACGGAGGTTCCACCGCCAGCAGCATCATGAAAGCATCGGCCTCACGCACCTGTGCCAGTTCGAAACCGGGTACCTGTTGTGCGGCGCGGAATTGCTCGCGCGCCAGCCGGTAATCCGCCGGCGTGCCGGCGAACATGGCCTGTTCGCCTTGCAGGTAGGCGTCGAAACTGCGGGTGTGCCCCGGGTACCGGTTCGTCAATCTGTTTCGGTTGATCTCCGTCTGTGGCAGCCCCAGCCTGGCGTGCAGGGCCAGCGCTATCGACTCCAGGGCGGGCACCAGGTTTTCAGGCTCGACGTCCAGGCTGACCACCAGTTCGCTGTGATCCTCGGTCACGTCGACTACGCTGGCATCGATGCGCCAGAGTTTCTCATCCTGGCTCAGGCGGCATTCGACCAGCCAGGACACGCCCGCCAGTGCGCCCAGTTCAGCTGTGCGCAAATTTCGCGCCGAAAGGTCCAGTACCGAGGAGAAAGCGGGAACTCGCAACTGAGCCTGGTGCGCAAGATCCTGGTGGATGACCGCAGCGACGCCTTGCGCCCGGAACCGGTAGGACTCTTCACCCTGGAAGCGGCAGGGCAGAACGGCCACGCCAACCTGTTCCACCCGGGCGATACCCGAGGGGTTGATGAGCCAGAACAGCCCGGCGCTGCCGGCCACCAGAAACAGCGCGGCGCTGATGATCGATGCCCAGCCCATGGCCGTCCACGGTTCTTCCCGCCGGATTCCCTGGGGTGTCCAGTCGAATACCCAGGCCAGGAATACCGTCACCGGAAATCCCACGACAAAGAGAATGACTACCAGTGTGGCCAGCCAGTCCGGCCAGCCGAAGCGGGTAATCACGCCATCCAGAATCTCGGTGACTCCCCAGGCGATGACCGCGTAGGCCCCCGCTGTCTGGTAGACCTGGCGCTCTTTCAATTCGATCCAGAAAGACTTGCGCCCGGAGGCCTGCGGTTGGGGTTCTGAATCCGGGCCGCTCATCCACCTTCACCTCGCGCCCACTGGAATGTACCCTGCCGCAAGACCTCCCAGCCTTCGTCTTCTCCGGCTTCCAGCACCCTTCGGCCCATCGGCTCGAGATGGGCATGATAGTCCTCCATGAGCTGTTCAAAGCCCGGTGTGTTGCGAATCGGATCGAACAGCGCATCACTTTCGAGCAGGTACACCGGTAATTCGAGGTCCTGGTCTCCCGGCCACTCGAACACAACCTCACGCAGCAGTTCGATTGCTTCGTCGTTACGGTCCCGGGCAATCAGCAGCTTGGGTCGCAGGCGTCCCAGCGGGGCGTCAGGTGGCAGTTTTTCCAGGGCCTCTTCAGCTATGGCCAGCCACTCGTCGGCTGCCCCGGCTTGCCCCATGCTTTTCTCGATGTAAGCCAGGTTCAGCGCATGCTCGATCGTGCAGTGCTCCGACTGGTCGCATAGCTGGTTCAATTCATGTCCGGCCAGGGTTTGCCGGTACAACTCGCCGGCGCGATCGTAATCCCGTAACGTGCTCACATGAAAAGCGGCCACATCCAACATGCCTTTTGGTGAGCCGGATTCGTCTTCAATGGCCTGTGCCATCCATGTCAGCGCCTGAGCCGCCCGCTCGGGCTCGCCGGAGCGGGCCCAAAGCAGCGGCAGAAAATGAGTTGCCGAGGCCCGCCGGGCTTCCCAGGTTTGCAGGCCGATTTCCAGGGCAGGCTCGTACAGCCCCAGGTTCATGTAGTCGGTGGCCAGTCGCGCCAGGCGCCAGGGCCCCTTCGGCATCTGGTCCCCGTATACCCCGAATCGCCAGGCCAGCACCTCGTCCAGCCGCCCTTTGCTGCGCAGCATGTTCGAGATCATTCCGTAAGGGCGCGGGTCTTCAGGCTCGAGTGCGCGCAGGGTTTCATAAACAGCCAGCACCGCGGTGAAATCCGCACCACTGGAGTCCAGTTGCCACATGAGTTGCATGTTGCCATCCATGCTGGTGGGTTCGAGTTCAAGCCACTGCTCGAGGGCGTGCGAATTGTCCTGGTTTCTTTCGGACAGCACGGCATGCCAGCAGGCCCAGCCTTCAGCCGTGCCGCCCCTGACTTCGCACTCCTCCTGCAGCAAGCGTTCCTGTTCTTCCTGCGAGCAGTCTTCCTCGAAATAATCGCGTAACAAACCGCAGACGACCGAGAGCTGGTTACGCGCCCCGAGAACACCCGGATCCAATTCCAGTGCCCGCCGGGCCAAAGCCCGTGATTCCCACAGCTGTTTGCGCGGGCCTTCCATGTCCTCGAATTCCTCGTCGACCGCCCGGATCAGGTAAATTTTCGAATGAAAAACCAGGGCTTCGGCGTAGTTGGGGTCGATCTGGAGCGCCTGCCTGATCAAGGGCTCCGAATGGTCCGGGCCAGCAGCGGCCCGGGCCTGCAGAAAAAGGTCGTATGCTTGGGGCGAAAATGTTCCAAGTTTGTTGACCTGCTCCATTTCTGCCGCTTCCGTCGTTGTGCCCAACACGGCCAATAGCGTGCCGGACAGTTCTTTTACCACCGTACCCAGGTCGGTCGTGCTGAAAGCGTAAGTCTGGTTCCAAATCACCTGGTGGGAGGCCGGGTCAATCACCCGCGCCGACAACTCGATTTGTCCCGAATCCGATTTCATCCAGCATTGCACCAGCCGATCGACCTTCAGCACATCTGCAATCAGTGCGGGCTCATAGCCCTTTTCCTGCACGAACAGGCTTGAATTCCAGGAGGAGATCCTGACCGCATCGACCCGCGAAAGCCGGGTATGCACGTCTTCGGCCAGGCCTTGCGCACGATAGGCATACTCGCCTTCACCCTCATAATGACAGGGCACGATGGCCACAGCGCTGGCCAGCGGCAGCGGCGGCGGGCGGGTGAACCAGAACAAAGCCGCCGTGGCGATGATGAGGAAGGTCATGGAGCCGATTACGGAGGCCGCACTGGCCTTGCGCTCGACACCCGCGGTACGCCACACCAGGTAGACCGTGACCGGCAGGCCGGCCACGAACAGGGCGGCAATCAGGGTGCCCCACCAGGCCGGCAGGCCGAAGCGGTCCACTACCGTCAACAATGCCTCGACCGCGGCCCAGGCCGCTGCGATATAGATTGCAGCGGTAACCAGTACGCGTTTCCAGTAGGCTATTCCGGTCCCACTCATGATTACACCATTTCATGAACCGTCACCATGATAAACAATTAACAGGGAAAGCAGTGAACCGCTGCGCGTCGCCGGCTGATTGATTTAAACTGGAATCACACCGCGGTTCAAATGATTGGGCCGGCAGATTGACTTGATGAATAGCAGGATCTCCAGATACCGAAATTTACGGCTTTATTGCCGGCCTGAAATGCTGTTGGCCGCCATATTGCTGTACTTCGGCTGGTCTCTGCCACAGGCCGCTGTTGCCCAGGATCAACCCAGGGGCAAGGCAATTCAAATAGAGCTGACGATGAATCAACTTCTGGGTGAGCCAGAAGCTGCCCGTTACCAGGAAATTATTCCGGCAGACAAAAAAATTACCTGGGAAGTGTATTTCCCCAACAGCGACTCAGACGGGGTGCCGGGCAGTCAACTCCTGATCGCTCCCGCCATGGGGCACGCACTGCCCGATACGAAGGCATTGGCTGAAGCATTGGAGTTTCTGAACGACACCGGTCAGCCATTAGTCAGTCCGGCCGGGTAAAATGGAGCAATCTCTGATCCCGCGGGATCGAATCTGACGTAAACTAGCGGTTAAATATCGTTTCTCTGGAACAGCTGCCAACCGCGGGAAAGTGAATCGGCATGAAATTTCTAAAAATGTTTCGTAATTGGGATGACATGGAGGAAGTCCCTCCCCAAACCGTAATTTTTTCTGAAGGGGATCCGGCTGAGGTGATGTACGTCATCGTCTCGGGAGAGGTTGGCTTGACTCTGCGCGGTGAAACGGTGGGCTCTGAAGGTGAGGGAGGTATCTTTGGCGAAATGGCGATGATCAATTCGGCCAAACGCAGTGACACCGCAACCGCCCTGAGCGAGGTCAGGCTGGCGCGCATGGATCGTGAGCGTTTTCGGCAACTGGTCAATGAAAACCCGGAATTCTCTTTTCATGTCATGTCCGTACTGGCCAACCGGCTGCGCGCCATTGACGATTACATTTCCACCAAGTTCCTCGACGGCTGACCGCATGGACTTACTCGAAGTTTTCAGTGATTCGGAAGACCTGGTTGAATTTCCGGCCGGAACCGAGATCATTACCGAAGGCCGGGAAGGAAGCCACATGTACGTGGTCATGCAAGGCGAAGTTACCATTACGCTGAAGAACAAAGTTCTCGCGACCGCTTCAAGCGGCGAGATTGTGGGTGAGATGGCCCTGATCAATTCCGAGCTTCGCAGTGCAACGGTAACGGCCAAGACGGATTGCGTGCTGGCGCTGATCGATCAGGGCAGCTTCGAGTCCCTGCTGCGCCATGTGCCCGAATTTACCCTGCACGTGATGAATGTGCTGGCCAGCCGCCTCGAGACCGCATACGAGATGATTGACGAATGATGTCACCAAGACCCCGGGCTTCCTGCGCCCTTTTCGCCGTACTCCTGTTCAACACGCTTTCCTGCTTCGCCGAAGACGTCGATCTGAAAGTTATTCACCGGATTAAACAGGAGGCTTTCTATCACTCGCAAGTGATGGACTACGTGCACCTGATTGCAGACGAGAACGGTCCGCGCATGAGCGGTTCGCCAGGATACCGCCGCGCGGCGGACAAGGCAGTGACCGCATACCGGGAAGCGGGAATCGACCAGGCCGGGCTGGAATCCTGGGGTACCTTCGGACGCGGCTGGGACTGGTCGCGGGTCGCGGTGCAGATGAAGCAACCCCATGAAACCACCCTGGCTGCTTTTCCGGCGGATTTTAGCCCGGCCACCGGTGGCCCGGTCAACGGACCGGTGATTTTTGCGCCGGTCTGGGAGCTGGAAGAGGATGCCCCGGCCAACAAAGATCTGGAAAAAATTGCGGCGCAGATCGAAGTCTGGAAAGACAAGCACCGGGGGAAGTTAAGCGGCAAAATCGTCATGCTGGACCACCCCCTGAAGTTCAAACTACCGCAACCGAATCCGAAGTTCCGCCTGAAGGATGATGACCTCGCCAATCTTGGTCATTCGGGTTATAACGGCATGCTCGACCCGGGCCCGGTGCCGGATTTGGAGTGGCCGATTACAGCCTTGCCTTTGGACAAGGACGAGGCTTCGAACATCTGGGAGGTCATGCCGCTGGAGTATGCGGCTGATAATTGGAAGCTGGCGGTGAAGGTGCGCAACCGCATCGCGAAATTTTTGCGGGAAGAGGGTGTCGTCGCGGTGCTGCTGAGGGGGTGGGCGAGCGGCGCCGGCGTGATCATGCACAGCGACTACGGCTCCTATATCGATGGCGACCCGATTGCACCGCCTTCCGTGGTGTTGATGGGGGAACATTACAACCGCATCCACCGTTTGCTGGAGCGTGAAGTGGCGGTCGAACTCGAGGTTGACGTCGAAGCCACCTTTTATCCCGGCGCCGAGGGCCTGAACGTGATCGCCGAGATTCCGGGGGCATCGCGCAGTGGTGAAGTGGTGATGCTGGGCGCACACTTTGATTCCTGGCATGGCGCCACGGGTGCGACGGACAATGCCTCCAGCAGCGCGGTAGTGATGGAGGTGATGCGCATATTGAAAGCGCTTGACCTGCCCATGCGCCGCACGGTCCGCGCCGCCTTGTGGGATGGCGAGGAGCAATGCCTGTGCGGATCACGGGCCTATGTGGCCAGGCACTTCGCCGATCCATTGGATATGAAGCTGAAGCCCGGGCATGAGAAGTTGTCGGCTTATTTCAACCTGGACAACGGTGGCGGCAAAATCCGTGGGGTGTACCTGCAGCGCAACGACATGGCGCGACCGATTTTCAAAGCGTGGCTGGAGCCTTTTGACGATCTCGGGGTGAGCACGGTCACCATCATCAATACTACCGGCACCGATCACCTGTCATTCAACGCCGTTGGGCTGCCAGGCTTCAATTTCGTTCAGGACCCGCTGGATTACAAATTGAATACACATCACTCCAACGTCGATCATGTCGGCCACCTGGTTCCCGGCGACCTGATGCAGGCCGTCGCCGTGATGGCCTCATCGGTCTACCACGCCGCCACGCGCGCGGAGATGATGCCGAGGAAATTACTGCCGTCCGCGCTGCCTCCGAAGAACGAACTGCCCGGGATTCTGCAATAGGGGAGGCTCTCGTTTCCCTGTAGTCGCCGGTTGCAGACCCGCTGTTCCACGCGGTCAAGCCAACCGTTTTCTGCGGACGGTTTGACCTGGATTATCGCAGTGGAAGTCCGGTTGTATTAACTTCGCTGGCGTAGATCAAATTCACAGTAGCGGTATCAAATATCATGAACAATGAAATTACAAAGCTCGAGCCCCGTGTCATGTGGGAGCATTTCAGTAATCTGAATGCGGTTCCGCGGGCGTCCAAACAGGAACAGCGGGTGACCGCTTTTATGAAAGACTTTGGCGAGAGCCTCGGGCTGGAAACCCACGTTGACGAAATCGGCAACGTCATTATCAGGAAGCCGGCGAGCCCCGGCATGGAGGACCGGGTAACCATAGTCATCCAGGGCCACCTGGACATGGTCCACCAGAAAAATGCCGACACCGATTTTGACTTCGAAAAGCAGGGGATCGATATGTATGTCGATGGCGACTGGGTCAAAGCCAGGGGTACGACCCTGGGGGCCGACAATGGTATCGGTGTCGCATCCGCCATGGCCATCCTGGCGTCGGATGATATCGCCCATCCGGCGGTAGAGGCGCTTTTCACCGTCGACGAGGAAACCGGCATGACGGGCGCCATGGGACTGAAGGGCGGCTTGCTGTCCGGCGATATACTCCTCAACCTCGATACCGAGGATGACAATGAAATCACCATTGGCTGTGCCGGCGGCGTGGACGTAACCATCAGCGGTTCATATGCCCAGCAGGCCAGCGGGCCGGAAGATGCAGGCTATCGTTTGAGTGTGAAGGGTCTGACCGGTGGTCACTCCGGTATGGATATCCACCTTGGCCGCGGCAATGCGAACAAGTTGATCAACCGCCTGTTATTCCTCGCCACCGAGCAACTGGGCATGCGCATTGCATCCATCGACGCGGGCGGCTTGCGCAACGCCATACCACGCGAGGCGACCGCCACGGTCACGGTCAACGAGTCCTCTGCCACAGCCCTGGATGAATTCATTTCCGAACAGGCTGGCATTCTGAAAGCCGAGTACGCTACGACCGATCCCGGGCTGGAGATTGTGTTGGAACCGGTCGATCTTCCCCCGGCTCTGCTCGACACGGAATTCCAGGGCAGGATTCTGCGCGCGGTGTGGGCCTGCCCGAATGGCATTTTCCGCATGAGCCCCGATGTCGAAGACCTGGTGCAAACGTCGAATAATCTCGCCCAGGTGCAGGTCGCGGAAGGAGCGTACCGGGTCCTGTGCCTGACCCGCGGCTCGGTGGACACGGAAAAAATGGATCTGGCCAATGGCATCCGCTGCACCTTCGAACTGATCGGTGCAGACGTCGAGCTCAATGGCGAATATCCCGGTTGGGCGCCCCGGCCGAATTCGCCTATCGTAAAACTGATGAGCAGCCTGTACGAGGAGCTTTTTCACGAAAAAGCGCCGGTACTCGCCTGCCATGCCGGCCTGGAGTGCGGCATCATCGGTACGAATTACCCGGACATGCAAATGATTTCATTCGGGCCCAATATCCGCGGGGCGCACTCGCCGGATGAAAAGGTACAGATCAGTTCGGTGCAAAAATACTGGGGCTACCTGATGGAGGCCCTGAAGAGAATTCCAGAAAGATAAGCGGGAAGTGGTCTCACAAAATATATAAATTACTTTAAATAAAGCATATAACTATATAAATAATATAGTTATTAAATATTCCAGTGTTTTCTAGCCCCAAAAGCGGGAGTCGAAAACACTCACAACGCCGTTACGATATTCGAGACCCTGCGGATGGTCGTATTTCAGCAGCAACGGCCCGTCGATATCGACGAAGTCACAAAGTTGGGCGACGACGAACGAGGGCGCCATTCCCAGAGAAGTGCCCACCATGTTGCCGACCATCAGTTGGCAGCCGCGCGAGCGGGCCGCCCGGGCTAAATGAAGTGCCTCGGTCAGGCCGCCGGTTTTGTCGAGCTTGATATTGATCATATCGTAGCGGCCGGCGGCATACTCAAGTTCGCCGCTGTGCAGGCAGGATTCGTCAGCAGCCAGTGTGATGGGTGACTCAAAACCCTGGAGCATGTCGTCGCCGCCGCGCGCTAATGGCTGTTCGATCATCGCCAGCCCGAGCCCGGCACATTTGGGAATGACCTCCTGCAGTAATTCGTAGTCCCAGCCCTGGTTGGCATCCACCACCAGGGTCGCATCGGGGCGTGCGGCCCTGATCGCCGCCAGTTTTTCGTAAGGCTGATGGCCATCCAGCTTGATTTTCAGCACCGGGGCATCGGCCGCTGCAGCCGCCTTGGCGGCCATCGCTTCAGCGGTAGCTTCCAGTCCGATCGTGAACACGGTAGTGACAGGTTTTGGATCGATACCGGTCAGCTGCCAGATGGTTTGCTGCGCCTTTTTGCATTCCAGGTCCCACATTGCGCAGTCAACCGCGTTGCGGGCGCCGCCAGGGGGGAGTAATTGTTGCAGGTCATCCCGGGATATCCCCCGGCGAATTTCCCGCGCGACTTCGTCGACCTGATCGAAGATGGATTCCGCGGTTTCGTCCAGGTAGAAAACACCCTGTGCCTCGCCTCGCCCCAGGCATCCATCCTCCGCCAGCTGAACAACGATTCCGCGCGAGTTGATCCATTCTGCACCGGCAATACGGAACGGCTGAATGAGTTCCCACTCCTCGATATGCATGCTCATTTTCATGAAATATATTGTACAGCTTCACTGTCGCGCGGGCAGGCTGCAAAGGATTCCTTTCTCCTTGATCCGCCTCATTGAAGGGCACTCGACAACAGTGGTTTACTGCTCACTATCCCTGCAGCGGCGTGATGACCATGAACCTGGACGATGCACGAAGCCTGATGAAACAACAGCAGATCGAAAGTATCGATCTGAAATACGCCGACCTGGTCGGCAACTGGTACCACATCACTTTTCCGGCCAGGCGGCTGGACCATGTGCTCAGAAACGGCATTCCCTTCGATGGTTCCAGTATTCCGGGCATGAAATCCGTGGAGGCCGGGGACATGGTGCTGCTGCCTGATCTGTCGACGGCGATCATCGACCCATTTTCCGAGACGCCCAGGCTGCGCATGCTGAGCTACATCTGCGATGCCGAAACGCGGCTCGGAGTCAACAAGGACCCGCGCACGGTGGCCAGCCGCGCCCACCGTTACATGACCGATAGTGGTGTCGCCGACTCGTCCCTGTGGGTGCCGGAATTCGAGTTTTACCTGTTCAACGAGGCAGTGATCAACAACGGCAAATACAGCGCCGGATACCGCTTCACCTCGGACGAGAACAAGGATGACCTGCCGGGTGGCTACCTCGACGCAGATGGCACCGCGGTCGCTCATCGCAAGGGTTACCACATCGATATTCCTTTCGACAAGCATGCTCAGGTGCGCGAGGAAATGGTGAGGTTGATCGAGGCGGCAGGCTGCCCCATTCGTTATCACCACCACGAGGTGGGATTGTCGGGGCAACAGGAAATCGAGACAGAGTTGCTGCCATTCGAAGTCGTCACCGACAAGATGATGTATGTGAAGGACATCATCCACAACACCGCCCTCAGGCACGGCCTGACGGCCACTTTCATGCCCAAACCGATGTACGACGAGCCTGGCAACGGCATGCATTTCCATATCCAGCTGAGGAAGAAGGGGCGCAATATTTTCTACGACCAGAACGGATACGCCGGACTGTCAGAAACGGCGCTTTGCTTCATTGGCGGAATTCTGGAGCACGGCCGCTCACTGACAGCATTCACCAATCCCAGCACCAATTCCTTCAAGCGCCTGCTGCCCGGTTTTGAAGCCCCGGTCAAACTTTTTTTCGGCGTGGCCAACCGCAGCGCCGCGATCCGCATTCCCAAGTACGCCACCAGCGAGGCGGCCAAGCGAATCGAGTTCCGGACCGCAGACGGCACCTGTAACTACTACCTCGCCATGAGCGCCCTGCTGATGGCAGGGCTCGATGGCGTCAGGAATGGCATCTTGCCTGATGAGGAAAACGGTTTCGGACCGCACGATGACAACGTCTTCGACTGGCCTGCAGAACGCCAGGCGGGGCTTACCCCGATCCCCACTACGCTGGAGGAAGCCCTGGCGGCACTACAGGACGATCATCAGTACCTGTTGGCCGGCGGTGTGTTCGGGCACGAGTTGATCGACAGCTGGATCGAGGAAAAAATGAAGGAGGTAGTCGCCGTGCGCAACCGCCCCCATCCGTTCGAAATGAATCTTTACTACAACCTGTAGGAAGCCGTCTTTTATGCAGCCGCCTTCCGCCAAGGGCGGGAGCACGACTGCAGGGAAGCAGGAGGTAGGGCAACGCAGGGAGCAGTTGCCGAGGGAAGCGAGACTCCTTCTATTCCTCGCCCAGGAAAGGGTATTCGAAACTCCCGGGCGGAACGAAGGTCTCCTTGATCGTGCGGGTCGAGACCCAGCGCATCAGGTTGGCCTGTGAACCTGCCTTGTCGTTGGTGCCGGAGGCACGGCCGCCGCCAAAGGGTTGTTGACCAACCACCGCTCCGGTGGGCTTGTCGTTGATATAGAAATTGCCGGCAGCGTGTTCGAGCCTGCTAATGGCGACGCTGGTCGCCCGGCGGTCCTGGCTGAACACGGCGCCGGTCAGGGCATACATCGATGAGCTGTCGCACAGCTCCAGGGTTTCTTCGAACTGTTCGTCCTCGTACACATAGACGGTCAGCACGGGCCCGAAAATTTCCTCGACCATGGTTTTAAAGTGCGGGTCGGTCGCCAGGATCACGGTGGGCTCGATGAAATAACCGGCGCTGTCATCACAACCCCCGCCGATGATCACCTCGCCACCCTCGTTCGTGTTCGTGTAATCGATGTAGGCCGAGATCGAATCGAAGGCGGCCTGATCAATGACGGCGCCGAAGAAATTCCGGAAATCGGTCGGCGGCCCCATCCTGATCCGCCCGGTCTGCTCTTTCAGTTCCGCTTCCACGGCGGGCCACAAAGAGCGGGGGATATAGGCACGGCTGGCGGCAGAGCATTTTTGCCCCTGGTACTCGAAGGAGCCGCGCACCAGCGCGGTTGCCAGGGTCGCGACGTCCGCGCTGGCGTGAGCGAAAACGAAATCCTTGCCGCCGGTTTCGCCGACGATTCGCGGATAGGATTTGTAGGTGTCAATTTTCTCGCCGATGGTCTTCCACATGCCCTGAAAGACCCGGGTGGAGCCGGTGAAATGGATACCCGACAGATTCGGGTCGGCCAGGCAGGTATCGCCGACATCGGCGCCCGAACCCGGCACGAAATTGATGACGCCGGGCGGCAGGCCCGCTTCTTCCAGCATCTGCATGAACAGCCAGGGCGTATAGACCAGCGAAGATGCCGGTTTCCATACCACGGTATTGCCCATGATGGCCGGCGCGGTCGGCAGGTTGCCGGCGATGGCGGTGAAATTGAACGGCGCCACGGCAAATACAAACCCTTCCAGTGGCCGGTGCTGAACAAAGTTCCAGACACCGGGCGAAGATTCGGGTTGCTTTTCGTATATTTCCTGGGCGTAGCGAACGTTGAAGCGCAGGAAGTCGATGAGTTCACAGGCCGCATCAATTTCTGCCTGGTAGACGGTCTTGCCGCCATTGAGCATGGAACAGGCGTTCATTTTCGCACGATATTTGACCGCCAGCAGTTCAGCCGCTTTCAGAAAGATGCTGGCGCGCTCTTCCCAGCGGAAATTCTGCCATTCCGCCTGTGCGCCAACCGCGGCATCGATCGCAAGTTGTACCTCGGCGGGACCGGCCTTGTGATAACTGCCCAGCACGTGCTGGTGATCGTGCGGCATCACGACCTTGCCCAGGTTCCCGGTCTGAATCCGTTTTCCGCCAATCACCAGTGGAATCTCGACCTGCTGCGATGCCATTTCTTCGAGAGCAGCCTTGAGGGCCTTTTTTTCCGGGCTGCCGGGCGCATAGTCCATGACCGGCTCGTTAACCGGCGTTGGTGTGTTGATTACCGCGTTATTCATCAGGTTCATTGTTGTAAAGCCTCAGTATGAACAGGAATTCCAGCTTCCCGGGGGTTGTCAAGGTTAACGGCGCAGCATGGCTCATGCCGTGACGGAAATCATCCAATTTACCAAAAACAAAGGGGTCGTGCTTTCCCCTGCAGCTGCTCCGGTGACCGGATTACGGTGTCTTTGCCTGCAATCTCGACTTGCTGCCCAGGTAGCCCCCGTGATGGCGTTTTGCGTACGCTTCATGGGTGAAGCCGATCCGTTCCATCATCAGGACAATCAGTACGTCACCGATAACGGTCATCACCGTGGTTGATGTCGTTGGCGCCATGCCGAGAGGGCAGACTTCCTGGGGATCGCCGGTCAGCAGGCACACGTCGGCGGTGTTGGCCAGTTCCGATTCCGGCTGGCTGGTGACGGCAATCAGTGGCAGCTGGCTGTACAGCCGTTCCGCCAATTCAATCAGTTCGAGTATTTCCCGGGTTTTGCCTGAATTGGAGATTAACAGCAACACATCGTTTGGCTGGATCACGCCCAGGTCGCCGTGCTGAGCTTCAGAGGGATGGAGAAATACCGCGGGTGTTCCGGTTGAGCTGAAGGTGGTGGAAATGTTCTGCGCAATTTCACCGGCCTTGCCCATGCCGCTGGTCACCAGCTTTCCGCCATCCCGGTGTACGCGGCGGTGTATCAGCTCAACGGCTTTTTCAAACTCACCCGTTACCGGAATGTTGCGGACGGCTTCTGCTTCGTGTTGCAGCACGGCTTTTACTTTTTCAGTCATGATTCAATCGCTTTGTCCGGCGCATCGATCTAGTTTAAACCGCCACGGCGAAAATGTATCTCCCCAATCAAAAGCTTTGAATTCATTTTTCCCCGGCGATGGATGCGCTGGCCCGCCGGAGGAACTCCAGCAGGTAATCAATGGTCTCGCGGTGGGTGCGAAAATTGAGAACAGCCAGCCTGAGCGTGAATTTGCCTTCGATCATGGTGGATGTAATAAACACCTTGCCGTCTTCATGCACGGCTTCGAGCAGACGCTTGTTGAAAAGGTTCGCATCCCCCTCACGCGGGAGATAGCGGAAAGTCACGATGGAAAGGTCGGGGCGGGGACCGGGCTCGAATCCTGCTAGGTTACCCACTTCCCGGTGAAAATAACGCGCCAGCCAGATTTTTTCCGCCAGCGAAGCGCGAAACGCCTGCAGCCCGAAAAGGCGGAGTGGAAACCACATCCGCGGCCCCCTGAACGGGCGGGTCAGCTCCAGGGAATAATCGGCCGGGGAAAACTCACGCTCGGCAGTTTGCCCCGGCTCAATCGCATCCTGCATGTAATCGGCGTAGTAGCGATTGGATTC
>CALDVW010000034.1 GCA_937924405.1 uncultured Lysobacterales bacterium
ATAACGGACAGAATAAATGACGTGCTGACCGGGCCCGGAGTAGAAATACCTTCCCGGTCGAGAGGTAAGCCAGCCGGATCGGTCAATTTGAACGTCACTTCCGTCAATAAATCAGACGGAATCACAACATCCATAATTTCCAGTTCCAGACCGGGCCGGATAAAGGCGATCTGGTTCTCCGTCAGATATTTCTCTTTGTCGGCGGACGTATAGCTTCCGTCGCCGGAATTATCACTCTTCGCTGAAACCCAGGTGCTGGAACCCATTAAGAGCACCAGGCCTGCTATCAGCATCCAAAAGAGTCTGTTCTTCATAGTATTGACCTCCTCGATGGCATTCTTGTACGCAATTGAAGTTAAGCACCTAAACTGCGCCACGACACAAAATCCCATTATTTGGCAAGTCGTTCCATGACCTAAATCATGAATTAGTTCCCAGAACGCAACCTTTTATACCCCGAATGATTTGCAGACACCTTTTGAGTGAAAATTACCGGCCTGTGAAAGATTGATTGACTGACCTGGTTTGGGATTTCAAAAAGGCATCCATATGAAATTGGGCGTGACGGGGAAGGTATTGATATTGCATGGCCACAGGGCAGGCTCTGCGAGCTTCACAGCCCGCCTTTCGGCAACCGGATGATTCATTGACGGCAAGAAAATCAACACAATCGCCTACCCTGTAACCGCCGTCGGAAAAGGCATTGACCGGGCAGGCGTCGAGACATGGCTGGTCCGGGCAGGAAAGGCAGGGTGATTCCGTTGCGGGGAGCGGTGGCAATCCGCTTAGTGGCTCGGGGAAAACCAATATAAACCGGTAGGCATGCCAGAGGCCGTATTCGCGATGAATATACATGGAGATAGGAGATTGGAAAGCCTGGCCGGATTCCGACGCCCATTTGAGAACAGGCGGGTATGGCGGGCCCTGAAAAGGGAAAACCACACGCGCGTTCAGTTCGGCGGCTACTGAACGGCCAATCCGCTGGCTCCAGCGATCCAGGGGATGTGGCTGGTTGTCCAAAAATTCCGGCGACCGTTCAAAGCAACTCCAGAAAGCGGACCCGGCATTGCCAACCAGCAAGCGGTCAGAGAATTCTCCCAGAACCACCAGGCCATGCGCTTCAAGTAGCTGTCTCAGCACTGATATATCAGGCATATGTTAATCAAAGCTCTTGTTTATATGGGTATTTTTTTAATATCCGGTCGGCCGGTGGCAGTCGCTGTAATTTTGGTTTCGAGAAACAATTCACCGTCGACATCATGATGAATATGGTTGTCGTCGCTGGTCAGAATTACTTCGACAGAAACAGCGCCCGCCGCCAATGCGAGCTCGCGGGCCTTTTCACCGGCTATTTTCCGGGCTACCTTCAGCGCTTCATCCAGCGCTGAAAAGTGAATTGGCTCTTGGTCAGCATGCACAATAAACTGCCCATAAAGAGGCTGTGTTATCGTGACATGCGCTCGCTGCACCACGCTGCCCATCACCGCCCCGTAGGCATTTGCAACCTCAGCGTTTGGCGGCAATGACAGTTCAACGCCAAGGTGGTCGGCGGCATCGGGGAAGAACGTCCGGGCAGGCGCCCCGACCGCCACGACCGGGTAATCGGCGGCAAACTTCAAATGGAACAGGGACCCGGAATCGAGTTTCTTCCGCGGGGCGTCACTCGATTCGAAAACCAGGTCGGCCAGCAAACCGGTCAGGTTCTGCGCGGCGGCATCCATCAGCCGGCGGTGCTGGTGCAAACCCGCCTCGATCAGTGCTCTGCTGATCTGCTGGCCGATCCGCTCGAAAACATGCCGGCTGGGTGTTTCTGCATCACCTTCCTGCCAGCGCCCAAGCCCGAACACATGCCGCATCTTTCGCGCCCAGACCAGGGCAGCCAGCCTTGCAGAATCGGTGCACCAGTGATGACAATGTCCGAGCACATGCGCTGCATCACTGGGAGTGAATCCGCTGTAAATGACCATGCCCCTGCGCTGCAGGCGGGCGATGGCGCGGGCAGCTTCCCTGTCCTGCTGAACCAACTTATCCAGCTCGACCGGATGACCGGACAGCAACTCCCAGGCATGCTTTTCGGAATCCGAACAACCGGCCATCAATACCTCGTTGCTTTCAAGCCGCAAGGCGAAGCGGTTATTCCTGCGGCTGGGGCTGGCGGTTAACTGCTGCTCCAGGCATTCCAGGGTTTCGGGGTAAAGATGACCGAGGAGGCTCAGCGGAACGACCCGGCGAGGCCCGATTTCGATTCCGGTATTACCACTGAACCGGACTTCGCTGTCGCCGCCCAGGCCGATGGAAATGACCCGTACGGCCTCCACCATGGGTTTCCAGTTGCCGATCAGTACGCCATCACTGCCCAGTTCGGCCTGTCCCCCGGTCACGATGGCGATATCGGTAGTCGTGCCCCCCATATCGGCGATAATGGCGTTACTGGCGCCACTGAGGGCACAGGCGCCAACCACGCTGGCCGCCGGCCCGGAAAGAACGGTGCCGACCGGCTGTCTCAGGGCCGTTTGCGTATTGATCAGGGAGCCGTTACCCCTGACCATCATCAGCGGCGCATGGATCTCGCGCGCTTCAAGAATGGTCTGAACCGCGATGATCAGCTCGTGGATTATCGGCACCATGCGGGCATTGAGCGCTACCGTCAGGGCCCGGCGCGGGGCATCCAGGCCGCTGGCAAGCTCGTGGCCGCAGGTCACCGGTCTCGAACATAATTCTTGAATCAGTTCACGAACCCGCACTTCATGGGCCGGATTACGAACACCGAACATCGATGACACCGCAAAGGCCGAAACCCGCTTCATTTGCCTCTCTATCGCCTGTCTGACCTGGGTTTCATCAAGCGCCACAGCTTCAATGCCCACTGCATCGTGGCCACCGGGAACGGTCGTGACCAGGTCAGGATCGAAAATGTCCAGCAGGCCGCTTTTGCGGACCTGTTGATCCTGGTAACCCGGCAAAAGAACCCCCACGGGAGCGCCCTTGCCCTCGACCACTGAATTCGTGGAAAGCGTTGTGGACAGGGCAACCAGGCAGACTTCCTGCAGGCTGTCCCGCGCCAGCCCGTCCAGGGCATTGCCGATACCAATGGTCAGGTCATGACGGGTGGTCAGGCTCTTGGCTGAAGCAATGATTCGATTAGCGCCATCCACCAGTACCGCGTCGGTATAAGTACCACCGGTGTCAATGCCGAGTTTGATGGGTAACTGGGTCATTAGTATTTGCTGTGAGAGGGCATCATGCGGCTGACTGATTCGCGGGTACGGCCGGTTTCTGTAAAAAACCGCCTGCTACATCCGCTTCCGTCTTCTGCGCCGGCCTGCGGCGGACGCGGCTTGTTCCGCCGGTTCCGGCAACTCAACCACCTGTGACAGGTTCGGGCAGGGCTGCGTGGAATGCGGTATCCCCATGGCATCGACAAAATGTTGCTGGAAATTCGCATCAACCGCTGTTTCAATTTTTTCAATTTGGCGGGCCCGCTGTTCTATTTCAATACGTGAGGCCCGGTTGAGCAAAGCAATGCGCGCCCCGGTTCCTGCCGCGTTATTGGCCGATGAAACCTGGTCAAGGGCGCAATCGGGGATCATTCCCAGCACCATCGCGTACTTCACATCGATATGGCTGCCGAACGCACCGGCCAGCCGGATGCGATCGACCCGGTCGATGCCCATATGGTCCATCAACAGGCGGGCTCCTGCATAAAGTGCTGCCTTGGCCAACTGGATCGCGCGCACATCACCCTGCTGAATGACAATCCTGGGTTCGCCTTCGTGCAACAGGTAGGAAAAAGTGCGGCCGGTAGCCTCCACGCGCTCACTTCGGCTCGCAACGTCGCCGTTTATCGAGCCGTCAGACAACAGGATACCTGTCAGGTACATGCAGGCTACAGCCTCGATAATGCCCGAACCGCAAATACCGGTAACGCCCTGTTCGCCGAGCGCTTCGTCGAAACCCGACTCATTGGACCAGAGCTCGCAACCGATGATGCGGAAACGCGGCTCGAGCGTATCGGGATCGATCCGCACCCGCTCGATCGCACCCGGAGCAGCACGCTGCCCGCCGCTGATCTGCGCACCTTCAAATGCGGGCCCGGTAGGGCTGGAAGCAGCCAGTAAGCGATCACGGTTACCCAGCACGATCTCGGCATTGGTGCCGACATCGATGATCAGGCTGATCTCTTCGCAGTTCCAGGGCGTTTCCGCCAGCATCACGGCGGCCGTATCGGCGCCTACGTGGCCCGCGATGCACGGCAGCAGGTAGGCCCGCGCGTTCGGATGCAATTCGATGTCGATTTCCGAGGCCCAGATATCGACCGCGTGATCCGTGGCCAGGGCGAAGGGCGCCGTACCCAGCGGCGTCGGGTCCAGCCCCAACAGCAGGTGGTGCATGACCGGGTTGCCAACCAGGGTTATTTCCAACACGTCTTCAACAGAAATACCCGCCTGATCCGCGGTCGCCCCTATCAGTTCACTGACTGCCGCGCGCACGACAGTAGTCATCTGCCCTGCCCCCTCGGGATTGAGCATCGCGTAAGAAACGCGGCTCATCAGGTCTTCGCCGAAACGGATTTGTGGATTCATCGCCCCCGAACTGGCCAGTACTTCGCCGCTGGTAAGATCACACAAATGCACCGCAATGGTGGTGGAACCCACATCCACTGCTGCGCCATAGGTGCGGTCGCGAAATCCCGGCCAAATCGAAACAATCTGTGATCCATAGCGGATGGCGACGGTGACCTGCCACTGACCCGCCCGCAATGCGTCCTGCAGGCCCTGCAACATGGCCAGGTCCCAGCTCAGGCCCGTCAGACGCCATTCTTTCTCCAGCGCCCGCAGCAGGCGCTGCAAGTCCCCTTCCGGGGTATGCATATCGGGCTGTTCGACCTCCACGAAATAGAGGTGGACAACCGGGTCTACCTCTATGTTATGCGCCTCGTAGTCCTTGCGTACGACCTGGTGATGCACCTGGCTGCTGGCCGGCACATCGATCCGCACATCGCCGAAAATTTTTGCCTGGCAGCTCAACCGGTTGCCGGGCCGCAATCTCCCGCGCTGTTCACAATGCTGCTCGTCCTCCCCTGCTTCACTGAGGTGGGCAGGGCTCGAAACTATATTTTCCTTGGCGAAACTGCCCTCCACGGCCTCCACCTGGCAGCGGCCGCAACGCGCACGACCGCCACAAATTGAGTCGATATCCACACCCAGTTCACGGGCTGCCCCGAGAACCGGCGTCCCCAACGGAAACCGCCCGCGCTTTCCGGAAGGGCTAAAGACGATAAGCGCTGTTGCTTTATCGGGCACGTCTGCGGCGGCTGCTGCGGCGAGTCCGGGCTCCGGACTCAGCCGGTTCGCGATAGGACGAAATCCAGTTCGCGCACTGGGGGTCATGGTCCATCAACACATCAGCCCCCCGTACTGCCTGCATCAGGGCCGCTTCCATCGGGTTGGTTATGGCCGACGTCATACCAGCGCCGATGGCCATGGCGAGGAACGTCGGATTCAGGCCGTGACGGTTCGGCAGCCCGAAACTGATGTTCGAGGCACCGCAAGTGGTATTCACTTTGAGTTCGGTATGCAGGCGCCGGATCAACCGGAATACCTGAACACCGGCGTCCGCCATGGCCCCAACCGGCATGACCAGCGGATCAACCACAACATCATTTGCGGGAATGCCGTGATCGGAGGCCCGTTCGACGATCTTTCTGGCCACTTCGAAGCGCACGTCTATGTCGGTGGAAATGCCGCTGTCATCGTTACAGATCGCAACCACGGCCGCGCCGTGCTTTTTCACCAGCGGCAGCACCTTTTCCAGCCGTTCCTCCTCGCCGGTCACGGAATTCAGCAGCGGTTTGCCCTGGTAGGCTTCAAGCCCGGATTCGAGCGCCGCCACGACCGAAGAATCGATGGAAAGCGGCACATCTGTCAGTGACTGGACCAGCTTGACGGCCCTGGCCATCAGCGCCGGCTCATCCGCCAGAGGAATCCCGGCATTAACATCGAGTATATGGGCGCCCGCAGCGACCTGGGCCAGTGCGTCCGCTTCGACCCTGCTGAAATCACCCTCCTTCATTTCCTGCGCCAGCAGTTTGCGGCCGGTTGGATTGATGCGTTCACCGATGATCACGAAGGGGCGGTCAAAACCGATTACGACTTCCTTTGTCGCCGAACTGATAACCGTTTCTGTCATTTCATTGGTCCTTGTTCAAGATTCCGCCAGCCTTGACGGTAGTTTCCAGTATTTCATCCGGAAATTGAGCCTCGAGCCGCTCGACTTCCGCATTCATGGCCTCTTCGACATCACCGTCACAGGGCCGGCTTTCGCGCCGCCACTCTTCCAGGTAGGCGCTGCTCGAGCCCTTGCCCGCGCGCATCGCAGCCCGGTCAATGGCGACGGCAAAACGCGGGGACAAAACTTTTTTGGTTCTCTTGCGGCCCTGCTGGCCGATCACCTGTGCCGGAATATCACGCCAGTAAATCGTTGTTAGTTTTGCCACTTTTACTCCTGAGACACTAGCGGTTTCAGAACCAGCGACAGCGGTTCATCGCCATGCAACCGGTAACAGTATTCCAGTCCCAGGAAGTCTGCCTGTTGCCTGGCCATGGATTGCAGTTTCTCTGATTCAACCTGGGCGATATACACCACCCGCTTGTAGTTACCAAAATACACCGGCTTCAATTGCGGTTGACGGTCCAGCCCCAACCCCTTCACGACCAGGCGATCAAAATGGCGCACCAGGAAATCCGTCAAATAAAAACTGCCCGGTTCTTCTTCCGCCAGCCGGTGAAAGATTTCGCTGCCGGCATAAAATTCATAACAATGCGCGCCTGGAATCCGGTCAATGCCTCTACCTTCAAGCGCCTTGTCCAGTAATCCTCCAGTGCCGCAATCCGCGTAAGCGACGAATATCCGGTCAAAATTTTCCCGTTCCGCTTCGATCTTGTCGATCACCGCCCCGGGTATTTTTTCGGGCGTATTATGCAACTCCGCCGGTAAACACTGGTACTCGATGTGGTGCCAGCGGTTCAACTCCCGGATACGAACCAGCTCTTTTGCGATGGCGCCGCAGGCAATAACGAGTAGGGATGCAGGCACAGGCTAATCAGGTCTGAATCAGGAAACCGCCGCAACCAGTTCCTTGGCCGTTTCAACCGCGGTGGCCGCATCCCGGCAATAGGCGTCCGCACCAACGGCTTCACCGAATTCTTCGTTCAACGGCGCACCCCCGACCAGCACGATGTAATCGTCGCGAATGCCTTTTTCTTTCATGGTGTCGATGACGACCTTCATGTACGGCATCGTGGTGGTCAGCAGGGCTGACATGCCCAGGATATCCGCCTGGTGTTCTTCGATGGCATTGATATAGGTTTCAGCTTCCACATTGATACCCAGGTCCACCACCTCGAAGCCGGCGCCTTCCATCATCATACCGACCAGGTTCTTACCGATATCGTGAATGTCGCCCTTGACCGTTCCAATAACCATTTTGCCAACCGGCTTGGCGCCGGTTTCGGACAGGATGGGTTTGAGAATCGCCATGCCGGCCTTCATTGCGTTAGCGGCCATCAACACTTCGGGCACGAAGAGTATCCCATCCCTGAAGTCGATACCGACAATGGTCATGCCACCGACCAGGGCTTCGTCGAGAACCCGGGTGGCTTCCCAGCCCCGGTCCAGAAGAATTCTCGTACCCTCGTCAATTTCCTCGGCCAGACCGTCGTAAAGGTCATCGTGCATCTGCTCGACGAGTTCATCGTCGGGAAGTTCCGCAAGGATGATGTCTTCGTCGTCGTATTGGTCATTCATACGCTTTCAAGCCTCTTATCGTTAATTACCAATTTTCTCTTACCACCGGCCATTTCCAGGTTGCATCGCTTCAGGTGCCAACCGGATCGGAAATTTATCACGGATTCGGGCGTCGATCGCCGGATTGATCGGCTCCGGATAGTAACTGGCCAGTATTTTCTTTACTTTCTCATGTGCCAGTTCGTAAATATCTTCCTTTCCGGGTACTTCCCACTCGCCCGGGGTCCGGCGATCCGCCACTTCCGGATAAAGATATTCCTTCTGCATCAGTTCCAGCGTCTGTGGCTGGTTGAGGTAATGCCCCAGCCCGAACACGGTGTCTTCAATCACTTCGTAGGACAAGGTCTCGTCGGTCACTTCGATCCCGCGAAGCAGCCTTTGTACATTACCCAGCATGTCGTTGTCGATCACCATGCCTTCAAACGACTGGCCCAGCAGGCTGCCAACGATGCCCGGGTAAGCGGCCACCAGGTTGCAACCGGCCAGCGCCAGGGCCGTGGAGGTAATGGCCGACTCGTAACCCGCCTGGGCGTCAATGGTCTTGGAATCGGTCATGCCGCTGGCCATGCTGGTGATGAACCCGTAGTGATTGCAAAGCTGGGCGCAGGCTGCCATAACCAGGGCCTCCTCGCCGCTGCCGCCGCTGAAAGCGCCGGTCCGCAGGTCGGAAATAAAGGGCCACATGCCGAAGTTGATGGTTGAGCCGGGCTTCACCAGGTTCATCACGGCCATGCAGGCCAGGGTTTCAGCAAAGGTCTGAGCCAGCGTCCCGGCCAGTGCCGCAGGTGCAGTCGCCCCCGCCTGCGGCGCCACGGCCACGTCACCCGTCAGACCCAGCTCTGCAATTTTCACCAGCACCTCGGCGTTATCCTTGCCGAATCGCAGGGGTGAAACGATCGGGCATCCGCCAAACGTGCAGAATGGCCGCTTCAGGAAGGCGCCCTCTTCACCCAGGTAAAGGTCAAACAGGGCAATGATCGGCTCGATGTGATCCACCTCGGCAATCCCGAGTGCGAATGGCTTGGAAGTGCCGGCCAGTTCAGCATAGGCGATATTGATGTCGTGAACATAAATTTCCTGGCTGTATTCTGCGGCGATAAACGGCTGGCCGAACATGTGGATATGCTCCAGTGTGTCCGCGAGCCGCGCCGCGTCGTAAAGGTCAACCAGTTTGGTTGGCCGGTAGTTCTGCTCCTTGTACTCCAGGATACTGACCGATTCACCGGAGGTGCTGAAAAACACGCGCTCACCGCTGACTTCGCAGTCGTATTTGGGATCGGTCGCGTAAGCCACATATTCTTTCGCCGACACATCGACCAGGTCTTCCACCAGTGCCCGCGGGAAACGCAGACGGCCATCCTCCCCCAGGATGCAGCCTTTTGGCAGCGCGTAATGCAGGATCTCGGGAATCGGTTCGGCAATGCCTATATTTTCGAGAATATCCAGCGCAGTGTCGTTGATGCGTTGAATATCGGAATCACTGAGGGGCTTATAGACGCCGCCCACCATACCCGGTTGCACCGCCTGGCCGCGCACGCCGGCCGCCCGCAGGGCGCGCCTTGCGTCCCGGCCGCCGGCCCTCGTTCTGCTGGTTCTGCGCCTGTCACTCACTATAAATACCTGCTCTCACCAACGGCCATTGCCGGGTTTCATGACTTCCTGCGGCAGCAGGATGGGAAATCGTTCACGGACTTTCGCGTCGATTGCCGGATCGATGTATTCCGGGTAGTGGCTGGACAGAATCGACTTCACCCGTTCGCCAGCCAGTTCCCGAATATCCGGCGAGCCGGCCACTTCCCACTCTCCGGGTGTACGGCGGTCGGCCAGCGCCGGATACTCGTACTCGGTGCGCATCAGCCCGAGGGTCTGATCGGTGCGCAGGAAATGTCCCTCTCCATGAACGACCTGCTCCATGACATGATACGACAGGGTTTCCTCGTTGACCTCGATACCCCTGACGGTGCGTAACACGGCGCCCAGCATGTCATTGTCAATGGCCATGGATTCCAGTGAAAGCGCCATCAGGCTACCCAGCATGCCGGCCGATTCCGAAACATTATTGCAACCGGTGTGCGCCGCCAGCGCGACAGCCAGCGCTTTTTCGTAGCCCGCCTGGCAGTCGGGCGTCTTCGAATCCGTCATACCCGCCCCGACTGAACTGGGAACACCGTAGAAATTCAGCATCTGCGCAGCGCCGGCGGTCACCACCGCCTCCTCACCGCTGCCGCCAGTAAACGCGCCAGTTCTGAGATCCGAAACGAAGGGCCAGGCGCCGACGATGACCGGGAAGCCGGGCTCTATCATGTCGATCATCAGCAGGCTGGCCAATGCCTCGGCGACGCTTTGCACCACGGACCCGGCCAGCGCCGCCGGAGCGGTCGCGCCTGCCTGGGGCGCCATGACCACCCAGACCGGGGCGCCGAACTTGATCGATTCGACGCAGACTTCGCTATTATCACAGCCGTAGCGCAGCGGCGAGATGACACAGCACCCACCACCATGGGCGAACGGCCGTTCACGGAATTTTTTCTCACCGCCGGCAATCATGTACAGCATCTCCAGTGTCGGCTGCACATGGGAAGCCTCGTTGAAGGTCAGCGCCGAGTGCTTGCTGGTGCCGGCGACATTGGTGTAGGCCACACTGATGTCGCATTCCAGCTGATCCACGATCTCGGTGGGCACGACCAGGCGTGAAAACGCGTGAATATTATCCAGTTTGTCGACCAGGCGGGCTGCGTCATACAGGTCGGCCAGGGTAGACGGGCGGTATTTGGACGCCCCGATGTCGAGCATGTTGACCGCTTCGCCGCCACCATAGGTATGAACGCGGTTGCCGCCTATTTCCAGATCGTGTTTCGGATCCCTTCCCAAGAACTGTATGTCTTTGGGTGTGCTGGCGATCACGTCTTCAACCAGTGCCCTGGGGAAGCACAGCCGGTCGTGTTCATTCATGAAACATCCGCGTTTCAGAGCATGTTCTTTGACAATCGGGATCGGGTCACCCATGCCGATGTTTTCAAGCACATCGAGAATGGTCTGGTGAACCTGTTGCTCATCCGAGCGGGTAAGCGGGCGGAAACGGCCACCGGGCATTCCCGGCCTGACGGCCGCTGCCGCGGGCGGAGCTTCCTGCCGGGCTCTTCGCCCTTTGCGCCGGGGTTGGGTCATGTCACTGCACCATTCAGTTTTTTAAGGGTCTCCACCCGCCAGCGTTCAGTTCGCTCAATATTATTGAAGCTGAACAGGTGGAAACCCGGGATGTCGAGGTTCGCCTCGTCGAGGTAGGGCTGCAGACCGGTGAGCAGGTCATCCGGCTGATATGGCCTGGCGGTGAGCATTTTTCTGACCAGACCCTTTTGTTTCTTCAGCACCCTGACCGACTGGCCCACACCGATTTTCAGTGACAGCGCGATCAGTTTTGGAATCTCAGCCACGCCCGGAAGGCCCAGCCATGCCGGCATCGTCACCCCGGCGCTGCGAATTTCCCGCAACCATCTGACCAAAACATCCGGATCGAAACACATCTGTGTCACCAGGTATGTCGCGATCTCCTGCTTCTCTCTCAGCAGGCGCAATAACTCGTCGTTTTCGACCAGGGCATGGCCCTCGGGATGGGCCGCGACACCGACATCCTTGATGGAATAGCCGATTTCCGCCATGTCCCGCAGAAGGTCGAGCGAACAGTCGTAGTCGCCCACGGGCTGCGCTGCATCTCCGCCCGGCACGAACACGCTTGCCACCCGGGCATCCTCCAGCCGTGAAAGAATTTCGCGCAAATGCCCCTTGTCCCGTACAACGCGTGCGGCGACGTGTGGCACCAGTTTGAGTTGGCGCTCCTCGGGCAGAGCCCGGAGCTCTTCAACAATGTCCAGCGTCGGCTCCACGCCATGCGTCGGCGAGCAGGTAATGGACACGTAGGAATGCCGGGGAACATGCACCAGGCGATCCAGGATGGTACTGGTCGGAATGATTTCCAGGTAGGCCTGTTCCATCAGGCCGGCCATGATTTTCTCGTTTTTACTCATCGAGTGTTTGCATCAGGTCGGTGTACCAGGCAAGAAACTTCCAGGTGTAATCTTCCCACTCTGAAAGCGGGCCCGGGACATAGTAGCGGGAATTTACGCCCTGCTGGTTGCGCTCAATTATGGTTTTGTCCGCGTGCGTGGTGACATCCCACAGCCAGGTGAGTTTTTCGCGATCATAATCCCTGCCTTCTTCAGCATCACCGCGCACCAGCCAGGTGATATCGCAGTCCGCCGTGTCGATGGACAAGGGAGTGAATCGATAAATCACGACGTGATCGCAGTACAGCAAAGCGAAAGTGACCGGCCCGACCTGCAGGTCCGTGGCGCCGCCGTCATAATCCGTGATCGTTCCCAGCAAAGGGGCCAGCGCAGAGCCGTCTTCGCTGCCGGTGATGTGGTCCCGGATCAGCGGGTAGCGCTCGAAGGCGTAATCGGCGCCGAAAGCCGGCGCTGCCAGGTACATGTAGTTGACTTCCTGGTCCCCCAGGCCGCAGGCACCCGCCCGTGACATGACTTGCTGGTAGAGGTGTTCCGTTCTCGAGTCTGCATGCGCCAGGCCGTGGCCCATGGAGTATTCGGGGTGCGCGGGCGCGCAGTGGTAGCATTCGGCATAATTTTCCACCGCCAGCTTCCAGTTCGCCGCAATGGGGTAGCTTTCGCGATGGGCGACTTTTGCATTTGCCAGGTCGTAGGGTTCCAGGCAATCGGCCAGGCCTTCCCGGATCATGTTGAAATCAGCTGGCCGTTCCGCAAAGTTCACGAAAATCATCCCGTCCAGCACGGCCAGGTGTATTTTTTTCAGGCTAATCTGTGACTTGTCGAAGGAGTCGCCCATATGGGCCGCCGCCCTCAATTGCCCCTGCAGGTCATAACTCCAGCCGTGATAGCGGCACCTGAGAAGCTTGGAACAACCCTTGCTTTCCACGCACACGCGAGAACCACGGTGACGGCATACGTTCACCAGGGCATTGAATTCCTCTTCCGCACTGCGAACGATAATGACCGATTCCTGGTCGAATTCGAACAGGAACCAGTCCCCGACATTCGGTACTTCACTCTGGTGACCCGCATACAGCCAGGAATTCAGAAAGATCCGCTCGATATCCTGCCGGTAGATATCGGGATCACGATAAAAGGCCTGCGGCAGCGCGCTTCTTTCAGGTTGCGCTGCAGCCAGCCTCATGATTTCCTCTGTGTTCACTCTCTATTCCTTCATATTGTCAATTAGTTGAATCGTTCATGGCATAAACAACGGCTCCATCCAAAAAAGTCCAGAGCACTTGTGCCTCGCTGATTTGAGTGGCCGGAATATCAAACAGATTGCGGTCCAGAACCACAATATCCGCCCGTTTACCCGGCTCAATCGAGCCGGTCCTGTTTTCATGGTGCATCAGCCAGGCGGCATTGATGGTGTATGCATCGATCATGGTGGCCAGGCTGACCACCTCGGCTTCGTTGAGGACGGGGCCAGAGGACTTCAGGGGGTCCTGGCGCCTGACTGCGGTTTCGATGGCTTCCAATGGATCTGCCGAGGAAACATTCCAGTCACTGCCACCGACAATGCGCCCGCCAGCCCTCTCAACGCTGGCGATCGGATACATGCCCTGAACGCGTTCCTCGCCCAGCACCGGCAGGTTGAGTTGCATGATCCATTGATCCGGATAAGCCCAGTCTGCCTGGAAATTCGCGGCCGTATCCAGTGCGGCAAAGCGCTCGATATCATCGACCTGTATCAGTTGCAGATGTGAAATATGATGGCGGTTGTCTGATACGCCATTCTGCTCACGGGCGGCTTCGATGGCGTCCAGCCCGGCCCTTACCGCCCAGTCCCCGATCGCGTGCATGTGAACCTGCAGGCCCATTGAATCAAAGCGCGCCACGGCGGCATTCAATTCATCGGCACTGAGGATCAGCTCGCCACGGTGACCATGCATCCCCACATAGGGGTCCAGCACAGCCGCCGTCTCGCCTTCCAAAACGCCATCAAGAAACAGTTTGACGCTGTCGTGGTTCAGCCGGCTGGATGCATAAGCCCCGCGGCCATTCAGAACGGCCTCGAAATCTTCACCATAATGCTTGGCGAATCCACTCTCATAAGTCAGGGAGGTCACCACGCGGGCCGTCAACTCTCCCGCCAGGTCCGTCGCATGGTATGACTGGTAATCTTCCAGGCCAACCCAGGCATCGATGAAGGAAGTAATTCCCACCGAATTCAGATGCCGGATACCCGCCTGCAAAGCCCTGGTATTCGATTCCAGGGTTAAGTTCGGCAATGCGGCCCTGACTATTTCCTGCGCTGTTTCCCGCAGCGTGCCGCTGGGTGAACCGTCCGGATCGCGCTCGATCACGCCCAACGCCGGATCCGGAGTTTCCGCAGTTATTCCGGCCAGCTCCAGGGCCCGGGAATTAACCCAGGCGTTGTGTCCGTCCGAACCCCAGAGCACGATGGGCCGCGAGGTTTCTATGGCATCCAGCAGCGACTTGTGGGGCCCATCCTGGCCGAACAGGCCCAGGTCGAAAGCATGACCTTCCAGCCAGCCTTCCGACCCGTCGTTCGCACAGTTTGTCACCATTTCCAGGGTAGTATCGACCGATGTCGCCTTCTCGAGGTTGCAACCCAGCAGGGCGTACCCCCCCATGGTGGGATGCACATGGGCATCATGAAATCCGGGCAGCGCCATCTTTCCAGCAAGATCAATGACCCGCGTTTCCGGGGCGATCATCGCATCAACTTCCTCGTTGGTGCCCACCGCAACGATCTCACCAGCCCGGATCGCCACCGCTTCTGCCCAGCCGCGCTCGGCATTAACCGTATAGACCCCCCCATTGATCAAAACCGTGTCCGCCAACCCCACCACCGGACGAAGCGCGGCAGTCTCATCCTCAGCACAGCCACCCAGCACCCCGACCAACACAACTAGAAGCAGGCTTTTGAACCATGGTGATCTGAAAGGCAAGAAGCTTAAGGACCACAGAAGAGTGTGGGTACCTGTCTGCGGGACCTTCGGCTGTCGGGAACAACGCGCCACGGCATTC
>CALDVW010000035.1 GCA_937924405.1 uncultured Lysobacterales bacterium
CTCTGGCAACTGCCGATACAAGGCAGTAAAGCCTTGTGGAATGACGATGCCAAACTCCATCAGCAGGCCACGCAAGTGGTTGGACAAGGCGACTCGCTCGTGTACCAGCAACTCCCGTGAGCGTTGAATCGCCTGCATGCCTTGTTGCTCCACTGTCTTAAACAGTCAACACCACTTGAGGGCTTTCGATATGGATGCGATCAGCCCAATAGCCACAGGACCACTTGGCTTACAACAGTCAGTTAGTGAAAAATCAGCCATGCGGCCGGGTGACCCAAGGGCGCCGGCCTGTCATAAGTACTCTGGCGGGCCTCGCCATCGATACTTGGTGCCGGCACCAGGAATCTTGGTGTAAGCTGAATCCCACGCAAGCCAACGGGCAGGGGAGTGATTAATGGCTGGGCTATATTTCGAAGAATTCGAGGTTGGACAGGTTTTCAGACACGCCATCAGGCGCACCATTACAGAAGCGGACAATGTGCTGATCAGCACGTTGACCCATAATCCGGCTGCATTACACCTGGACGAAGAGTATTGCCGCACGCAGACCGAGTTCGGTCAGCGCATTGTCAACAGTTGCCTGACCCTGAGCATGATGGTGGGAATTTCGGTCAATGACACGACCCTGGGTACGACGGTCGCCAATCTTGGCTGGGATGAAGTGCGCTTCCCGGCCCCGCTATTCCATGGGGATACTATCAGGGTAGAAACCGAAGTTCTGGAACTGCGCGAAAGCAGATCCAGGCCTGCTAACGGAATCGTTGTTTTTGAACACAGGGCCTTTAACCAGTCTGATCAGATGGTCGGAATCTGTAAACGCACGGCGCTGATGCACAGGAAACCAAAAACATGAGTATACGGTCTCTTCTTTTCGTGCCGGGTGACAGCGAGAAAAAGCTGGCAAAAAGCGAAGGGGTGCCAGCCGATGCCTTGATTCTGGATCTCGAAGACTCGGTGGCATCGCAGAACAAGCTCATTGCCCGTGGCCTGGTGCGCGAGTTTCTGAGCAGCCGTTCTGCAGAAAGCCGCCAGCAGGTCTGGGTTCGGATCAATCCCCTCGATCACCAGGAAGCGGGTGCGGACCTGGGCGCGGTGATGCCAGTCAGACCGGACGGTATCGTACTGCCAAAAACCCGTTCGCCGGACGATGTTGAGTTGCTGGGGCGCCGCATCGGCACCTACGAGGCGGAGTACGAGGTAGCGGTCGGTTCGACCCGCATATTGCCGGTGGCTACGGAAACGCCCCAATCAATTTTTTCGCTCGGCGAGTACGGGCGGTGCGGTAAGCGGCTGGCTGCCCTGACCTGGGGCGCCGAGGACCTCAGTGCTGCTGTTGGAGCCACGGCTAACAGGGATGGCGATGGTCAATGGACACCGCCGTACCAACTGGTGCGAAGTTTGTGCCTTTTTGCCGCCCACGCGGCGGGGGTTGAAGCGATTGATACACTGCATGCCAATTTTCGTGACCTTGAAGGCCTGGCGGTCTCCTGTACCGAGGCCCGGCGCGACGGTTTCAGCGGCAAACTTGCGATCCACCCGGAGCAGGTCGAAGTGATCAACGAGGCGTTCACCCCGAGTGCAGAGGAAGTAGAGCGGGCGCGTCGAATCGTTGACTTATTCGCCGCCAACCCGGGCGCGGGCACCCTGGCGTTGGATGGCGCCATGCTGGATCTTCCTCACCTGACTCAGGCCAAAAAAATACTGTCCCTGGCGGAGCGAAAATAAGCCATGACGCCAGATATATTCGTTGAACTATTTGGCCGGCTGAAAGCAAGCGCCATTTTACGGACGGACGACCAGGAAAAGGCGGCTTTGGCCATGGAGGCCGCAGTCAGGGGCGGATTCAGGATTATCGAATTTACGCTCAGCGTGCCCGGCGCGTTTGAGCTGGTACAGGATTTCTCACAGCGCGAAGGCCTCGTTGTGGGTACCGGAACCGTTATGACTGCCGGGGATGTACAGCGGTCAGTTGACGCAGGTGCACGCTTTATTGTCTCGCCAGTCGTTGATGAGGCCGTGATCTCAGCGGCCAGAGAGCACGGGGTGGTCAGCATGCCCGGCACCCATACGCCGAGTGAAATGCTGAAAGCCCACCGTGCAGGGGCGCAACTGTGCAAATTGTTTCCGGCGCCGGCAGGCGGCCCGGCCTGGGTTCGCTCGGTGCTCGGCCCCATGCCGTTTCTGAAAATCGTCCCCACCAATGGTGTGACGCCGGAAAATGCCGCCGAGTGGTTGGCCGCCGGTGTGTATGCTGCCGGTTTCGTGGCGCCGTTGTTCGTCCCGGCGGACATCGATGCCGGTCGTTGGGATGCGATTGAACAGCGGGCGCGCCATTGTGTCGCGGCCATGGCCTGAATAATCTGAGGGCTAAAAACGCAGGGACATGCAGGACAGTCCGCCATCCAGCAGGGCGGCCTGGGTGACGCCCAGGATAACCGGTGAATAGCCTTCTCTTGCCAGAAGTTCAGCGGTGGCCGGAAATCCGTCCGGGGTCAACACCACGTCGTTTACCCGGATCGAGTTGGCGGCAGCTTCTTCTCCTTCCGGTACGGTCAGAATTTTGAAAGACGAGAAACATTCGGATTCCGCCAGGCGGGACGTTGCCAGGATGGTTTCACTGTCCAACAGGCAGCAGTCGGATTTGAAGTGGAGCACGTGCTCCGGGGTATGGACAGCCCGGACCCGGTAGCCCCAATCGCTCAGTATTTGCTTCAGTGATTCATATCCATTGCGGTCAGTCCGTTCCGACAGGCCTACCAGGATGACGGAATCGGTGACCAGGATATCTCCGCCATCGACAAATCCATCGGAGAGGACAGGATGAGTTTCATGACCCAGCCGGGCAAGGCTGGCAGCCATGATATCAGCCTCTCCCAGGCGGGAGGGGGTTCCCGGCCGCAGGATGATGCTTCCTTGCGGAAGACACAGCGCAGCATCTTCAACAAAGACCGAATCAGGGAATTGCTCCTGGGGGGGGAGAACCTCTACTTTCAGCCCGGCCTGCTCCAGTGCATCGATGTAACTGGCATGCTCCTGTCGGAACTTCCGGAAGTCCGGCTGCCCCCTGTTTTCTGCACACAGGCCCCTGGCAACGCTCTGGCCGGGTTGGCAAACGATGGCGTTGGAAAATCGAAACGAAATGTTTGCGTGTGACATCTAATCGTAGTCTCCGGAACGCAGTTTTTTCAGGGCGGAACGTTTTTTTTTGGAATACAGCCGCTTTTCCCTGGCTGCGCGGCCCGGCCGGGTAGGAATTCGTTTACGCTGCGTCTTGGTGGCGTCTAAAATCAGGTCTCTCAGCCGGGAAATCGCATCCGCACGATTCTTGGCCTGGGTCCGGTGACTCTGGGCCTTGATGATGATTACTCCGTCGGCCGTAATGCGCGAATCGCGGTACTGCAACAGCCGTTGTTTTACCGCGTCCGGCAAAGAGGAAGAAGTCACGTCAAAGCGCAGATGAATGGCGGAGGACACTTTGTTGACGTTTTGTCCGCCCGCGCCCTGTGAACGAATTGCGTTGAATTCAATTTCTTCGTCCGGAATGGAAATCTGATCGCTTATTTGCAGCATGGGTCTATTCTAGTCGATATGGCAGGCGTTAATTACTTTACGTTAACGTAAACGTAAGATATACTGCGAGGCCAGCCTAAAAGGGGAGTGAACATGAGCCCAAGTTACAGCATCAGGGATCTCGCCAGCGAATTCGACGTGACGACCAGAACGATTCGTTTCTACGAAGAAAAAGGCTTACTCCGACCACGCCGCGAGGGCACGAGGCGCGTATACAGTCCGTCCGACCGCACCAAGCTTCGGCTGATACTGCGCGGTAAGCGCCTGGGCCTTAGCCTGGATGAAAGTGCCGAAATCATCCTGATGTACGGGACACCCGGCAACAATCAGAAGCAGCTCGAAAAACTGATCGCCACATTCCAGGAAAAACGTGCCGAATTGAAGCGTCAGCAGCAGGACTTGAAGGCCATGCTGAAAGAACTGAGCGATGCCGAGCAGAAATGCCTCGTTGCGCTTGAAGAATTGAGAGACTGAATGCAGACCGAGAACGACCTAAACGGAGACAAATCAAGATGAACACCCATTTTCCATCACTGGACTTCGACCTGGGCGAAGAAATCGATATGCTGCGTGAAGCGGTTTACCAGTTTGCAAGATCCGAAATTGCGCCGCGCGCTGCGCAAATCGACAGGGACAACCTGTTTCCTGCGGATTTATGGGAGAAACTCGGTGACCTGGGCCTGCTCGGAATTACCGTTGAGGAAGAGTACGGCGGAAGCCAACTTGGTTACCTGGCCCATTGCGTGGCGATGGAAGAAATCAGCCGTGCATCGGGTGCAGTAGGTCTTTCCTATGGTGCCCACTCCAACCTTTGCGTCAACCAGATTCGGAAGAACGGCAGCGAGGAGCAAAAACACAGGTTTCTGCCCAAATTGTGTACAGGTGAACACGTCGGCGCCCTGGCTATGTCCGAACCCAACTCGGGCTCCGATGTGGTCAGCATGGGTTTGCGTGCCGACCGGGAAGGTAATGACTACGTGCTCAATGGCAGCAAGATGTGGATTACCAACGGCCCGGAATCCAGTATTTACGTGATTTACGCCAAGACCGATGTCGCGGCGGGATCGGGCGGCATAACGGCATTCATCGTCGAGAGGGATTCACCGGGGTTTTCCAGGGGTGAAAAACTCGACAAGCTCGGCATGCGCGGTTCGAACACCTGTGAGCTGATATTCGAAGACTGCCGGGTTCCGGCCCAAAACGTACTCGGACGGGTAAATGGTGGCGTCCGCGTGCTGATGTCGGGTCTGGATTTTGAGCGCACCGTACTTTCCGGCGGGCCGGTCGGCATCATGCAGAACTGCCTCGATATCGTGGAACCCTATATCCACGAGCGCAAGCAGTTTGGACGCAGCATCGGCGAGTTTCAGCTGATGCAGGGCAAGATAGCCGATATGTACACCACGCTCAGCGCCTCGCGCGCCTACCTGTATGCCGTGGCGGCCAACTGCGATCGTGGACGGGAAAAGCGCAAGGATGCGGCCGGAGTGATCCTGTACACGTCCGAGCGTGCCACGCAAATGGCGCTGGAGGCCATTCAATGCCTCGGTGGTAATGGCTACATCAACGACTACCCGGCTGGCAGGCTGCTCAGGGACGCCAAGTTGTATGAAATCGGGGCGGGCACATCGGAGATTCGCCGAATGCTGATTGGCCGCGAACTGTTTGCTGAAACGGCGCCGCACTAGGCGCCACACGAAGCAGGGATCCGAGCATGAGTAAGATCGAGACAAAGGTAAACGGTCGATCCGAAGCGTTTCTGGCCAATGCTGCCCATATGCAGGGCCTGGTGGAGGATCTTTCTTCGACAGTTGCAGAAGTTCGCAAGGGGGGCGGCGAAAAATACCAGTTACGGCACCAGTCCCGCGGCAAACTCCTGGTCAGGGATCGTATCGATGCCCTGGTCGACCCGGGTTCACCGTTTCTCGAGTTTTCACAACTCGCCGCACATGGGGTTTATGGGGAAGATGTGGCCGCGGCAGGCATCATAACCGGTATCGGCCGGGTGGCCGGCCAGGAATGTGTCATCGTGGCCAATGACGCCACCGTAAAGGGCGGTACCTACTACCCTTTGACGGTCAAAAAACACCTGCGCGCACAGACCATTGCGGAACAGAATCATCTGCCTTGCATCTACCTGGTGGATTCCGGAGGCGCCTTTCTGCCATTGCAGGATGAAGTGTTTCCCGACCGCGAGCATTTTGGACGCATTTTTTACAACCAGGCCAACATGTCGGCCCGGAATATTCCGCAGATAGCCATCGTGATGGGCTCATGTACAGCAGGTGGAGCATACGTGCCGGCAATGGCTGATGAATCAATCATTGTGCAAGAGCAGGGAACCATTTTCCTCGCTGGGCCCCCGCTGGTACGCGCCGCCACCGGGGAAATTGTGACCGCAGAAGAACTCGGCGGGGCTGATGTACATACCAGGGAATCCGGAGTGGCGGATCATTTTGCACGCAATGACCACCATGCCTTGAAATTGGCTCGACGCGCAGTCAGCCGCCTGAACCGGGTAAAACCCGTTGATATCGACATTAGTGAAGCGATGGAACCGGCGTACGACCCAGAGGAGATTTACGGGATAGTCCCCAAAGATGCCAGGCAGCCCTATGACGTGCGCGAAATCATTGCCCGGGTGGTCGATAATTCTGTGTTGGATGAATTCAAGGCCCGCTACGGCACTACCCTGGTTTGCGGTTTTGCCCGTATATTCGGTTACCCGGTTGGCGTCGTTGCCAACAATGGAATTCTGTTCGGTGAATCTGCGCAAAAAGGGGCGCACTTCGTTGAATTGTGTGGTCAGCGAAAAATTCCGCTGGTGTTCCTGCAGAACATCACCGGATTCATGGTGGGCAGGCAGTATGAAGCAGAGGGAATTGCCAAGCATGGCGCGAAGATGGTGACCGCGGTATCTTCGGTGCAGGTGCCCAAGTTCACGGTCATTATTGGAAATTCCTACGGGGCCGGGAATTACGGCATGTGCGGACGCGCCTATGAACCCCGATTCCTGTTTACCTGGCCCAACTCGCGAATTTCCGTGATGGGCGGTGAACAGGCTGCCGGCGTGCTGGCGCAGGTAAAGCGCGACCAGAAAGACCGGGCCGGGGAAGATTGGCCGGAATCGGAAGAGACTGCATTCAGGCAGCCGATTCTCGACCGTTACGAAGAACAGGGGCATCCCTATTACGCATCTGCACGCTTATGGGATGATGGCGTGATCGATCCGGCGCAGACTCGACAGGTACTCGGCCTTGCGATCTCGGCCGCGCTAAACAAGCCCATTGGGGACACGCGGTTCGGCGTGTTCCGCATGTAAGAGGGAAAGGCGCCATGTTTAACAAGATACTGATAGCCAACCGGGGTGAGATCGCCTGCCGGATCATGCGCACAGCGAGGAAACTGGGCGTCAACACGGTTGCTGTGTACTCTGATGCAGACCGTGACGCATTGCATGTATCGATGGCTGACGAAGCAGTGAATATTGGCCCTGCACCACCCCGGGAATCCTACCTTTGTGGTGAAAAAATTATCGAGGCCTGCAAAGCAACCGGGGCTGAGGCGGTTCATCCCGGCTATGGATTCTTGTCCGAAAATGCCGGTTTTGCCCTCATGTGCATTGAAAACGATATTGTGTTCATCGGCCCGCCCGCCGCGGCGATCGAAGCAATGGGCTCTAAATCTGCTGCCAAATCGATCATGGGGGATGCCGGGGTTCCGCTGGTGCCGGGTTATCACGAGTCAGATCAGTCGGCCGGCCGGCTGGCCCGTGCGGCAGCTGAGACAGGCTATCCCGTTTTGTTGAAGGCAGTGGCGGGCGGTGGTGGTAAAGGCATGCGCCTGGTTCAGAATGAGGCGGAGTTTGGTGATGCCCTGGCCGCTGCGAAACGCGAGGCAGTTTCCAGTTTTGGCAATGATGACATGCTGGTTGAGAAATACCTGTCCCGGCCCCGTCATGTGGAGGTGCAGGTTTTTTGCGACCAGCACGAACATGCAGTTTACCTGTTTGAGAGGGACTGCTCGGTACAGCGCCGCCACCAGAAGGTCATTGAGGAGGCGCCGGCGCCCGGCATGACGGAGTCATTACGCCGGCAAATGGGGGAAGCAGCCATTCTGGCAGCCCGGGCGATTGACTACGAGGGTGCCGGAACCGTCGAATTCCTGCTGGACGCAGATGGCGCGTTCTATTTCATGGAAATGAATACCCGGCTGCAGGTGGAACACCCGGTAACGGAAATGATAACTGGCCAGGACCTGGTTGAGTGGCAACTGCGGGTGGCAGCCGGTGAACCACTGCCTTTAGAGCAGAATCAGCTGCAAATCCACGGCCACGCGTTCGAGGCCAGAATTTATGCGGAAGACCCGGATAATGATTTCCTGCCGGCAACCGGTTCACTGGTCTATCTCCAGCCGCCACCTGAAAGCCGGCATGTACGGGTCGATACCGGCGTGCTGCAGGGTGATGAGGTCAGTGTTTATTACGATCCGATGATCGCCAAACTGGTGACCTGGGACGAAAACAGGGAACGTGCGCTGGGCCGCCTGGCCAGGGCATTGTCTGAGTACCGGATCAGCGGGCTGACCACGAATATTTCGTTCCTGTACAACCTGGCTACCAGCGAACCGTTTGTGCGAGCAGACCTGGACACCCAGTTTATTGAAAAGCATCACGCCTCTCTTTTCCACACCTCCAATGACGCCAGGGTCAGGGACCTGCCGCTTGCCTCGCTCTATCTGCTGTTGCGGATGGAACAGTCGGGACAAGACCGCGTCCGTGGCGATGATCTCTTTTCCCCTTGGAATTCCTCGAGCGCATGGCGGCTCAATGAGCCGGCAGTGCACAATGGAGCAATCGTTCTGAATGGAACGGAATATGATGTACCGGTGGTGGAGGTCGGCAGTGGGGATCAGCGGCGCTTTCGCATCAGTGCGGCCGGAAAAACGGTGCTGGCTACCGGTGAACTCAAAGGCAACGAACTTTACGCCGACATCGACGGCTACCGCCAGCGCGTAGTGGTTGTTCCGCATGACGGGATGTTTACCCTGTTCAGTCCCGCCGGCGCCATGCAATTTGCCCTGGCACGCCCCGATTACGGAGAGGAAGACAGTCAGTCAGGAGCCGCGGCGTTCGCAGCGCCGATGCACGGCGTTGTCGTCAAACAGTTGGTTGAAGCGGGAGTCATGGTTGAGAAAAACCAGCCGCTGGTCATAATGGAGGCCATGAAGATGGAGCACACGATTCGCGCGCCGCGTGATGGAACCGTCACTGAATTTTATTTCGAGGCAGGCGACCAGGTGAGCGGAGGCGAGGATTTGTTGAAATTCGAGCCCGCATGACCTGCCAGATCAATAAGGAGCACTCATGAAATCACGATTCCGTTTCGATTGTTTGAGCCTGTCATTTCTCATTCTGATTGTTTTAATGGCCTCTGCAGTGCAGGGTGCAACCCTGGTTGTCGCCAACAAGGCCGAGGCAACCGTGTCGCTGATCAATCTGGTGAGCGGTGAGATCGTTGCCACGCTTGCGACTGGGGAGGGACCTCACGAGGTCGGCATTTCTCCCGACGGTCGTTTTGCTCTAGTCAGCAACTACGGCTACCGTGGCGGTCCCGGCCAGAGCCTTACATTGATCGATGTTACAGCTGCCGAGGTCGTGAAAACAATTGATCTGGGTGAATATAAAAAACCCCATGGGGTCGAATGGATTGACGATGAGCGTGCCGCCGTGACCGTCGAGGACAGTCGGGCGCTGATCGTGGTCGACGTTGGGAAAGGCGAGGTCATCCAGGCAATCGGCACGGAGCAGGAGGTCTCTCACATGGTCGCCCTGGATCCCGGCGGACGCCGGGCATACACGGCCAACATAGGTTCAGGCTCGATAACGGTGATTGACCTCGCACAGGGTTTGCTCGAGAGAAACATCGTAACTGGCTCCGGCGCAGAGGGGATCGCGGTCTCTGCCTCCGGCGCGCAGGTCTGGGTAACGAACCGCGCCGCCGACACGGTGACCGTTCTCAACGCCGAAACGTTCGAGACGATCAAGGAGATTTCTTCAAAGGGGTTTCCGATCCGGGCTACCGCTACGCCGCAAGGCCAGGTGCTCGTCACCCGCGCACGGGCAGGGGATCTCGTCATTTACGACACTGAAACCCTGCAGGAAATCCGCACCGTGGCCTTCGATCTCAGCAGCATTGCCGCTGCCGGGCGCCTGTTCGGCGACCGCTTCGGCGACAGTTCAGTACCCATCGGGGTTATCGTTGACGGCACCGGCGAGCACGCTTTCGTCGCCCACGCCAATGCCGACATCATCACCGAAATCAACCTCGCGACGGGGGAGGTAATCCGACCGCTATATGCTGGAAAAGAGCCGGACGGCATGGGCTTTTCATCGCAATCCACGCAACGCTGAATCCAGGACAAAAGCCGAAAGTCGTTTGCGGTTCCCTTGAATAAGTGCTGTGGCGATTGAGACAGCTGAAAGTATCAACGCGGGTACGTGCCCCGGTCAGTAAACTGATCGGTTCGAAAACGGTCCGGGCCACGGCTTTGATGTGAGGTCTGCGTTACACCTGTCAGCAGTGGGAAATTTCCCTGAAACCTCCAACCGTTGCTGCGATTTCGTCGTAAATCTCTTGCACAGCTGATGGATTCAATCCGGTCTCTTCGATATCAGCGACGGCCTGCGCGGCCTTCGAAATGTCTGGTTTTTCACCCTTGTTCCGTTGCTCACACAGGTCGTTCGCAACCGCAATGGCTATTCTCAGGTCATGCACAAAACTGCACGAGTCTCGCCAGTGGCCCCTGTGGGGCCTGAGTTGGACGGCTTCCAGAACAGTAGTGCTGAACTGGTGGCCGCCACCCTCGCAATGGCTGAGTTCGCGGTGCATCTCGGCCAGCAGCATTCTGCCATGGTCGGTCAGCCATAGCTGGCCATCCGGTATTTCCCGTTCGGTCAGCATCTGGTCCAGCAATTCGTGCAGCTTTCTTGCTTGCCGGGCGTCGCCCTCCTGCGCACCATGAAGAAATGCATCCAGAGATTTATCGATTTGGGCTTCATTCATGCGTTTATGGGTCATGGTTTCGCCTCCTTGATCGGCATCCCGTAATCCCAGGAGCGCTCGCACGCAGTGGCCGGCATAGATCGCTTCCCGGCGCGGAAAACATTTTAATGCCGGCGTGCGGCCTTGCACGATCCATGCGGCGACGGGACAGCATGTTAACTCTAGCGCATGGACGCTTAACCAGACCTTAAAATTGATTCCATAAATGTTGATAATTGGCGCAATGCACACGCGATTCTTTTGGTAGAATTCGCCGATTGAATTTTCATCAACTCCTTCATGGCCGTGAATCCAGCCAGCCTGATAGGTAAAATCCGGGAATATCCCCTATGTCCAGAATCTCAGCTACGGTCGCCCTGATTATTTACCTGCTGGTGGCAGCCGGACCTTCGCAGGCGGCAGACATTTTGGTGATTGGTGACAGCTGGGGTGTTGCTGCAGGGCCGGCATTGCAGAAGGTGCTCATCGACAATGGCAGCGCTGGAACGGTAGCGAGTATTGCCGAGGGTGGTGAGACAGCGGAAAACATCAATACACCGCAATGGCTGGCAAAAATCACGGCTGCACTGGAAGAAAACCCGGATGCCAGCCTGGTGCACCTGAGCCTGGGCGGAAATGATTTTCTCGGCCAATGGAATGCCTTTATCGGCAAGGAACAAGAAGATCAGCTGATTGCTGATGTCATTGAAGATATATCCTCCATTGTTGATCATATTTTGGGGCAACGTCCTGAAATCCGGATTTTCTGGTCGAGTTATGACTATCCACGCCCGCTGATAATCGGCAGTCCTGAAGAGGTCAACAAAGCATCGATGAGATTCTCTGTTGAGGCACAGACTCTGGCCGAATCGAAAGGCGATTCACTGAGTTATGGCGATTTCAACGGTCTGACCCAGGTCGTATACGGTTTCGATGGGGTCCAGACCTCGCCTTTCGATCCTGATTTTGTCATCCCGCCAGGCGACCCGTCGTTGCCTGATCCCCAGTACCCTGGCCCTGCCGTTGCCTATTTAGACGCCATTCACCTCACGCCTGAGGCCTACCTGGTGCTGGCACAAAGCCAGTATCAGGATTTCTACCAGGCGGTGCTTGGTTTTCAGATTAACGCAGGTCTGAACGACGCCTGGTATGATCCCGCCACGGCCGGGCAGGGGTTCCTGATTGCGGTCTTTCCCGAAATCAGCCAGATGTTCGTTGCCTGGTTCACCTTCGATACGGAACGTCCGCCGGAAGATGTAACCGCCATGCTGGGCGACCCCGGTCATCGCTGGCTGACTGCGCAGGGGCCCTATGATGGCAATACGGCTAATCTGACCATTTATGTCACTGAAGGCGGTGTGTTCGACGCCGCCGAACCGCCTGCTTCACTCGACCCGGCTGGTGATGGCACCCTGAAGCTCGAGTTTGCGGATTGCAGCGAGGGTATGGTCAGATATGAAATCACCTCGCTTGGCATCTCGGGCGATATTCCGATCCAGCGCATCGTTCCGGACAATGTTCCCCTTTGCGAGGCATTGGCTGACCCTTGAGTAGCCAAACCCGCCCTGATTAAACTGAGACAAACTATGGCAACAATATTGATAACAGGTGCAAACCGCGGTATCGGACTGGAAATGGCCAGGCGGTACTCGGCCCGTGGCGATGAAGTCATTGCCGTGTGTCGAAAATCAAGCAAGGAACTGGATGTTCCGGGCATCAGGACGATTGAAGGCATCGACGTCACGTCGACTGAGTCAGTCACCCGCCTGGTGCAGGAACTCCAGGGAAAGATCATCGACTGCCTGGTCAATAACGCCGGTATTCTCGACCGCAACAATCTGGGCAGCCTTGACTGGGAGTCGATGGAGCGTCAATACCGTGTCAATGCACTTGGGCCTCTGCTGGTAACCGATGCGTTGCGCAGCAACCTGACGCAAGGTTCCCGGGTCTTTATTATTACCAGCCGCATGGGTTCGATCGATGACAATACCTCGGGGGGATCTTACGGCTACCGCATGTCAAAAGCGGCGGTCAATATGGCGGGGAAAAGCCTTAGCGTTGATCTGGAAAAAGCCGGGATCGCGGTATTTCTGCTTCACCCAGGTTGGGTATCGACCGAGATGACGGGGCACACCGGGATATCAGTGCAGGATTCAGTGGGGGGGCTCATCGAGAGAATGGATGCGCTGGATATCAGTCAGACGGGTACGTTCTGGCACCAGGAGGGTTACGAACTGCCCTGGTGATGCCGGGTCGTGCAGAGGGTTCAGTTGCCCGATGCCGGGTTATTCAGGTTGATTAGTCCGGTTTCAATTACCTTGATGGAAGGGTAAAGACCACCCAGGTCAAGTTTTGCCTTGAATTCATATTCCAGCGACTCTCCATTGTTTTGCATCATGTCACCGACAAAGCGAATACCAGCCAGCAGGTTGGCGGAGGCTGTCAATGTCACCACACCTTCACTATAACCCTCGATCACCGGAAAATCCTTGCCCACGCCCTTGACCAGTTCATACCCTTCCAGCGAAATCGTATAAACGATGCCTTCGAGGTTCAGAGCATGCGAGTTCGGGTTGATAATTCGCAAACCGATTTCGAAGGCCGGAACCATTCCCTCAGATGGAATGGCCCGGAGTGAATTGAGCGTGACCGTGGGCTCTTCGTAATCGGGACTCAGGGCGGCGCATGCGCAAAGCATCGCAGTGACCACGTAAAGGGCTAGCCTGGCCGGGTTCACGTACAGAACTGGTCCATCTGCTGCAATAATTGCCGGGTGACACCGTCGAGCCCGGCCTGGTGAGCAGCAACTATGGCAGACATGCGATCATCGCTGACAGATTGGCTTTCAGAAAGATTTATTTGTTTCTGTTGTCCGTTGCACTTCACGTTGCCGGCCAGTTCCACCAGTACGGATGAGGTTGTGCCGCTGGAGTTTTGAATGCCGTAGAACTGCTGAAGCTCCAACCGCAATAGCCACGCGGAGTCATCAAAGGG
>CALDVW010000036.1 GCA_937924405.1 uncultured Lysobacterales bacterium
GATCACTGTTATTCCACGCCTCATGCTCGATGGTGTCATCAAAAATCAGTATTTCACCTTCGACCCAGTGACGTTCCTCGTTACCGAATCTCAACGCGCCGCAATTTGCCGGCACGATCAATGGCAGGTGACGGATTAACCGGGTATTCAGCAGGCCATGATGAGGAGGTATGCGGGTATCGGGGGCCAGTTTGGAGAAAAGAGCCATCGGCGCCTGCTTTGCGATGTCAGGCAATGGTGCTGCCTGCAGCGCTCACTCGGCTGGAAGCTCCTGGTCCATGTCGGATCACTTAATTTGGCGCAGAAGGTGCCTGGTTGGCAGTTCCAATCATCAAAACGTGATCTCGATCACTGCAGTCGTGCTCCCGACCTCGGCCTCCAGGGTTTTTCTTTGGAGCCGAATATTTTTCAGGTTAAGATGACTCATCATGTCACGTGAGCTTCTCATTTTACGCCACGCCAAGTCTTCATGGGACTCCGGTGCTTCAACAGACTTTGACCGGCCGCTGGCCAAACGTGGCAGGAAGGATGCCCCGCGCGTCGGCCGCTATCTGATGAGCGAGGGGCTGGTTCCGGACTATGTGGTCAGCTCCCCCGCTGAACGAGCCAAACAGACCGTGATCGCTGTTTGCGCGGAGATGGGAATCGACCGCGAACAGGTCAACTTCGACTCGCGGATTTACCATGCGGGGACCGGCTCACTGTTGAGCGTACTCAACGACAGCCCGGTAGACGCCCGCCGGGTCATGATCGCCGGGCACAACCCGGGCCTGGAGATGCTCCTGCAGAACCTGTGCAATCACGAAGTGCCCATGCCCGACGACTACAAACTGATGCCCACTGCCGCAGTGGCCCAACTGGATATTCTGTCGGATTGGCAGAGTCTGGAGGGCGGGCTGGCCCGGCTGGTCAATCTTACCCGCGCCCGTTCGCTCAGGAATTATTGATCGGCTGCCAGGCCCGGTTTTTTGTGTAGCAGAAAGACATTTTCTTCAAGCCGGGTCAGGCCTTTCTCACGGAAACGCGGTTCCCTGGCCAGACAGTCTTCCGCATGCAGTTGCTCAACTGAATGACTTCCGCCATACAGTGCGACCACTTCCCGCGATGTGACTGAAAACGGCGGTCCCTTCATTTCATGCTGTGGGTAATCCAGTGACACCAGCAGGGTTTGGGTCCCGCTGGCCAACAGGCCGGTCAGGTGCCGGACATAGCCGGGTCGCATTGTTGGCGGCAGGGCGATCAACGCTGCCCGGTCATAGACCGCGTCTATTTCGGCAAGATCAGCTTTTTGGATTTCGAAGAAATCTCCGCAGTAAATTTCAATGCCGTCGGCAGCATACAGTAAAGCGTTGCCTGTTTGCGTTATCCGATGTTCCAGTTGGTTTTCAGTGAAAAAATCGCTGACTGCGATTTCACTGATCTCAATCCCCGTGATGCGATAACCCTGCTCACTCAACCACAGCATGTCGAGGCTTTTGCCACAGAGTGGCACCAGGATTCGGGCCGCGCGCCTGAGCGCGAGAAATTCGATAAACGCCTGCATGTGTGTGTTGTATTCCGGCTGGTGAAATCCGGTTTCACCTTTCTGCCAGCGCTCATGCCAGAATTCAGCTTCCATCAGGCTGATGCGCTGGGCCGCACCGAGACCTTCCCGTGCCAGCGCCTGATATTCGGCCACCGCTCCAGCACGGGTAGCTTGATCCAGCCGGCGAACTCAGAGCAGATGAATGCACCGATATCGGCCATGGTAAAACGCTCCAGGGCGACAAAAGGTGATTGTCCCAGCCGACTGTCAAGAATTCCCAGAAATGCTTCCAGACGCCTGCGGCCGCGCTCGGCCAGGGCCGGGACCTGTTCGAAATTCTCCGGGCCTGTCAGTGCGCGATCCTGGAATCCCCGGGCGAAATTACGCAGCGCCTCTGCAGCCGCCATGAATCCCTCGGAATTAGTCTGCTCATGCCAGTTCAGCACCAGCGCCTGCTCGCGACCGTCCAGGCCCATCAGGTTGGGAGCCGGAAATTGTGACTCCAGGTAATGGCAAATGGCGAGCGTATCGCTCAGGCAGGTGCCATCATCCAACTCCAGCACCGGAACCGTGCATCTCGGATTGATTTTTCTGAAAGATTCCGTGAGCTGTTCCTGTTGTCCCAGATCAACCTGGATCGTTGGAATTTCGATGCCTTTTTCAGCCATGAACATGCGGACGCGGCGCGGACTCGGGGCGGTTTTACAGTCGTAGAATTTCATCAGTGCGGCATCCGGCTGTGATTGGTCAGTTAAAGGTGATTTTAGCGGGCAAATCACCCTTTCGAAATGCTATTCTCGGGATTCCATTGTAAAACGAGATTCAGAAAATGTCCGGCTTGCTACCCCATATCGATCCTGATGGCCTACTGGAGTATTCGGTTGTATTTACGGATCGTTCACTGAACCACATGTCAAAGACTTTCCAGGGTGTCATGAACGACATCTCTGCAACGCTAAAGAAAGTGTACAACGCCGACGCGGTCGTCGTTGTTCCCGGTGGCGGCACCTACGGCATGGAGGCGGTCGCCCGTCAGTTTGCGGGCGGCAGGAATTGCCTGGTCATCCGTAACGGCTTTTTCAGCTACCGCTGGTCACAGATTCTGGATATGGGCGATATCGCGGCGGCAACCACCGTCATGAAAGCCCGCACCATGGGAGACGGACAACAGGCGCCCTTTGCCCCTGCGCCTTTAGATGAGGTGGTGGCGCGAATCGAAGCGGAGCAGCCCGACATCGTTTTCGCACCACATGTTGAAACATCTTCGGGCATATTACTGCCCGACGACTACGTTCGCGCCGTCGCCGACGCCGTGCATGGTGTGGGCGGTCTTTTCGTGCTGGATTGCATTGCTTCAGGAGATTTGTGGGTGGACATGCGATTCTGTGGCGTCGATATCCTGATCAGCGCACCGCAAAAGGGCTGGAGCGCCTCGCCGTGCAGCGCACTGGTGATGATGGGCAGTACCGCCCTGGAACGTATCCTGGACACCACCAGCAGCAGTTTCGCCTGCGATTTGCGTAAATGGCTCGAGATCATGCAGGCCTATGAAAACGGCGGCCACGCCTACCACGCTACCATGCCGACTGATGCGCTGAAAAAATTCCGCGACACCATGAAGGAAACCGAGGATTACGGATTCGCGGCGGTGCGGGAAGAACAGCTCGAACTCGGGCGCAAAGTCCGCGAACTGCTCGAAGGCAGGGGCTTCAAGAGTGTCGCGGCCGAAGGCTTCCAGGCGCCCGGCGTGGTGGTCAGTTATACCGACGACCCGGACATCCAGAACGGCAGCAGGTTTCTTGAGCTGGGCCTGCAGATAGCCGCAGGCGTTCCCCTGATGTGCGACGAAGGGGAAGAGTTCAAATCCTTTCGTCTCGGACTGTTCGGGCTGGACAAACTGCACCATGTGGATCGCACGGTCGCCTATCTGGCTGATGCTTTGGATCGGATGAACAATCCCTGAGCCTGCAAAATGTTCATTGACTGATTATCTGCCATTGGAAAAGCCGGGGTTCGGCACTCCAACCACAGGCTGATTCACACTTTTACCCGGATTCTGGCATAGTTACATGAGCAAATTCCCGGAAAATAGAAAATGATCGGTTTTTACGCCAGGACAGCGGCCCTTTGCGGAACAATGCTCCTCACCGCACCCGTTTTTTCAATTGAAATGCCCCCGATGAGTGAAAAGGAGGCCGCGGCGGCGGCGGCCGACTATCAGAAATACTGTGCCCTGTGCCATGGTGAGGATCGCCAGGGTTACGCCAATGACGACGCGCCGTCGCTGAGCTCCAAATCACTGTTCATTTCCGGCTTTCCAAACCAGATTTCCCTGACTGTCACCTATGGCAGGCGCGGCACGCCGATGGGGGGCTTTTCCAATGAGGTCGGAGGACCGCTGGACCAGAAGACGATCAACCGGCTTCTCACCTGGCTGAAAGATCAGTCTGGAGCCGAGCCCGACGAGCAATTTCCCTCGGTTGTCACGGGTGATATTGTCCGGGGCGAAGAAATTTTTGCTGGGGAGTGCGCGATTTGCCACGGGGAGAACGGCGAAGGAGAGATCGCGCCAGCAATCGGCAATCCGGCCATGCTCGCACTGACCACTGACAATTTTCTGCGCTATGCCATAGAAAACGGACGGGACGGCACCGACATGCCGGCATTCGGCCCGCTGCTGAGCGCTGAAGAAATTGATGCGGTCACTGCTTTCCTGCGCAGCAAGGCAGCCGGCTGGGATACCGGGGCACCTGCATTGCGCAGCCCGCCCTCACTTGAGGATTGGGTCCTCAACCCGGGTTCTTCCGCCCCTTTATTCAAGCTGAAAGACGAGCTCTACGTGAAAGCTGCCGAACTGTACCAGGCCCTGCAGGACAAGCGACGCATGGTGCTGCTGGATACCCGCGTACCTTCCGTCTGGCAGATGGCCCATATCGAGGGTTCCGTGCCGATTCCCTACTACTACGACGATTTCGAAGGCCTGGCGAAAGACTTGCCGTCCGATGGAACCTGGATCGTGACTTACTGCGAATGCCCGCGGGCGGCAGCGGAATCGGTCGACCGCAAATTACGCGCACAGGGCTTGCAAAACACAGCCGTGCTGTGGGAGGGCATCCAGGGCTGGGTCTCGCTGGGATACCCGGTAGCCGTGGGTCAAGTTCCGGAGGATCCCAAGGACCCGTAAGCCGCTAAAAACCCTTTCGGCAGCGGCCACCAGCACCTGGAAGCGGGTGCGGAACACGCTTTATGGCGGGAAAGAGAAAAAGATATTTTTTGATAACGGTGCTTCTGGTCCTGGCACTGTTGGCGGTCGTTGGCTTCGGCCTGGTTCCTGTCAACCTGTTTTTCATCAAGGCGCCGGTCAGCCAGGCCATCCAGGACGAATTGGGGCTGGAGCTGGAAATCAACGGGCCGCTGCGGATTCGTTTCGGCGCCCGGCCGGTGCTGACTGTTGTGGACATCAGGCTCAGTCATCCCGGGCGCGGCGAACGGCCCCTGGCCACAGCGGGAAAGCTCGAAATCAAGCCACGCCTGCGCGCGCTGTTTCGCGGTCAGTTTCATTTTCGGACGCTGCAGGGCTCGGCAATTGGATTCGATTACTGCCAACCGTGGCCCCCGGCCCCTGGCGACACCGAAAGCGGCGACACGCGCGGGCCACCACCGTCCCTGGTCATCGACAAAGTGCAGTTCACCGGCATCGAGCCGGGGTGTTCGAATCCTGAGAATGCATCCCCTCTGGTTCCTGAAAGTCTCGATCTGACAGCTTCGGCGCCTCTTGACGGGGCGTTGGAAGCGAGCATCAGCGGACGTAATGGAAGTGATATATGGCAGCTGCAACTGGGCGGCGAATCCCTCGACAAACTGCTCGGTAATCCACCCCGCTACCCGTTCAATGTGGATTTATCGGCCCCCGGTTTCCACCTTGCATCCGCCGGCGAGATTTTGAATCCGCTGAGCGAGCCTGAAATCTCCGCAAGGGTGGAACTTGATGCCCGGCAACCGGAACGGGTCCTGGCGGCATTCGGAATCGAAACTCCCCGGCTGGGCGCGCTCCAGGCCAGCGCAAACCTGGAGGCCGGCGGTGATTTCGTCCAGGTCGAGAACCTCGCAGGCGCACTTGGAAAACAGGAATTCTTTCTCAGCGGTACTGTCCGGGGATTTTCCACCCGGCCGGTCATCGAACTGGATATCCGGGCAGAGCAAGTCGACCTGGAACAACTGCCGGGAATGGTCTCGGCGGACCCGGGCACCCAGACCAAACCCGAGTCAGAGTTCGGGCCACAATCCGAATCCACCGATTATGACAGCGTATTCGAACTGCTCGCAGACTTCGATGCTCAAGCGACCATCTGGATTGGCCGGGTTCTCAATGCCCCACTGCCCCTGGAGTACCTGGCGATCGAGGCCAGCCTGGCTGACCATGCCATCGACCTGGAAATTTCCGAATTGCTACTGGCGAAAAACCCGCTCACCGCCACGGCCAAGCTGGATATGCGGCCCGCCTGTGCGCGCCTGACGAGCAGAATCCAGGTGTCGCAGCTCGACCTGGCAAAGCTGAAGCCGCTGCTCGATCAAGAAGTGCGCCTGGGTGGCACGTTGGGAAAAACCAGCATTACGAGCAGCAGTTGCGGTAGTTCACTGGCGCAGCATCGTGAATCCATCGAGGCGGTGGTGAGCGGCGAGGCGCTGAAGCTGTCCTGGAACGGCGAAGACTCCCCGCTCGAAATTGCTGCGTTTGACTCTACCATCAGCTGGAATGATCCGGGTCGATTGATGGTGACGGGCGACTGGCGTGATTACCCGCTTTCACTGGAAATTGGATTCGGCTCGATCCATGCGGTGTATTCCGGGCTGAGCTGGCCTTTGAGCTTTGATCTTGCGGCCGGCGACTCAATTTTGCGACTGCAGGGGATTGCGGCCCTCGGGAAAGAGTGGGTCGAGCTGGATACACACATACTGGCGCAGTTGGGGCGCTCAGACCTGCAGGGAAGTATCTCCGGCTCCATCCCCGGACGTGACTCACCACTAGTCATCGACCTGGAGTCCCGCACACTGGACTATGCTGAAATCAATACGTATCTCGAAGGACTGGACAGCCAACGCGCTGATGAAAGCACCGACTGGATGGAACTGCTCACCGAAAGCGAATGGCTGGAGGATTTGCTAGACCTGCCAGATGTCGATCTGGACCTGTTGGTCAGGAACTTCAGGGGGCCGCGATTCAATGCCAGCGATGCCATGCTGCTTGCCCGCATCAGGCACCGACAGATCGAGGACGGCCGGCTCAGCATGAAACTGGGGCAAGTGGATATCGATGGCTCACTGGATATGGATTTGCGTAAACGGCCCTGGACGCTAAATTTCGTGTCAGCGCTGGACAACATCGATGTCGGCTACCTGCTGGATCGACTCTCCCTGGCCGAAGATATCATCGCCCGGGCCGATCACGCCGAGCTCAGGCTCAGCTCCGAAGGATCCAACCTGAAGCAATTGATCATCAATTCCCGCTTTGAAACGCAAGTAGACGGGTTTCACTGGGCCTTCAGCTTCGGGCCGGATCAGCCACAACATGAAGCAGACCTTTCGTCCCTGTCGTTGAATATTGCGCCTTCTTCACCCGTCACCTGGCAATTCTCGGGCAAGCTCAATGACGTACCCATCAAAGCCTGGATGCGAACGCCATCCATTCAATCCACGTTTGACCGCAGCACCGACATACCCGTCACGCTGGCCATGGCCGCGGATGATGATGTCGCGATGTTCAAGGCCTTCATCAAGCGAAAAAATCCGGATGACCTGTGGATCGATCTCTCGGTTTCGGGGGAGTACATGGACTCGCAGTATCTCGACTTTTCCGAGCTCGAGGCTCCGTTGGAGGCTTATGAGTTCCGGACAGATATCAATATCAGGGAAAATGAAGTGGTCCTTTCCAATCTGAATGCACGGATTGGGTCCAGTCACGCCGAGGGTGAAATTCGCGTCGAACTGAAGGATTCGGTCAACTATTTCGACTTCGATATTCATGCCCCTTTCCTGGAAACCGAAGATCTGGTGCTGTGGACTGAGGATTGGCGCAAATCCACTCAGAAGCTGTCCGGTGGTCTTGAAAGGGAAAGGCCGGATGAAAAAGTCGAAGGCGACGTGCTGACAGCGATCATCCAGACCATAGAACAGCTCACCCAATCGAATCGATACGACGTCAGGATCAGCATCGATGAACTGCGTTCGGGCGGGAAACTACTCGGTGCCGCACAAGTCGGTCTGAGCGTGGACGGCAACGAATTCAGGCTCGATCCGGCCAGCATCCAGCTTCCGGGGGGTGTCGTCGAAGCCAGCTACTACGGCCTGCGCGTGGGTGATGGTTTCGAATCGGGCCTCGACATGAGCGTGGAAGGACTCGAATATGGCGGACTGCTCCGCCTGTTCGATCCGGAATCCAAAGGCCACGGAAAGCTTTACCTCGAAACCTCCCTGTTTTCGCAGTCTCCCGGGCCGGCTGAGGTTTTCGAGCACCTCGGCGGCACGCTGGATATTGCCGTGTTCCCGGAAGATGTTGAGGCTGCATTCCTGGATTTGTGGGCTTCCAACCTGGTTTTCGCCCTGTTGCCCCTCGGCGAGGACTCTCGCAAAAAGATGAATTGCATGGTGGGCCTCTTCGAAGTGGAAAACGGCATCATGAGCACCAAGACCACCTTTCTGGATTCAACTGACGTCATCGTGCGGGCGCGCGGTGACATCGACCTGGTCCGGAGGGAACTGGATCTGCTGGTGGCGCCACAGTCCAAAATTGAAAGGTTTTTCAGTGTATCCGCGCCGATTGAGGTCAGCGGTCCGTTTTCCGATTTCAAGGTCGAAATGGCCCCCGGCGGATTCGTGACCACCATGATCCGCTGGTATTACGGCCTGATCTACGTACCCTGGAAGTGGCTGACCGGAGAGCGCTTCCCGGCCGACGGCATCGAGACCTGCCATAACGCGATGGGCTGGGAAACACCGTAACCCGGCGGATTACTGCAGTGCTGTTACATCAAGGAATTGACCTGTGTCCGGTCCCGGGCCGGGCAGCAGGCGCAGACGCGGGGTCAGCCAATCGGCCGGCTCGACGTAGTCGCCAACGCACAGGTAGCACGCCTGAGCGCGGAGCAGTTCAATGTCGAACGCGCGCAACTGGTCAAGGCCTGCAGCCAACGTTACTAATCTGAGTATTAGACGAACAGGCGGAAAAAATCGGTCGCGCGGATTGTGTTCGAAGTTTTTACTCTGACCCCAAATATGCAGGTGGAAAAGAAAACCCCGCGGCAGAACACTGCCACGGGGTAATTCAAGGTTGGTCAATCCCGGTCAGGTCCTGGTCTAGCTGAGCCTCCGGTACCCGACAATACCAACGCCAAGCATCAGCAGAGCCAGCAGCGCCAGGCCGACATCGTTCAGTGTTGAAACCGGGGTGGCCGGCCGCGGAGCGGGCGGCGGGATTACAGTCGGTGGTGTCCATGTCTGCGTATCGCTATCCTGGTCGGTTGCACCCTGAAAGCTGTTCACAGTAGCTGTATTGGTAAACGTTCCCGCGTTGACATCCGACTGGGTCAGTGTGTATGTGCCGGTAAAGGTCGAGTCGTCAATGGCCGCCGGGGCAAGGCTGGCTATCGGGCCGCCCGAAATAAGCGCATCCGGATCGGTGATAGTGACGTCGGTCAGCGTCAGAGAGCCGGTATTCTGTACCACGAACACGTAACTGATGGTATCACCCGCGCTCGGGCCGGGCGTGCCGTCATCATCGTTCAGGGTGCCTGTCTTGGTCAGCGATATTGTTGGCGGGGCAATAGCCAACGGAACTTCTGCAGTGTCATTAATGACGCCCACTTCGTCAGCAGAAGCGAATGCCTGGTTATCGATGTCGCCGTCGCCGTTGCCATTGCTGTCCAGGTCGGCCTGAGTGAGGGTGTAAGTGCCCGTGCAGGTTACGGATGCAGCTGGGGCCAAGCCAGCAGGTAGCGCTACTGTGCAGTCTGTTGCCTGGTTATAACCTTCAAAAATGGGGTCGCCGACCTCTACATTGGTCAACGGAGTGTCGCCTGTGTTTGTGACCAACACACTATACGTAATGATGTCTCCCGCTGTATCCGCGGAGCCGCCGGTCACGCTGACGACAGACTTCACTATGGACATATCCGGATTCTCCACGATCTGAAGGTCCAAAAAGTTAATGACCGTATAGTCGCATTTTGAGGGAGAGCCCGGTGAAAAATAGGGATCGTTCAGATTACCGCCCGGATCGCCAACGGCGCAAACAAAGTTCTTATTCTGCCACCAGGTAATCAGAACCTGAACGTCAGCTTGTCCATCACCGTCCGAATCATTACAGACAATTTGGGTCGGCTCCGAGGCCGTGAATTGGATAGGGACAGCTGGCTGCTGCAGGTCGAGACAGGCATCCTGGCCCGATTCAAGATCCAGAATGTCGAGGGAACCGGTATTGTCAGGCAGCGAGGTGACCCGGCATGAGGTTGACGTGGCGGGCAGACGCGGGTCATTGCCGAACCTTCCAATCCAAATGGTGGGATCGAATCGCTCACCGGTATTGGCATCGAGTTCCGCGGTAAGCGTGTTGAGCTGTATGACCTCGCCCTGGGTACAACTGGTCGGGTTGCCTTCAATCTCAACATTAGTGACATTCGCGATGCTGACCTCGTTGGCCGAGCAATTACCCACGTTACTCACATCCTCTGCACACCAATACTCAGCCAGGTCAGGATGGGCTGCAAATGCAGCTGAACTCATGGCCATTGCGGTCAGTAAAACCAGGGTGCCCAGGTAAGAAAAAGAAATTAATGATTTTCGTTGAAAATTGTTAGTCAGGTGATTGAAAAGTTCGCGGGGTTGCATCTTGGCCTCTCCTCAAAAACTACGCTCACGGCAACCAAAGGCTGCCGGTGCAAATGGATTCTTACGGTTTGACGGATTCCCCTCCATCCTTTACCGTTTGTAGAACAAGACCGTTCCCTGATCTTCCCTATCCGGCTGTTTAAAGCCGCTAACCCGGCCTCACCGCAAAGCGTTCACTAACACTTTCGCGGTTCAACCAGTCCCTTTTGCCCAGACTTCTAAACGACACTTTGCTGGTTTTACTCGTAAATAGCAACTTTCCAACAGCACACGGACACTGAAAACACTTACTTTCGCGAGACTGTCCAGCGCCTTTTATTCCCACTAATTGATCCGAAACAATTTCGCCGGAAACATAATCTGGCAAGCTTGCATATCAAGAAGCCCAAAAAATGACCGATTCGGGAGGGATATCAGATGTCTAATGGCAATACTTTTTCCAAGCTGTTCGGCCAGTCGCCGTTCACTGCACTGCAGGAACACATGCGGGTAGTGGTCGATTGCGCCCGGGATGTGCAACCACTGATCGAGGCGCTGGTGGACGGCGATCAGGTGCGGGTCAATGAGCTGAAGGACCGAATATTCGAGCAGGAAGCGGAGGCCGACCGAATCAAGCATGAGCTCAGGGCACGCCTCCCCAAGAGCCTGTTCATGCCGGTTGACCGCCGGGACCTGCTCGAAGTGCTGCTGCTGCAGGACACGATTGCCAACGTGGCCCAGGACATTGCCGGCCTGCTGGTTGAACGGAAAATGTCGATACCGGATTTTCTGCGCGATCCGCTGCTTGAATTGACTGCCCGCTGCATTGATACCGTCGAACACTCGGCCAGAGTCATCGAAGAACTGGACGAACTGCTGGCCATTGGCTTTCGTGGCCGCGAAGTCGACCGGGTCGACGAAATGCTGAGAGAGCTGAACCGGATCGAAGATGAAACAGACGAGCTCGGCATCGCGCTTGCGCGCGCCCTGTTCGATCACGAAGACGAACTGAAACCGGTTTCCGTGATGATGTGGTACCAGATCATCGAGTGGATCGGCGATCTCGCCGATTATGCCGAGAAAGTAGGCGATCATCTTCGCCTCCTGATTGCCAAGTAGGGGAGGAGATCATGGAAATTATCGCCACTTATGGAACTGTTTTCCTCGTTCTTGCCGTCATCTTCGGCTTCTACATGACCTGGGGCATTGGCGCCAATGACGTGGCCAATGCCATGGGAACCTCGGTCGGATCCGGCGCCGTAACCGTCAAGCAGGCCATCATTATTGCCGCCATATTTGAATTTGCCGGCGCCTTCATCGCGGGCGGCAACGTCACCTCCACCATTCGCAAGGGTATCGTCGATCCCAGCGGCCTGGTCGACTCACCGGAAATTCTCGTATTCGGCATGCTCGCTGCCTTGCTGGCCGCCGCTGTCTGGCTGATGATCGCCTCATCCCGGGGCTGGCCGGTTTCCACCACGCACTCGATCGTTGGCGCGCTGGTCGGGTTTGCCGTTGCAGGTATTGGTGTTGACGCGGTTCAATGGGGCAAGATCGGTCAAATTGCAGCCAGCTGGATCATCTCACCCGCGCTGGGCGGATTCCTTGCCTATCTCCTGATGATGAGTATCCGCAAGGTCATACTCAATACTGACCATCCCTTTGATAGTGCCAAACGGTGGGGGCCGGCCTATGTCTTCCTGGTCGGTTTCATCATCTCACTGGTCACGATGTTCAAAGGCCTCAAACACCTGAAACTGGAACTCTCCGTAGCGCAGAGTTTTGTCGCAGCCATTGTTTTTGGCCTGTTCGTCGCCTTGATTGGCTGGATATTGATACGCAAGGTTGAAGTCGATAAAGAGGCAGATCGCGACTATCTGTTCGCCAGCGTCGAGAAAATCTTCGTTCCGATGATGATATTCACGGCCTGTGCGATGGCTTTTGCCCATGGCTCCAACGACGTGGCCAACGGCATCGGGCCACTGGCGGCGGTCGCCAGCATCATCATGTCCGGCGGCGAAGTAGCGCAAAAAGCCGCTTTACCCCTGTGGATTCTGGTCCTGGGTGGCACGGGAATCGTCATTGGCCTGGCGACCATGGGCTACAAGGTCATGCAGACCATCGGAACGCGAATCACCCAGCTCACACCCAGCCGCGGATTCTGCGCAACACTGGCCGCCGCAGCGACCGTGGTGCTGGCTTCGCGCACCGGCCTGCCGGTTTCCACTACCCATATCGCCGTGGGCGCGGTAATCGGCGTGGGCCTGGCCCGCGGCGTAGGCGCCATCGATCTGCGGGTGATCGGCGGTATCGTTGTTTCCTGGGTGGTGACGCTGCCCGTTGGAGGCATCCTGGCCGCCTTGTTCTTCTTCACACTGAAAGGTATGTTTACCTGATAAGTACTCTGAAAAGGAGCCGGCTGCCCGGCCCCTTTTCATCCTCCCTGATGCACTGAGGATTCGGCATGAACATCCCCGGCGACACGATCCAATCAAGCGATCCTGGCAAGGACCAGCCTGTCCTGGTCGCAACCGATTTTTCGGAAGACTCCAAGGCCGCGTTGATCTGGGCCTGCAAATTTGCAGGCCGCAACCATGCCCCGCTGATCCTGTTGCACGTGGTGCACGACCCCGTGTCCAGCCCGGGCTTCTACCGCAAGACCAAAGAAGATCAAATGCTGCCCATGCAAACGGTGGCCGAATCCATGATGGCGGATTTTCTGGATGAGCTGCGGTCAGAACAACCCGGAATCCTGGATAGCTGCACCCTCGATTTTCGGCTGGTGCCAGGATTACCGCCCAGCCGCATCGTTGAGGTGGCCACTTTGCTCGAAGCTGGCCTGGTCGTGGTGGGCAGTCGTGGAATCACCGGTTTACCGCACACCTTGCTGGGCTCGACAGCAGAACGGGTGGTCGAGTTGTCCCCGGTGCCGGTGGTGGTCGTGAAATCCGGGGAACATGGCAAAAACGGCAAGAAAAACCTGAAACGAAAGAAGAAACGACAAAAAAAGGACCGCAGGAAACTGAAGAAACTGTTGGGGCTGGCAAAGGAGGATGTAAGCGATAATGCCGATGGATAACCCGCTGGCGACCTTCAACCTGTGGGCCGGACTGTTCGGCGGCCTGGCTCTTTTCCTGTTCGGCATGGATGTGATGACCCAGGCGCTGAAGTCGGCGGCCGGCGATTACATGAAAGACATTCTCGGCAGGCTGACCCGCAATCGCTTTGTCGGCGTGGGCATGGGCGCTTTCGTCACCGCGATTATTCAGTCGTCCTCGGTAACGACTGTCATATTGGTCGGTTTCATTTCAGCGGGCCTGATGTCGATGTCGCAGAGCGTGGCCGTGATCATCGGCGCCAATATCGGCACCACGATTACGGCACAGATCCTGGCCTTCAAGGTGACTAAACTCGCCTTGCCCATTATTGCCGGTGGCTTTCTTATTTCCTTGACCGCCAAAGGCAATCAATGGAAGCAGATAGGCATGATCCTGCTGGGTCTGGGCCTGGTGTTCTACGGCATGGGCATCATGAGCGGAGCACTCAACCCTCTGCGCACTTACGATCCTTTCATCCAGTTCATGATCTCGATGCAAAATCCACTGCTTGGCGCGGCCGTCGGCGCCCTGTTCACGGCGGTGGTGCAGTCCTCATCAGCCACTACCGGTATTCTCATCGTGATGGCCTCCCAGGGCCTGATCGGCCTGGAATCGGCGATTGCCATCGCCCTGGGCGCCAATATCGGAACCTGCATCACGGCGGGCCTGGCCAGTATTGGAAAACCCCGCGAAGCGGTTCGGGCCGCTGTCGTTCACACACTCTTCAACGTCGCCGGCGTCCTGCTCTGGATCTCCTTCATTCCGCAACTGGCCGAGTTGGCGCATTGGATGTCCCCGGCGGCCGAAGGCTTGACCGGTATGGACCGGCTGGCGGCTGAAACACCTCGCCAGATTGCCAATATCCACACCTTTTTCAACGTCGCGAACGCCCTTATTTTTGTCGGTTTCACCACCCAGATAGCCCGCCTGGCGGAATGGATGATTCCGGACCGGCCGATTAAGCCCCAGAAGGCCATGCTACCGAAATACCTCGATGACGATCTTATTTCCACACCATCCATCGCACTGGAAACCGTGCGCACCGAAATTCGCCGCATGGGCAAAAGAGTGCGCAAGATGGTCAGGGAAATCATGCCGGCGGCCATTACCGGCACGCGGGCCGACCTGGAGCAGGTAGCGGAAATGGACCGGGTAGTCGACGCATTGCATATTGCGATCATTGAATACCTGGGCAAGATCAGCCTGGCCAACCTGTCAAAACGGCAATCGAAGGAACTGATGCAGTTGGTGGAAATCACCAACGGCCTGGAGCAAATCGGTGACCGGGTGGCCACTGCCATGGTCACGTCCGCCAACAAGCGGATCGATGAAGAAGTCTCCGTTTCAGCACAGACCGCCGAAGTACTTATTAACTACCACGCCATGGTGGTGGCGACATTGAATGACGCGCTCAAGGCGGTGACTTCCCAGGATCCAGTGCTTGCAAAGGAAGTCAGCCGGCGAAAAAAGGACTTTTCCGAGATGTCTCGAAACATCATGGAGCACGGCCTGGGCCGGCTGACCGCGGATGAGCCCAACCGCCTCAAAACCTACGCGCGCGAGATGGAGGTGATGGAAATTCTGGACGGCGTGTTCACCGTGTCCCGGCGGATTGCCCGGACCCAGCTTTGATATAGAGCGGGCAAGCCCGATCCGGGCAGCCGCTACTGCAGTCGTCCTCATTCTTCGCTCTCTTGGCGGTTGTTGTCATGAACCTGTCACATATTGGAGGTAATTTGCGCACTATTGCTTCCCATTTTCAGGAGAGAGTTAATGCGCGCCCGAAAAATTCCGTTCATAGCCTCGTTAATCATCACTGCTATCACGGTCACTGCCTGTGGCGGCGGTGAACGGCGCGAGGTGATCCAGAATAAGGGCTCCGATACGCTGGTCAACGTGGCCCAGGCCTGGGCGGAGGAATACCAGGTCGTAAATCCTGCCGTGGTAGTGGCGGTAAGCGGTGGTGGTTCCGGCACCGGTATCGCGGCCCTGATCAACGGTACCGTGGATATCGCCAATGCCAGCCGTTCGATCAAGGACAAAGAACTCAAGCTGGCCAAGGATAATGGCCAGAATCCGGTAAAGCACGTGGTGGGATTCGACGCGCTGGCGATCTACCTGCATGGCGATAATCCGCTGGATGAAATCAGCATCGATCAACTGGCTGAAATTTATGGTGACGGTGGCAGTTATGCGTCATGGTCCGACCTCGGCGTCGAAGTTCCCGGGTGCAAAAACCAGGAAATCGTCGTGGTGAGCCGCCAGAATAACTCAGGCACCTACGCCTATTTTCGCGAAGCGGTTCTCGGCGACAACGACTTTCGCCTGGGTACGCGTGACATGCATGGCTCCAAGGATGTGGTTGATCTGGTCGAGAAAACACCTTGCGCCATCGGCTATAGCGGGCTGGCCTACGCCACCGATCATGTAAAGCTGGGATGTGTCGTCAAAGAGCAGGGCGGCGCCTGCACAAGCCCTTCCGTCGCTTCCGCACTTGATGGCAGTTACCCAATTGCCCGGCCGTTATTCATGTATACCAAT
>CALDVW010000037.1 GCA_937924405.1 uncultured Lysobacterales bacterium
TGAAGAGAATCCCGAAGTTTCCATAGTCATCCCGGTGTATAACCAGTGGATTTACACGGCGGCCTGCCTGCGGTCCCTGGCCGAGTCAACGAATGCGGCCAGCTTCGAAGTTATCGTGGTAGACGACCAGTCTTCAGATGAGTCTTCAACGCGCCTGGCAGATATCGATGGGCTGATCTATTTGCGCAACGAGCAGAACCTGGGGTTTATCGGCAGTTGCAACCGGGGTGCCGGGCAAGCCAGGGGACAGTATATCGTTCTGCTCAACAACGATACGCAGGTGTCGGAAGGCTGGTTGGATGCATTGCTGAAAACTTTTCAACAGCACCCGGATACAGGAATCGTCGGCGCCCGCCTGATATATCCCGACGGCACCCTGCAGGAAGCAGGAGGAATTATTTTTCGTGATGGTTCCGGTTGGAACTATGGCAAAGGTGATGAAGCAAACCGTCCTGATTACCTGTTTTTGAGAGAAGTGGATTATTGTTCCGGCGCATGCATCTTGATGAATACTGAACTGTTCCGGGAGCTTGGTGGTCTGGACGGGCACTACGCACCCGCGTACTACGAAGACACCGACCTGGCCTTTCAGGTACGTTCAAAAGGGCTGAAAGTGTATGTCCAGCCTGCGGTATCCATTGTGCACCACGAAGGGGTGTCATCCGGAACTGACCTGAACTCTGGCGCCAAGCGCTTCCAGAAGGTAAATCGCGAAAAATTCCTTGCGAAGTGGCAGCAAGAACTCACCACCTATCCCGAACCGATTTCCGATCCGACCGATGAAGGGCAGATTCGTGCTGCACGGGACCACCGCTTAAAGGGCCGGGTACTGGTGATCGATGCCTACACGCCGGAACCGGATCAGGATTCGGGTAGCGGCCGCCTTTGCCACCTGATGAATTGCCTCATTGAACTCGGCTACGGAGTGACGTTCATGGCCGACAACCGCGCTTACGCGGGTAAATACACCGTCGCGTTACAGCAGTCGGGAATCGAGGTGGTTTTTGAACCGTGGATTGATTCTCTGCAACAACTTTTCAGTGAGCGGGGCGGCGATTTCGACTTCATCATGATCAGCCGTCATTACGTGGCTTCGAATTATCTTTCCCTGCTCAAGCGTTATTGTCCGGATGCAAAATTCATTTTCGACACGGTAGATCTTCACTACCTGCGGGAAGAACGCCTGGCCGAACTGGAAAACAGCCTTCCTTTGCAACGCAGCGCTGCCCAGACGCGGCGTTCCGAACTGGCCGTGATCGATGCCGCAGATGCAACTATTGTCGTCAGTCCGGTCGAAAAATCAGTATTGGAAAAGGCTGCTCCGGAAGCCCCAGTCCATGTCATTTCGAATGTTCACGAGGTTTCAGAGAGCCAGCGAACTTTCAAACAACGCAAGGATATCTTTTTCGTAGGCGGTTACCAGCACCCGCCCAACATCGATGCGGCTCACTGGTTCGTCACCTCCATCTGGCCCCTGATTCACGAGCAGCTGCCGGACATGGTTTTTCACCTGATCGGCCGCAAGGCGCCGGAGCGGGTACGCGCCCTGCACGGCAATGGCGTCCGCTTTCACGGCTTCGTAAAAAGCCTGGACCCCTGGCTCGATGGTTGCCGGCTGGCGGTCGCACCCCTTCGTTACGGTGCCGGAATCAAGGGTAAAGTCAACCTGAGCATGAGTCGCGGGCAACCTGTTGTGGCCACGCCGATGGCGGTGGAGGGGATGTTTGCAGAATCAGGCCGCGACGTGCTGATCGCCGAATCGGCAGAAGAGTTCGCGGACGCGATCATAAAACTTTACCAGGACGAAGAACTCTGGAATCGCATCTCGATCGCCGGACTGGAGAATGTGCGACAGTATTTTTCAGTCGAGACAGCCAGGCTGGGGCTGCAGCAACTGCTGCGTTCAATCTGAACGGAGAAAATGCCGGGTCAACTGCTCTGGCGCAACCTCTTCGCTTCAATAACATTGGACACATTACCCAGCCTGCTGAGCAATTCACTGAGCTGTTCGTAATCCCTGACCCGAACCTTCAGATGAATGGTGACTTCGTCCAGCGATTCATCCAGCCGGCTGCTAATGTCCGTCACCTGAGTTTCCGCTGCTGACAGCGCGGTGGAAATATCCCGGATGAGATCGCGACGGTCAAAAGCCCTGACCAGCAACTGGACGGAGTAATGAGTGGTAGGCTTTTCCCCCCAATTCACCTGCAACAGCCTGGGGCTGTTTTCGGACTGCCAATGCACAACCTGACCGCAATCCTCCCGGTGAATGGTGACCCCGCGCCCCCGGGTCACGTATCCCACAACAGGATCGCCAGGGACCGGGTGACAACATTTCGCCATCGTGGTCATCAAGTTTCCAACACCCTCTATAATGATGTCCCCTGCACCATTTTTCCTGGTGGTTCGCTGCCGCACCGGTGCACGCGTCAACAGGTCTTCGGCCTGGGGGACCGCCTGTTCCGCTTTGGTCCTGGCGATCGCATTGAAAACCTGACCCGTGGTCAAATCGCCATTCCCAACTGCGACATAAAGGTCGTCGGCTGACTTCATACTGAACTTTTCGAGTACCACCCCGACGTCGGAAAGCGCTGTGCTCATTCGCCTCGCTTCGGCCTCCAGTGCCTCCTTGCCCGCCCTGAGATTTTCATCACGGCTTTCGCGCTTGTACCACTGCCTGACCTTGGACCTGGCCCGGGCGCCATGAATGTAGCCCAATTTGGGATTGAGCCAGTCCCTGCTGGGATTGGGTTGTCTGGCGGTGAGGATTTCAACACGATCGCCGGTACTGACGATGTGCGTCAAGGGCACAATCCGGCCATTGACCTTGGCGCCCTTGCAACGGTGTCCGACCTCGGTATGAACATGATAGGCAAAATCCAGCACCGTGGATTCGGCTGCCAGATCAACAACCTGTCCCTGGGGTGTCAGCACGTAGACCCGGTCTTCGGTCGTTGCTGAATGAAAGCTGTCGAGCAGACTCTGGTCATCCAGATCATCTTCTGACGAGTCGAGCAGTTGACGCATGATTGCGATCTTGTTATCGAATGCCGGGTCTGTAGGCCCCCCTTCCTTGTAACGCCAATGGGCAGCCACGCCCAACTCTGCGTGCTCGTGCATTTCGTGAGTGCGAATCTGTATTTCGACCGCTTTGCCATCACGATTGGCCACGGCGGTGTGCAAAGATTGATAACTATTACCCTTGGGGGTGGTGATGTAGTCGTCGAATTCTCCCGGAATCGGCTGCCATAGTGTGTGGACCAATCCCAAAGCGCTATAGCAGGATGGCAGGTCATCCACCAGCACACGCACGGCGCGCACATCAAACAGCTGGTGGAAATCCAACCCCTTTCGCTGCATTTTTTTCCAGATACTGTAAATATGTTTTGGGCGGCCCCTGACTTCCGCGTGCAGACCGGCTGTCGCGAGGGTTTCCGAAAGTTTATCCATGAACTCGCTGATGAAGCGTTCGCGCTCATCCCGGTGCTCAGCGACCAGGCGCGCGATCTTTCGATACTGCTCAGGCTCCTGGTAGCGGAAGGAGAGATCTTCCAGCTCCCATTTCAACTGCCAGATACCCAGCCGGTTGGCCAGTGGCGCGTGAATCAGAATGGTTTCCCTGGCCAGGGCTTCGGCCACCCTGCTATCCGCTTTGGCCCGGCGCAACAGGACCAGTTGCCAGGACAGGTCAATCAGAACGACCCTGACGTCTTTGACCAGCGCGAGCAACAGCCGCCGGAGTCCTTCGGCGCTGCGTTCGGTTGCACTGAGCGACTGTCCGGATTCGTAATGTTTAAGCTTGTTTAATTCCTCCAGTTGTCTGCGGACTTCGCGTGCCTGCTTCTGCAAAATTTCCGGGTCAACGGCCTTATCCTGCCCTGCAGCGTGAATCATTGCGCAACTCATGGTGATCGGGTCTGCTGACAGGCCTTCGAGTATGCGCAGCAATTCGAGCAGGCGATCCATGGATGCCGGCTTTAACGACTTGCTCTTGACCAGGTCCTGCAACAGGCTGATACAGCTGTCCGCAGACGGGCCCACCGACTCCCGGTAACGTGTAGTCCATTGCTCCAGTTCAGACCTGCCCATGGCACCGATATTGTATCAACATCCAGTCTTCTTCCAGGCATCGGCCAGGCGTTTTTCAGACACCTTGACCGCGGTTCCGAGACGCTGCGCAAACAACGATACGCGGAATTCCTCCAGTAGCCACCGGTATTCGTCCATTGCTTCATCGTACAGGCAGCCTTTTTCCAGGCCCTCCTGATAATGACGCCACCACGGCTGGACCTGGGCCATGCGCTGGCTGTCCCGCACCGGATTCTGGTCCAACTGATCCAGCCTCTCTTCGATTGTCCTGAGATAACGCGGGTAATGATCCAGGCGCTGCGGTTGCAACTCCACCAGAAAACCCGGGTAAACCAGGTCTTCCAGTTGAGACGACAGATCATTGAATACCAATGGCCGGCGCGCTTCCAGGTCGCCGTATACGAGCACCGAAATCTTACCGAAAAGGGGTAATATCCCGTTCAGCAAACCCGCTGTTTTCAGACAACTGCTACCGATCTCATTTCTGACCCGGCTGCATAAATCTTCAAACTGGTGTTCGCTTCTGATGGCGCTGATATCTCCTGCACAATCGATGATACTCCGGCGCACCAGGTCATCAATCAACCGATCCGCCCGGCCCAGCGGGCTCCAGGCCAACAGAGTCTCCCTGCTCAGGCCATGGTGTTTTTTCTGATAATCCAGTTTTTCCGAGAGGTCCAGTGCAAGCAGCCGCATGACGCCATCCTGATGCGAGAGAACGGCTTCATCCCAGGTGTCGTAGAGCCGCAGGCCAACTCCGGCCGCCTGGTCCACCAGCGCCGGCCAGGCGGTGACCCCGTCCCCGGTTTCGACACGTTCCTTAAGTGTCCCGAAGGTCCACTGTGTCTGAGCATCCCGGCTCAAATCCTTACCCTGCCGGTCCATGAACTGCCGCCGGGCTTTGCTTCCCCACCGTTGCTGAAGTGACTCCAGGTCACGCCCGCTGTCCAGCAACGCACCATCCTGATCGATTACCCTGATCAGGAAACGGAAATGGTCCGGGATGACGTGCTCATCCAGGTCTTGCGGGCTTACCTCCAGACCGGTCATGCCGTGCAGCAGTTCGGCGCAAACTGAGAGCATCGGTTCCTGTTGCCGGTCACACATAGCTTCCACCAGAGCATCGGCAAAGGCCGGTACCGGAGTCAGCGAACGCCGCACCGGCTTGGGCAAAGCACGTATCAATGCGATCAGCTTATCCCGCAACAGGCCCGGCACCAACCACTGCAGATTGCCGGAATCCAGGGTATTGAGTAACTCGATGGGTACCGTGACAGATACGCCGTCTTCCGGAGTTCCGGGGTCAAACTGATATTCAAGCAAAAATGAACGGCCGCCAAATTCCAGCTGGTCTGGAAACAACTCACCCGGTGCAGTACCTGCATCCTCCCTCATCAGTACATCGTGCCCGATGAACAGCAGTGTCCGCCCGTCTTCTCCCAGGCCGGATAGCCAGTTCTCGAAGGAACGACTGCTGTTCACATCCTGCGGAATTCGCGCATCAAAAAATTCGAATTGAGCCTGCTCATCCGCCAGCACATCCCGCTTCCGGCGTTTGCTCTCCAGTAGTTCTACCTCGGCCCGTATTTTTTCATTCCGGGCCTGGAACGCCGCCCGGGTGTCGAGCTCTCCCCTGACCAGGGCTTGCATGATAAAAATTCGACGGGCTTCCGGGGGATCGAGTGGGGCGAACCGGACCCGCCGCCTTTCAACAATGACCATGCCGTAAAGCGACACCTGTTCCCAGGCCATAACAGAGCCCCGGCGCCGGGACCAATGAGGATCGGAGTAGTGGTGTTTCAACAAGTGACCGGCCTGCTGTTCGATCCACTCAGGTTTGATGACTGCGTTGATCCGGCCATACGGTCTGGTTGTTTCCACAATTTCTGCGGACATCAACCACTTGGGTGTGCTGCCGAACAATCCGGAACCAGGAAAAATGTGAAATGACCGCGAGCGGGCTCCCAGGTAGCTGCGGTCTTCCGGATGCTTGCGCCCGCAATGACTCAACAGTCCTGATAACAAGCCCTTGTGCACCGCTTCATAGTCGCCGTGATTTCCTGTTAACTGGAGCCGGCCTTCGCGTGCCTGACTCCGCAATTGCTGGTACAGATCGAACCATTCCAAAACGCGCTGCCAGTTCAGGAATTCCTTTTTACAAAGCTTGCGAAACTGATTACCCGAGACCGACTTCCTCTGCGTTCTCAGGTACTGCCAGAGGCTAAGCAAGGCGGTGAAATCAGATTTTTCATCACTGAATCTCTGATGCGCCTCATCGGCCGGCGACTGGGCATCGAGCGGTCTTTCGCGGGGGTCCTGGATACTCAGCGCCGCAGCCAGCACCATCATGTCCTCGAGGCAAGCGAGCTGTTCACCTGCTTCCACCATGCGGGCGAGTCTGACATCCAGCGGCCAACGCGCCAGGCGACGGCCCAAAGGAGTCGGCACATGTGCCTCATTAATCGCCGCCAGTTCAAAAAGCAGCTGGAAGGCATCATTGATCATGCGTGGCGCCGGCGGGTCAATGAATGGAAAATCCTCGATTGCGCCCAGCTTCATGGTGAGCATTCGAAGAATGACCGAAGCCAGCGACGTGCGCAGTATTTCGGGCTCAGTGAATTCAGGCCTGGCCTCGAAATCTTCCTGGCTGAACAAGCGGATACAGGTTCCAGGCCCCAGGCGGCCGCAACGGCCGGCGCGCTGATTGGCGCTGGCCTGAGATATCGCCTCGATCGGCAGTCTCTGTATGCGACTGCGGTGGGAATAGCGGCTGATCCTCGCTGAACCAGAATCGATAACGAAGCGGATTCCCGGCACCGTCAGTGAAGTTTCAGCCACGTTGGTGCTCAGAATGATTCGCCTGGCGGTACCCGGGTGGAAAACACGCCTTTGCTCGGCGGAGGAGAGCCGCGCATACAGGGGCAAAATCTCCGTCTTCAGCCGCCGGGCTCCCAAGCCCTGGCGGTTGAGAAAATCACCAGCCTCCCTGATTTCTCTTTCTCCGGACAGAAAAACGAGAATGTCTCCGGCCGGGTCGATTTTTTCCAGGCGCCGTACCGCATCTGCAATACCCAGGTATAAATCCTGGTCCGACCGCCCGGCCGTGCTTTCGTCTTCAGACAGGGGCTGGTAATTCAGGTCTACCGGGTAACTTCTGCCTGAAACTTCGATAACCGGGGCGCCGCCAAAATGCCTGGAGAATTTTTCAGTGTCTATTGTGGCCGAAGTAACCAGCAATTTGAGGTCGGCGCGCCTTGGCAGAATTTGCCAGAGATAGCCAAGCAGAAAATCAATATTGAGGCTGCGCTCGTGTGCCTCGTCGATGATGATCGTATCGTAATGGTCAAGGAAACGGTCATGCATCGACTCGGCCAGAAGGATGCCGTCCGTCATGAATTTGATGAAGTTGTCCGGACTGCTTCGCTCCCGGAAGCGGACTTGATAACCCACAATTTCACCAGGATCGCTTTGCAATTCTTCGGCTACCCGTTCCGCCATCGCACGCGCTGCGATGCGCCTTGGTTGTGTGCAGCCAATCAATCCACGGGTTCCCCTGCCAGCCTCAAGACAGAATTTGGGTAACTGGGTCGTTTTGCCTGACCCGGTTTCGCCGGCAACAATGACGACCTGGTTTCGTTTAAGCGTATCGAGAATTTCATCGCGATGAGAGCTGATCGGTAACGCCGGGTCGTAGGATGGAAGCGGTAATGCCGCCTCCCGGGCCCGTTTCCTGGCTTCTGACTGATCAAAGCGCAACACGACCTGCTTCAACAGTTGATCCACCGGCTGCCCATTGTTCAACCGTCGTTGTATCGCTGACAAACGCTTTCGGCACCAGGCCGCATCAGAAGCCATGATGCAGTCGAGGCGATCCCTGATTTGTCCTGTGATGGCGGCCGCATCCATGGAGGCGATTATATAAAGAGTCTCGTTTCCCTGCTCCCGCAACTTCGTTGCGAAAGGCGGCTGCTCTCGACGGCATACTACTGACCCGCTTTGCGGGATGTGGCGAGTCTCGTTTCCCTGCACTTGCAGGCTGTTGCCCCGTATAATTGTCCGGATGGAACTTAACTTCAGAAGCGACAACGAGTCGCCGGCTGCTCAGGCCATCATGAACGCTCTGCTGGAATCCAACATCGGCGCGGCATGGGCCTATGGAGACGATTTCTGGTCACAACGCCTGGATGATGCATTTTCGGCTTTGTTCGAAACCGACACGCTCGTGATCCCGGTCAGTACCGGCACAGCCGCGAACAGCATTGCGCTGGCTACCGTTACACCGCCCTGGGGGACCGTATATTGTCACCGCAATGCCCACATCTATATCGATGAAAGTGGCGCCCCCGAGTTTTTCGGAAATGGTCTCAGACTGGCGCCAATCGATGGAGCCGATGGCAAATTCAGCGCGGACGACATGAATCGCTTAATTAACGCCAGTGAAGGCCATGGAGTACACAGTTACATCCCCTCAGCCGTGAGTCTCACTCAGAGCAGCGAGTCGGGAACCGTTTATCAACCCGCCGAGATCGAATCGATTTGCGATGCAGCCTCGAGGCACGATATGACGACGCATATGGATGGCGCCAGGTTTGGAAATGCAGTAATCAGCCTGGGATGCCAGCCAGCGGATACCAGTTGGCGAGCCGGTATTCAGCTGATGTCCTTCGGAGCCAGCAAAAATGGTTGCCTGGCTGCCGAAGCGCTGCTGATTTTCGGCAGACCCGAACTTCGGGAAAAGGCGGAGCGCCTGCGTAAACGATCCGGTCACCTGCTGAGCAAAATGCGCTTCGTATCCGCTCAGTTGCTGGCCTATATTGAAGGCGGCCTCTGGCTGGACCTGGCTCGCCACGCCAACCACCAGGCATCAAGATTCGCGGAAGCAATCGGCAATCATCCTGAGGCAACGCTGGAATTCAGCACCCAGGCCAATGAAGTATTTGTGAAATGGACGACCGAGGGGTTTCAGCGCCTCGAAAGCGCCGGCATCAGCTTCCTTTACTGGCCCGGAAGAAATGATCTCGCGCGCTTTGTATTCTCACACGCCACCACCGCCGCCGAAACCGATCGACTGTGCCAGGTTCTGGCGAGCTGAAGACCCCAAGCGAGGCATGGAAAACTCGATGAACTGTTACCGGCACTGGCTGACCCTGGCATTTTTCCTGTTGATTCCTTCCATCTCCCTGTCTGCTGCAACAGGATCATTCGTTGGAAGTGAGCAATGCAAAGGCTGCCATGAAAAGCCCTATGATTCCTGGAAGGAATCTCATCATTACCAGGCTATGTTGCCGGCCAATCAAGATACGGTACTTGGGGATTTTTCTGACAGGACTTTTGAGTACGCCGGCATCAGCCACCGATTCTTTCGAAAAGGTGATAAATTTTTTGTTGCAACTGACAACTCACAGGGTGAGCTACAGGAATTCGAAATTACTCACACATTCGGTTTCTTTCCATTGCAGCAATACCTGGTTCCTTTCCCGGACGGCCGTTACCAGGCGCTGAATATCGTATGGGACAGCCGGACCAAAGACGAAGGGGGCCAGCGCTGGTTGCATTTGTATCCTGATAACCCGGTCACTCACGAGGATATCGTCCACTGGACCGGCTCATTTCAGAACTGGAACTCACGTTGCGCGGCCTGCCATTCGACGGGGCTGGAGAAAAATTATTCAAGCACTTCGAATAGTTATGCTACAACCTGGGCTGAAATCAACGTCGCTTGTGAAGCCTGTCACGGACCTGCCTCCAATCACATTGATTGGGCTGGCGGAAGCCGGGAATCCAACGACCGGGGCTTCACATTTTCGCTGAATGATCGTGGCACATTCGGACCCTCCGACGATTCATCAGCCAATACCTGGTCCCGGCTGGATGGCCAGCACCCCACCACCCAGGTGGAAACCTGCGCGGCCTGCCATGCCCGGCGCAGTGAAATTGATCCGCATCGTGCCGGCGAACCGTTTAATAATATTTACCGCCTGGCGTTGATCGAACGGGGGCTGTATTTCCCGGACGGCCAGATCAATGATGAAGTGTACGTTTACGGCTCTTTCCTGCAGAGTAAAATGCACCAGGCTGGTGTGGTGTGCAGTGATTGCCACGACCCACACAGTAACGCCCTGAAGATGGAAGGTAACGCATTATGCACACAGTGCCACAACAGTACTGTGTTCGATCAGCCGGCCCATCATCGGCACGAAACGGGGAGCGCCGGCGCGGCCTGCGTGAGCTGTCATATGCCCGTAAAAACCTACATGGTGCTCGATGATCGCCACGACCATGGTTTCCGTATCCCCGAGCCCCGTCTGACGCTGGAACTGGGCGCGCCAAACAGCTGCAACCAATGCCACTCAGACAAGGATGCGCAATGGGCAATAAATGCGCTTGATGCCTGGGGCATATCCAGTGCAGTTCGCTCGAAGCATGCCAGGGTGTTCGACTCAGCCTGGTCCGGCGAGCTCTCTGCACTGTCAGGCCTGTTGGCTTTGGCAAGCGAAACCGCAACTCCGCCGATAATACGCGCCAGCGCAATCCTGGCTACCCTGAACTACCCTTCGCAGGAGTCTTTGAACTCCATCCAGCAACTGCTCACCTCAGACCAGGCGCTGCTGCGCGCAGCAGCCGTCAGGGCGATGGACTGGGTGCCGCTTGCCCAGCGCTACGCATTATTGCGGGACCTGATAGAGGACAATAGCAAGGACGTTCGAATGGCGGTGGCCCGGCAGCTCTCAGGGTTTCCGGCTGAACAGCTGCCGGCTGCATCCGCCACTGAACTGACCACGCTTTTTCAGGAATACCTGGAATCCATGAAACACAATGCCGACATGCCCGAGGAACAGATGAACCTGGGGTTGTATTACGGCGCCAACAATGAGCCCCTTGCAGCCGAAAAAGCCTATCGCACCGCCTTGAAACTCTCCCCGCGGTTTGTGCCAGCCATGCTGAACCTTGCGGACCTGTACCGGGCGAACGGGATGGACAAAAATGCCGAACCTCTACTGCAAAAGGCAATAGACATGGCCCCAGACGAAGCTTCTCCCCTGCATGCCATGGGCCTGTTGAAAGTCAGGCAGGGAAAACTGGAGGATGCCATCCCATTCCTGCGCCAGGCGGCCGCTGCTGGGCCGCAAAATTACCGTTACAGTTATGTTTACGCCGTAGCCATGTGGGAATCAGGCAGCAAAGCCGAAGCCGTTGCGGAACTCGAGTCGGCCCTGACAAGATTGCCGGACAACAGGGAACTGCTGTCTGCGTTGGCCAGTTATTACCAGCAGCTTGGTGAAAATGAAAAACTCGAAAAATTATTGCAGAATTACGCCCAATAAAACCGCTTCTCACTGGTCCTGGTAAAGGGATGGCCGATCAAAAATATCGGCCATTTGCATCAACAGCCTTTGCGACGGTTCCAGTTGTTCCCATTGCTGCATCACGGCGACTCCCAGGGCTGGTTCATCGGTGATGATCGAGTCCACGCCCCGGGCGGCCATGCTTGACATTCCCAGCGTGTCATTGACCGTCCACACCATGACCTTTTTGCCGTTTGCGTGGATTCTGCGTATCAGGTGACGCGAAGTGGATTTCGCGTTCAGCGCCAGGAAATCGACGTCAAGCGCTGCAATATCTCCCACGGCCACGGAGGACAACAGGCCAAGGCTCCATTGTGGGCGCACTTGACGCATTTTCCTGATTCCGGGAAGGCTCAGTGACATGACGACCACCTGATCCGCCATACCGGCGGCGTCGACGATTTCGGCCACCCTCTTCTCCAATTGAACCTGTGCCCCATAATACTTGAGCTCGATATTCACCCTGATCTCGTCTTTGCATAGCTGCAGGACCTGTTTCAGCGTTGGAATCCTCTGATCACTGAATTCCGGTCCAAACCACGACCCGATATCAACCTGCTGCAGTTCTCCAAGCGTGCTGCCGGCCACGGTAATCGGTACCCCCCCGATTTTCTTGAGGTCACTGTCGTGAATAACGACAACTTCCCCGTCGGCTGTTTCCTGCACGTCGATTTCCACCCATTGAGCGCCACTTTCAATGGCTCTTTCCACTGCCGCCACCGTGTTTTCCGGCGCGGCGGCTGAAGCACCACGGTGCGCCACGATTTCGGTCCTGTTTTCCAGCTGAAGATTGGCCACCTGCGCGTGGACAAAAAATATTGAAGCCAGTAAGGCCGCAAGCATCAGCACTGCCAGGACATGCCGGCCCGGCATCCAACTCAACGAAGGATCATTGCTGTAAGAGTCCGGCAATGGGTCATCTCCGCGTAATTCCCTTTGGTCGAACATTTTCAGGATCAGGAGGCTAAGCAGGGCAGCGCTAAAAAAACTGACTGTCAAACCAAGGGCATAACTGAAAACGAACAACAGGCTCAACACCAGTATGAGTAACGCCATGGAATCCACGTGAACCGAAATGAGAAGGTCACCTGCCGCGGCTACTGCCGCCGTGGAAAAGGCAGCAGCGAATGCGCTCAATACCAGCCAGGCGATCAATCTGACCCCAATTGCCAATCGCTGACCTTGCACTGCATCACGGCTTCGGGAGATGGCCAGCCGTGGCGAAATGCGCTTAAGCAGTAACAACGGCAAACAGAAAATCCAACCGATGAACAACCACAACAGATAGATACCCCAGGCAACGGCTATCAGCCCGCCCAGCAGGATGGCGAGGTTCCATTCCGGAGGCTTCACAGTGAGGTAGTAATTGATGTCATAGTCCGAAAGGAGTGACTGATAGACAAGGGCCGCAACCAGCACGAATGGAATACTGTGCAGCACGACTCGCGCCAGGAGCAACGCAGCCAGCCTGAACAGGCGGGGAGCCTGTCCAATAAGAAATTTCATCACCTGTATCACGGAGGCCGGCCATCCCTGTTCACTGTGCCAGGCGGCCGTGATCAGTGCAGCATACTCCAGAAACATGATGATGGAAAAAACAGAAAAAAGAATGACAAACGATACCAGCCCCACGGGGCTGATCACGAAGAAAAATATATCCGCATCTGACAAAGCCACATCACCGGAAATCGTAACGGCGAGACGGAGCAAGAGCATCGCCGCTGGTGCCAGAAACACGAACACCAGAACATTGACCACAAGGTGAATGGCCAGAAATTGCGGCCAATTTTGGGCAAACCGATCAAGTAACAGGCGAATTTCGTGCGCAAGGGCTCTTTTATCCATCTGCTTTGCTCTTTTTTAAACCGGATCCAGCCAAACCAGGCTGGCCATGCGCCCGCTGACACCATCTCTTCGAAATGAGAAAAAGCGTTGCGGATCACTGAACGTGCAGAACCCGCCTCCGGAAACGTTGTACACGCCAGACGATTCAAGCTTCAACCGGGCCAGCGCGTACAAATCCATCAACCAGCGGTCACCCCGGGCAGAAAAGCCGCTGGGAAATTCGCGGGGGAAGGCCTCCGTGACATCCATCCCGACTTCATAGACTTCCGGGCCAATCGCAGGACCCAGCCAAACCATGAGTTGATCGGGATCTTCATCCAGGGCATCTATCGTTTTACTCAATATGCCATTGGCCAGACCCCGCCAGCCCGCGTGCGCTATGCCCACGCGGTCGCCTGCCCGGTTACAGAAAATGACCGGCAGGCAGTCTGCAGTCAACACCGCACATACCTGCCCGGGCAGAAACGATATAAGGGCGTCGCCTTCTATTTCAGGACGATGCCCGCCACCATGCTGTACAACCTGCGTGCCATGAACCTGGTGGAGCCACTGCGGGTGGTCCGGTAATAATTTCCCCAAAATAGCGCGATTCTTTTCGACACTGGACTCGTCATCGCCACAGCGAAGGCCCAGGTTAAAATCCGTCCACGCACCGGTACTGACTCCGCCGGCGCGCGTAGTGCTCAGTGCGCGGACGTTGGAAGGGGCATTCCAATCGGCTGATATTAATTGGAGCTTCACCGGCATCCCTCACGGCAGGCGGCCAGCAACTGTTCAAAATCCTCCGGCAAAGGGGCCTCGAAAATGACCGGCTTCAGATTACCCGGGTGCACCATTTTCAGTTTTCGCGCATGCAGCGCCTGGCGAGGAAAAGAGCGCAACACTTCAAGCAATTCACCGGAAAATCCCTGTTTCGGCTTCAGCGGCCGGCCGTAGACCGGATCGCCGGCAAGGGAGTGTCCGAGGTGAGCCATATGTACACGGATCTGGTGGGTGCGGCCGGTTTCCAGGGAAACTTCCAGATAGGTGGCGCCAGCGAAGTTTTCCAGCACGCGGTAATGGCTGATCGCCGGGCGCCCAGACGGCACTACTGCCATTCTTTTGCGGTCCCTGGGATGGCGCCCGACGGGCGCATCAACCGCTCCGTCAGCTTCAATGATTCCGTAGGCAATCGCCCGGTATATCCGGCTCATTGTCTTGGTCTGTAACTGCTCCACCAGGCTCGTGTGAGCCCGCATGCTGCGGGCCACAACCATGACACCACTGGTTTCCTTGTCGAGGCGATGAACAATGCCTGACCGCGGCAGAGTGTCCAGTAGTTCGTCGAAATTCAACAAGGCATTCTGCAAGGTGCCATCCGGATGGCCCGCGGCCGGGTGCACAACCAGCCCCGCCGGTTTATTCAGCACCAGCAAGTCATCATCGGCGTGAATGATGTCCAGGGGTATGGGTTGCGGGATCACCCTGTTAATGCGTTCGGCTTCCGCATCAAGGCTCAATAACTCGTTGCCGGCTAAACGATAGGTCGGCTTGCTCACCCTGCCATCGACCATCAGCGCACCGCTGCGAATCCACTTTTGCAGACGGGCCCTTGAAAAATCCGGAAACAGGGCCGCCGCAGCCTGGTCCAGCCTTAATCCTGCGTGACTGGCATCAGCCCTGGCGGACATTCTGAAACGATCGGGATCGATTCGCATTTACTTAATTTTGGCCCCGGCTTGAAACGGGCTACCATTTTTCCACAAAATGAACAGTGCTTCCCTTCTTTTGCCCTGCGTATTCCGTTATCATTCCGCTTTCTGCTCCTTCATCTGGTTTTCGAATGCTTGCTCGCTTCTGTCTAAATCGCCCGTTTCGGTGGAGATCCGTTCTTGTATTGGCCTTGCTTGGCCTGATTCTGTGTGCAAGCGGGTGCCGCAAGGATAAGGAATTTCAGAGCGAGTTGAGCGCGGCTGAAATCTACTCGCAGGCCAAGAACTCGCTGGACGCAAATTCCTGGAACCGGGCCATAGCGGCATATAAGGCGTTGCAGACCCGCTATCCGTTTGGCCGATATACCGAGCAATCCATGCTTGACCTTGCCTACGCGTATTTCAAAGCGGGCCAGCCGGAAAATGCCCTGTCCACGCTGGACCGGTTCATCAGGACCTATCCTGCACATCCGAACGTGGACTATGCCTACTATCTGAAAGGCCTGGTCAATTACGAGCAGAACCTGGGATTTCTGGAGAAAATGATGCCAGCCAGGGTCCGCGACCGGGATCAGTCGGTAGCACGCGATTCATTCATGGATTTTAACGAACTGACGCGGCGATTCCCGGACAGCCGGTACGTGCCTGACGCCCGTCAACGCATGGTGTTTTTGCGCAACAACCTGGCCGCATACGAAATCTCGGTCGCAGAATACTACTTGCGGCGCAAAGCCTACGTGGCCGCAGCGAACCGGGCTCGTTACGCCCTGGAAGTTTACCCCAACACACCACAGTCGCCCGAGGCGCTGGTGGTATTGCACAGAGCTTACAGCGAGCTTGAACTACCAGTACTGGCCGAAGGCTCCATGACGGTTCTGGCTTTGAACTATCCCGACCACTATTACGTGCTCGGGAAAAAGAAACCACGCAGCTGGGCAGAACGCCTCTGGCCCTTCGATTGAGAAACCGTCCTAATCGTCCCGCCAGCCGGACGTAATTGGATAACGGCGGTCACGCCCGAATGCGCGATGCGTGATGCGCACACCTGGCGGGGCCTGCCGGCGTTTATACTCATTGATCAGCACGAGTCTCGCCACCCTGTGGACGGTAGCTTCTTCGAAGCCCGAGGCCACTATCTGCGCAACGGACCAGTCCTGTTCCACGTAGCGGCGCAAAATTTCATCGAGCTCCTCATACGGCGGAAGCGAATCCTGATCGGACTGATCAGGCCTGAGCTCCGCCGAGGGCGGACGGGAAATAACAGCTTCTGGAATGGCTGGTGACAGGCTGTTGCGATATCTGGCCAGCTCGTAAACACGCATTTTCAGGCAGTCCAGCAGCGGGCCAAAGCCACCACACATATCACCATAAATCGTGCAATAACCCACCGCGAGTTCACTTTTATTGCTGGTCGCCAGCGGAAGCCAGCCAAACTTGTTGGACAACGCCATCACGATGTCACCGCGAACCCTGGCTTGAAGATTCTCCTCCGTGACATCCGCTTCCTGCCCTTCGAAGGAGGGGGCCAAAAGCATCAGCAATGATTCATAGGCCGGTTCAATGGAAATGCAACGGTGATCCACACCCAGCTGGATAGCCTGGTCTTGCGCCAGCTCGATACTGAGTCCCGAGGTATGCCTGGATGGCATCATGACGGTATGGACCCGATCCGGCCCGATGGCGTCGACTGCTAGGGCCAGCGACAATGCCGAGTCGATCCCGCCCGAAAGCCCGAATACAACATCACTGAATCCGTTTTTTTTAACGTAGTCCCTGACCCCGGTAAGCAGCACCTTGTAGATTTCCTCCAGCTGATTAGTTGGCGCGGATTCCCAATCCCGGCCGATCAGGCTCTGGCGACCGGGATCGAACTCCGCCAATAACAGAGCTTCATCACACAAGGGGCCCGGATCGGATATTCGGCCCTGCCCATCCATCAGCATGCTGCGGCCGTCGAAGACCAGCTCGTCCTGGCCACCGACCAGGTTGCAGTAGACCACCGGCAGACCGATCTGCGCGTATTGATCCGCAAACATCCGCTTCCTTGCATCAAGTTTGTCGTCGCGGTAAGGCGAAGCATTCGGGACCAGAAGAAGTTCGGCGCCCTGCTCACGTGCCTGTACAGCGGGAGTTTGCTCCCAGGCGTCCTCGCAGATGATCACGCCAATATTCACCCCTTTGACGTCTATCACCAGCGGTTGTGAACCCGGTGTGAAATACCTCTGCTCATCAAAAACCGCGTAATTGGGAAGATGTTGCTTGAAATAACGGCCTACAATACGCCCGTCGCGAATCCAGCTGGCGCAGTTATACCGCATTCGGTTTTCCACCCAGGGATGGCCGATAACCACGTCGACTCCCCGGGTAGCCTCGGCGAGGTTCTGCATCGCTTCATGGCAGTTCTCGAGAAAACCGGGGCGCAGCAGCAGGTCTTCCGGCGGATAACCGGCCAATGCGAGTTCGGGAAACAGCAAAAGGTCTGCACCCCTTTCCCGGGCGCCATTGATCAGCTCAATTGCCTTGCACAGATTGCCCTTGATGTCCCCTACGAGGAAATCCTGCTGCGCCAATGCAATCCGAATCATGGCAGGTCCAACTCAAGGCTCAGCCCTGAAGGCGCTCCAGGATGGCCTGGCCGAGATCAGCGGGAGACCGCACTGTCGTTACATCAGCAGCCTCGAGCGCCGCAAACTTCGCGTCAGCCGTTCCCTTACCTCCGGCAATGATGGCGCCAGCGTGCCCCATTCGCTTGCCGGGGGGGGCGGTTACACCGGCGATGTAAGCAACCACGGGTTTGTTCATGTGCCCCGCAATGAATTCCGCTGCCTCCTCCTCGGCGGAACCGCCGATTTCGCCGACCATGATGACGCCGTCCGTCTCATCATCTTCCTGGAATAGCTGAAGAACATCGATGAAGTTCATCCCCTGGATAGGGTCTCCGCCAATGCCGATGCAGGTTGATTGGCCGAGACCGGCCAGGGTGGTCTGGTAAACCGCCTCATAGGTCAAGGTACCCGATCGGGAAACCACACCGACCCGCCCTTTGCTGTGAATCTGGCCGGGCATGATGCCAATCTTGCATTCCTCCGGCGTAATGATGCCCGGACAATTGGGCCCGATCAGCCAGGTGTCCGGCCTGTCCTCGATCACGGCCTTGACGGTCATCATGTCGTGCACGGGAATGCCCTCTGTGATTGCGACGATCACCCGTACATTTGCATCGACGGCTTCCAGGATCGCGTCTGCAGCAAAAGGAGGTGGAACATAAATCACGCTCGCATCAGCTCCGGTATCTTCTACAGCCTCTGCCACCGTGTCGAATACCGGAAGCCCGAGATGTTCATGCCCCCCCTTGCCCGGGGTCACACCACCAACGATCCGGGTGCCGTAATCAAGAGCCTGCCGGGAGTGGAACGTGCCCTGGGTGCCGGTAAAGCCCTGGCAGATGACCTTTGTTTTGCTATCGATTAATACACTCATTCTTTTGCTCCGCTCCCTCAGGCTACCGTTGCCACGACTTTTTTCGCCGCATCATTCAAATCATCCGCCGCGATAATTGCGAGACCGCTTTCGTTCAGCAATTGCTTCCCCCGGTCGACATTGGTGCCTTCCAGCCTGACCACCACAGGCACTTTGACACCGACTTCCGTCACTGCAGCGATAATGCCCTGGGCAATTTCATCGCAACGCACGATACCGCCAAAAATATTGACCAGTATGGCTTCGAGTTGGTCGCTGGAAAGAATCAGTTTGAAAGCTTCTTTGACGCGCCCGGCATTTGAACCGCCTCCGACATCGAGGAAATTGGCGGGTTCACCGCCATTGAGTTTAATCACGTCCATGGTGGCCATGGCCAGGCCGGCGCCATTGACCATGCAACCGATGTTTCCGTCCAGTGTGACGTAATTCAGGTCGTGTTTGCTGGCTGCGACCTCGGTGGGATCTTCCTGTGCTTCATCACGCATTGAAGCCAGTTCCGGATGACGGAACAGCGCATTGCTATCTGCGTTGATCTTCGCATCCAGTGCCAACAGGTTTCCATCATTATCGATAATCAGGGGGTTAACCTCGATCAGGCTCAGGTCTTTTTCCCGAAACAGGCGATACAGGCCGGTCATGATCTTGCCAAGCTGCCGTACCTGGACTGCCGACAAATTCATTCCAAAACCCATTTGCCGAGACTGATAGGCTTGAAGACCCGCTGTATTGTCGACCTTGATGGTGATGATTTTTTCCGGTTCAGTCGCGGCTACTTCTTCTATGTCCACACCGCCTGCTGCCGAACCCATGAAGGTCACACAACAATTGACACGATCAACCAATGCGGACAGGTAGAGCTCACTGGCAATATCCACAGCCTCCGCAACCAGCACGCTGTCCACCGGTAGTTCAAGCCCGCCGGTCTGGTACGTGCTGATGCTCATGTTCAGCATACGCTCGGCTTCCAACCTCACTTCTTCCAGGCTCCGGGCCAGCTTGACCCCCCCCGCTTTGCCACGGCCCCCGGCATGGACCTGGGCTTTGATGACCCACATGCCACCTCCCAGCTCGCGGGCGGCTTCAACTGCTGCCAGAGGCGTCGAAGCAACGGTACCAGCCGGTACAGGGATGCCATATTGGGCGAACAGTTCCTTCGCCTGGTATTCGTGAAAATTCATGCTTTCTCCTCGAGGACAGGCCCCGTTTCCGGAAGCCAACAGGACGCCAATATCAGGGGTGTTGCAAAGTCTAACATTCTCCCTGATTTCACCATGAAATCAAAGTGAATTCCCCGGATGATATACTGCACTGGATTGCGAGAATCTGCGCGATCCTTCGTGGGAAAAGGATAAGTTCCCTGAGCGTCACACTATGAGTAAACCTGTCGAATTCACCTCCTACCCACTGTCGGCTTCGCTGACCCGACGGATTGTCAGTTATCTGAACATCTACCGCATGATCATTACGCTACTCCTTAGTGTGGCGTTCTTCGGTGGGTTGGTGGAAACCAACGAGGCTGCGGGTTTCCCGTTGCTGGCCAAAATCGTCCTGGTGATTTACCTGCTATTCGCCGCCTCGCATCTGTTCAGTGCCCGGCGCAGGACAGCGAATTTTTTCAACCTGGCAACCTATTCACTGGCTACCGATACGGTTTTACTGTGCCTGCTGGTCATAACGCTTGCCGGCGTCACGGGAGGCATTGGAATTCTGCTCGTTTTCACCAGTAGTCTCGCCGCCGTATTACTGCCCTTGAGAGTCGCGCTGCTATTGGCCTCTGTAGCAAGCTTGACCATGATCGGTACCGCTTTGTGGCACTACGACCCACTCTCCACCTCTGCAGCATCGGTACTGCAGTCGGGCCTGTATGGCACAACGGCCATGATATCCGCCGTCATTGCGAACCTGGTGGC
>CALDVW010000038.1 GCA_937924405.1 uncultured Lysobacterales bacterium
CGTAACCCATTGTTTAAATTGGCGCGCCCGACAGGATTCGAACCTGTGACCCCTGCCTTCGGAGGGCAGTACTCTATCCAGCTGAGCTACGGGCGCTTTAATCTTGAGCGCGCGTAGTTTAGCGGTTTTCACCCTTTAAAGTAAACGAGGGAATGCTTCCGGTCGCCTGGTGCAGCGGCTATAATACAATGCTTGCCCAATCGTTTTATGGAAGCCCCAGAGGTTCTAATGGATCGTAAAGAAGACAGCGCATTTTTGCGGAAGTTTACCGGTGTAATTGTTGCATTTATCATTTTGACCGTCGTGCTCATCTTTGTGGCGCGAAACATGCAACCGGAATTCGATTCCGATGACAATCCAAGCCGGGGAGCTTTGGCGGAAAAACGCATAGCCCCGGTAGGCGCTGTTCGCACCGGTGAAGAAGGCGCTGCCGCCCTGGCCGAAGCGCAGGCAGCGGCAACCGCGGCACCTGCCGCCACTGAAGAAGTTGTGGACGGAGCATCTGTCTACGGCGGATTGTGCAAGACCTGCCACGATGCCGGCGTAGCCGGGGCCCCTGTCCCGGGTTCCGAACTGATGGCGGCTCGTGAGGCCGAAAAGGGCGTTGATGGATTGGTTCTGAGTGTCATTAATGGCCTCAACGTAATGCCGCCCAGGGGTGGGAACATGGCATTGACGGACGAACAGATCCAGGCAGCCGTTGAATTCATGCTGCAATAACAAGCCAGCAGCACTTTTTTGCGTGCTGCTTAGCCTGTCTTTAATTGGGGGTTGTTCGGATACCGGCCAGTCCCCGGCCAACAGCGGTGCATTCTGCCAGTCTGAAGCCACCCCAATCCCGCTGATCCAGGGCGATGGCTATCACTCACCTCTGAAAGATAAGACCGTCACTGTTCGCGGTGTCGTGACATTCGTTAAAAAGGGGAAAGGCTTTTACATTGAAGATACGGACGCCAACCGGCCCGTTACATCCTCCCGTGCCCTGTTTGTAGCAGATCAAGCGCTGTCCGATTCCGTCTGGCCGGGTCAGCAATGGATGCTCAGCGGCAGGGTTACCGAATCAGGTTCGGCGCTCGACAAACTGACCTCACTGGCCGATCTCTCCGGCCATGAGCTTTGTGCTGAAAACCTTGATGTCCCGGAAACAGGAATGCAACTGCCGTTGAATTCCAGGGAGCGCGAAGCGCTGGAGGGAATGCGTGTTTCCATCGCTCAGCCTTTATTCGTCAGCGACGTATACAATCTTTCGCGCGGCCGGGTCACGCTCAGTTCAGAGGGCGTTCTGCGCGTACCCACCGAGATTGAAAATCCGGGTTCGGGTGCTCAGCAACTGGCTCGTTCGAACCGCAACCGCTCCCTCGTGGCAGTGCTGCCTGAACCCGGAATCGGAGCAGCGGCCGTGGGCACTTCTGTCCAGGTGGCGACCGGCCTGCTGGGACACAACGGCCGGCGGCAGCAATTCTTCCCCGATTCAATCACCATTTTGAAATCGCCCCCGCAGGATGTGCCCGAGCCGAAAAGCGAAAACTCCCTGCGCATCGTCAACAGCAACCTCCTTAATTTCTTCAATGGCGATGGGCGGGGTGGCGGCTTTCCGACCGAACGGGGTGCAGAGACTGCCCAGGAGTTCGAAGCCCAGTCAGACCGGATCCATGCCGCCATGGCCCGAATGCAGCCGGATCTGCTGGCCGTGCAGGAATTGGAAAACGATGGGTTCGGGCCGCGCAGCGCAGCCGCCTCGCTATTGGGGCTACTTAATGACACGGGGGCTAATGACTGGGCCGCCGTGATCCCGAAAACCGACCGCATTGGCGGCGATGTGATTACCGTCGGCCTGTTTTACCGGCAGAGTCTACTCGAGACGGTTGGCCAGCCCCGGTCGCTCGACAGCCCGGAATTCCAACGACTCAGTAGACAACCGCTGGCGCAGGTATTTCGCGACCGTAATTCCGGCCGGGTTTTCCTGGTGGTGGTAAATCATCTGAAGTCGAAAGGCCGTTGCCCCGACAGCGGCGAGAATGCCGACCAGGATGACGGTCAGGGTTGCTGGAACGCGGCCCGGCTCGCGGCGGTAATCGCGCAACTTCCCTGGCTGCAAAAGCTGGCAGCAGAGGCGGAAACCGACCATATTCTGATTCTGGGCGACATGAACGCATGGCGCAGAGAAGACCCGGTCCGGCAGTTCAGAACCGGTGGCTACACCGACCTGGTAGAAACATTATCCGGCCTGCCCCAGCACAGCTTTCTGTATTGGGGTCAGACCGGCACCCTGGATTACGCGTTTGCCTCCCCGGCCCTGCTCAAGCTGGCCAGGCATGCCGAAATCTGGCACATCAATGCCACGCGGCCGCAACGCATGGAGCAACCACGGCCCTGGCTGCGGGCTTCCGATCACGACCCTGTTATTGTCGATCTCGATTTCAGCCAATCTGAAACTTCGGATTGAACCCGGCAAAACAGTGGTTCGAACGTCACGTTCAGCCTGGGCTCGAAATCAGCCCAAATCTCATCAACCCGGTGAAGGGGGTTTGGCCTCGAGAGCCTGCCGCCGATCCCCGCCAGGCTGTGCAGAATTTCTGATTTTTCCCGGTAGGCTGCAAAAAGACCGCGCCGGTCCGCATAATTCATGAAACGTTTGAGCGGGTCCGGCAGAAGGGTATCGTGCCGAACAAGCATGGCGCGCACTCCGAGGTCAAACTCAGCCAATGGTACATTGCAGTAATTGTCCCAGCGCTTTGCCAGTTCATGGTCGCAACCCAGATCGATAATGATTCCGCCATAACGCCTGAAGGGCTTTGGAAACCAGGATCGCAGCTTCGAGATGGCGGGTTGCGAATCAGTAAAGGAGTCAATATGCCGGTGCAACATGATGCCTGACCGGACTTCTTCCTCAAAATCAGCCAGCGCATGCCCACCACGAATAAAATCACCCAGCATCGCACCGAGCCTGAGTCCTTCATTTTCACCGGCCAGCACGAGATGAGCTAGAAAATTCATCGCGCTAGCCTACCAGAACCGCATCCATCTGGCCTGTCACTGCCCGGGTGGGTTATCATGTGCCTGCCGCGAATCGAACAAAGGGACGCGAGTCACATACGATGACAGAAGCCCGGACAGTCGAGCAACCAACCGAATTTCCGGCCGAGCACTGCGAGTATTTTTTGCGCGGTCCGGCGGGCGCCATGGAGTGCGCCAGCGATGTTCCCGAACCTGGTGATGAACGGCCGGCGACTGTTATCATCTGCCACCCCCACCCGCTTCACAGCGGCACCATGCGCAACAAGGTCGTTACCATTATCGAGCGTTCCATGCGTGAACTGGGCCTGCGCACCGTTCGGTTCAATTTTCGTGGCGCCGGCGAAAGTGAAGGGGAGCATGACGACGGTTACGGCGAGACCGATGATCTGTTCGCCGCCGCTGAGTGGGTCAGGCGCACCCGCCCGGACGACTCCCTGTGGCTCGCCGGGTTTTCCTTCGGTTCTTACGTTGCGTTCAGAGCCGCTCTGAATCTCGATGTGGGTCAGCTGATCACCATCGCGCCGCCGGTAGACCGCTACCCCTTCGACAGTTTGCATCACCCCGAGTGCCCCTGGCTGGTGATCCAGGGGGATGAAGACGAGGTCGTGCATATCGACGTGGTCAGGCAGTGGACCCACTCACTCAAACCGCCGCCGGAACTCATTGTCATGCAGGAGGCGGATCACTTCTTTCACCGCCGGCTGATGGACCTCAGAGGCTTGTTGAAGAATGGAGTCCGCGATCAATTGCCGGAGCCGCTCACGGGTCCTGAATCAGGGTAAGTTCCGGTTTTGCAACACCTCTCTCCGCTCGCCCACTACCATGAACTGGTTGACAGCGGCTCGTTCACCCCGGACTCCGGTCAGGCCGGGGCCGTCGCCGCACTGGATGAACTCTGGCATGCCTTGCAGCGTGAACGCCACCCCACATTGATTGACCGGCTGCGCCGGAGGCAGGCTTCTTATACCAGGGGACTTTATCTCTGGGGCAGTGTTGGACGAGGCAAAACCTGGCTGATGGATCTTTTTTACGAAGATTTGCCGGTAAAGCGAAAACAGCGCATCCATTTCCATCGCTTTATGCAGCGTATTCACTGCCACCTGAAGGAGCAAGGCAAAACCCGCGACCCGCTGCCGCGGATCGCCGCTGACTGGGCTGAAAACTGCAGCGTTCTTTGCCTTGATGAGTTTTATGTCTCTGATATCGCGGACGCCATGCTGCTCGCCGGCTTGTTCCAAAACCTGGTCAGCAACGGCGTAACCCTGGTGACGACGTCCAATCTCCCGCCCGATCAGCTTTACGAAAATGGCTTGCAGAGAGCCAAGTTCATTCCGGCCATCGAGCTGATCAAGCAGAATACCGTCGTCTACAACCTGTCCGGCAGCACCGACTATCGGCTTCGCATACTCGAGCAGTCTGAAATTTTCCATAGTCCGCTGGACGCGGCGGCAGACCGCGTAATGACAACGAGCTTCAATCGCATGGCGGCGGAATGCGAACTCAATCATGAACTCAGCATCAACAACCGCAATTTTCATGCGCGTAGACGCGGGGACGGGGTCATCTGGTTTGATTTTGACGAGTTATGCGACAAGCCTCGCGGCAGTATCGACTACATCGAAATCGCCCGCGCTTTCAACACCGTCGTGCTGACCAACATGCCTCAGCTGAACGAAGACGATTCAAACGCCGCCCGGCGGTTCGTCACCATGGTGGATGAGTTCTACGACCGCAATGTGAAACTGCTGATCTCCGCCGCCGCCCCCATCAAGGAGCTGTACACCGGCCAGAAACTCAGCTTCGAATTCCAGCGCACCATAAGCCGCCTGACCGAAATGCAATCCCACAACTACCTCGCCAAGCCGCATCTACCCTGATCAAACCTT
>CALDVW010000039.1 GCA_937924405.1 uncultured Lysobacterales bacterium
CGCGACCAGGTCAGCCAGATCATCACCTACGGCTCGATGGCGGCAAAAGCCGTGGTGCGCGATTGCGGCCGGGTTCTGGGCAGCGGCTATGGCTTTGTCGACAGTATTGCCAAGCTGGTGCCAATGACACTGGGGATCACGCTGCAAGACGCGCTGAAAGAGGAGCCCCAGTTGAAGCAACGCTATGACGAGGAAGAGGACACCCGCGCCATCCTCGACCTGGCGATGTCGCTGGAGGGCCTCAAGCGCAACGCCGGCAAACACGCCGGTGGGGTGGTCATCGCGCCCTCCCCGCTGACCGATTTCACGCCGCTGTTTTGTGAGGCGGGCGGTGGCAGCATGGTCACGCAGTTCGACAAGGACGACGTGGAAACCATCGGCCTGGTCAAGTTCGATTTCCTGGGCTTGCGTACCCTGACGATCATCGACTGGGCGCTCAAAACCATCAATGCGGCCCGTATCGATGCCGGTGATGAGCCGATCGATCTCGAAAAACTGCCGATGGATGACCCGGCAGCCTTCAAGCTGCTGCAGTCCTGCCGGACCACCGCGGTGTTCCAACTGGAATCACGCGGCATGAAAGACCTGATCCGCAAACTGGTGCCGGACAGCTTCGATGAAATCGTCGCCCTGGTGGCGCTGTTCCGGCCGGGCCCGCTGGAGTCGGGCATGGTCGGCGACTACATCGACCGCAAGCACGGGCGCTCGGTGGTGCGTTACCCGCACCCCGCGCTCGAGCACATCCTGAAACCGACCTACGGCGTGATCCTGTACCAGGAACAGGTCATGCAGATCGCCCGGGAACTGGCCGGCTACACGCTGGGCTCAGCCGATATCCTGCGCCGCGCCATGGGCAAGAAAAAGCCGGCCGAAATGGCCAAGCAGCGGATCATCTTCGTCGAGGGCGCCATGGAGCGCGGTGTGGATGAAGACCTCGCCAACCTGATCTTCGACCAGATGGAGACCTTTGCCGGTTACGGCTTCAACAAGTCGCATTCGGCCGCCTACGCACTGATCGCTTACCAGACTGCCTGGCTCAAGGCGCATTACCAGTCCGAGTTCATGGCCGCGGTGCTCTCTTCCGACATGGACACCACCGACAAGGTGGACGAGTTCATCCACGAATGCCGCGAACTGGGGCTGGAGGTATTGCCGCCGGACATCAACAGCTCGCGCCATGCCTTCAGGGCAGTGGATGACCGCACCGTCCGCTACGGTCTGGGCGCGCTCAAGGGCGTGGGCCATGCGGCGATCGACATGATCGAAAAAGAGCGGGATGCCAACGGTCCCTTCAGCGACCTGTCGGATTTCTGCAACCGTATCGATCACCACAAGGTGAACAAGCGGGCCATGGATGTGCTGGTCCGCTCGGGCGCCCTCGACAAGCTTGACCCGGACGGCAACCGTGCCCGGATGAGCAATGAACTGCCCGAGGCAATCCACGCAGCCGAGCAATATCAGCGCGATAAGGAATCAGGACAGGTCGATATGTTCGGCAGCTTCGCGGAATCGAGCGCGCCGCATATCACGGATCATCAGGTCGTGCGGCCCTGGACCCGCCTGCAGGAGCTCCAGGCCGAAAAAGACACGCTGGGGCTGTACCTGACCGGCCACCCGGTAGAACTGCAGGCAGAGGACCTGTCACGCTTCACCACCTGCACCCTGGCCAGGGTGGGCGACCGCATGCCGGCCGAAAGCAGGGGCAGGCGAAGCGGCACACCGATGGTCCTGGCCGGGATGGTGCGCACCATCCGCCGGCGCGGCAACCGGGGCGGCTTCATCGCGCTGGAAGATCACAGCGGCCGGATCGAAGCCTCGTTGTTCGACGACGCCTGGACGCTTTACGCCGAACTGCTGAACAAGGATGAGATCCTGGTGCTCGAAGGCCGGGTCGCGAGCGACGATTTTTCAGGTGGCTACCGCATGACGGTGCAGAAAGTGATGCCGCTGTCGGATGCCAAGGCGCGCTTTGCCAAGGGCGTGCAAATTTCGCTGCGAGGCCCGGACGAAACCCTCTGCAGCGCCCTGCAATCCACCTTTGTTCCCTACCGCGACGGCTCCGGCAAGATCTGGTTGAACTATAGCAACGCCCGCGCCCGGGCCCGGCTGGAACTGGGCGACGAGTGGAATGTAAAGGCCTGCGAAGAACTGGTCGCGGCGCTGAGTGAACTGGAGATGGTCAGTGACGCCCGGCTGGTTTATTAACTGCCGGTGCGTCTATAGGGCCTGGCCGTAACGGCGGTAAAGGATTTTTACGCGCCGGACGTATTCCTGTGTTTCGTCATAGGGCGGGACACCCCCGTACTTGTTCACCGCATTCGGCCCGGCGTTATATGCTGCGGCCGCCAATTCAAAGTCGCCGTCGAATTGGTCGAGCAATTGGGACAGGTAGCGCGCGCCACCAAGAATATTGTCATGGGGATCGAAGGGATTGGATACTTTCAGCTCAGCCTGGGTGGCCGGCATCAACTGCATCAGACCCTGCGCTCCTTTAGGAGACTGCGCATCGGGCTGGTAAGCCGATTCAGCATGGATAATCGCCCGGATCAGGGACTCTTCAACGGCGTTGTGTTGTGCTGCTGACCTGATTTCACTGCGAAAAGCCCGGGTATTCAAAGGAACTTTTTCCCAGCTGACGGACCGGCAACGGGGATCAGAAGCGTAACAGGGAAATTTGAGGACCTGGAAATCCTGGTCTGTGGGCGGCGCAATATTGGAATAGGTGACAATGCCGTCGTCATCGACCCATTTGTAGACCTGGGCCTGCCCCGGCAATGAAACCGTCAAGGCCAGTACAGCGCCTAAAAACACGCCTGCCCTGGCATACCTACTGGCTTTCCCTTGCACAAACCACCTCCATTGAAGATAGCGGATTTAAGATCCGCTTGGTGTATTCTAAACTGAATCAAGTGCTTATTTCATTGTGGAGACAAAAAATGGAAGGATTAGTCGGATCGCTTATCGTGGGTGGAATCGCCGGTTGGCTGGCCGGTCAGATCATGAAAGGCAAAGGACAGGGTGTCCTGCTGAACATCATCATCGGTATCATCGGCGGAGTGATCGGCGGCTGGTTGTTTGGTCTGTTCGGCGCTGGTCTCGACGCGGGCATCATCGGCTCGTTGATCACCGCAACCATTGGCGCGGTGATCCTGCTGTGGATCGTGGGGAAAGTCAAAAACTAGTCAGGAAATGTGGGGACGGTCACACCCGCGAATTGGGTTTGTCGCAGGAGAGGTATCCGTTAGCCCTTTCCAGGACACGCTCGAGACTCCCTGTGCGCTAAGCAACTGTTCCCGACAGTTGATTGTCCTGGAAAGGGCTAACGGATACCTCTCTTTCATCACCATCGCAACGTGAGCGACCCAAAGCTTCCCAAGAGGTGTCGGGTACCTGTCTGCAGGACCTTCGGCTGTCGGGAACAGCCGCAGAGTGCACAGGGATGTCTTGAACGTGTCCTGCAGACAGGTACCCGACGCCTCTTCTGCAACAACTTCAGATTACGGATACGGCCCGCTCCCACCGTCTGTAATTCAGGGGTAAAATAGGAGTTTCCGTTCGAGAGTCTGCATATGACCGATCAACGCTTTACCGGTACCGACCGGTATGTGGCCACCGAAGACCTGACGACAGCCGTCAATGCCGCCGTAACCCTTGGCCGCCCCATCCTGATCAAGGGGGAGCCCGGCACCGGCAAGACCCAGTTGGCGGAAGAGATTGCCCATGGCCTGGAGCGCCCGCTTCTGCAATGGCATATCAAATCGACGACCAAGGCGCAGCAGGGTCTGTATGAATACGACGCGGTGGCAAGACTGCGTGATTCCCAGTTGGGCGATGAGAAAGTTCATGACATCGCCAATTACATTGTACGCGGACCGATGTGGGAGGCGTTCGAGCAGGAGGTTCAGCCGGTTTTGCTGATCGATGAAATCGACAAGGCGGATATCGAATTCCCCAACGATCTGCTGCGCGAACTGGACCGCATGGAATTTTATGTCTATGAAACCCACCAGACCGTGGTGGCAAAACACCGCCCGATCATCGTTATCACCAGTAACAATGAAAAGGAGTTGCCGGATGCTTTCCTGCGGCGCTGTTTCTTTCATTACATCCGCTTTCCTGATGCAGATACCATGCGCGATATCGTTGAAGTTCACTACCCCGGCTTGAAGAAGCAGTTGCTCGATGAGGCCCTGCACGCCTTCTATGATCTGCGGGAAGTGCCCGGCCTGAAAAAGAAACCGTCAACTTCCGAGTTGCTGGACTGGCTCAAATTGTTGCTGGCTGAAGACGTTCCTCCCGAGGCGCTGTCCAGTGACGACCGGCGCAAGACCCTGCCGCCCCTGCATGGCGCCCTGTTGAAAAACGAGCAGGATGTGCACCTGTTCGAGCGGCTGATCTTTCTTAACCAGCGCGAAGGCCGTTAGCTCCGGCCCCGCTTGCGTTCAGTCCTGTGCTTATCCAGTTTTTCTTCCTGTTGCGCGAAGGCGGGCTGAAGGTCTCCATTACGGAGTTTCTGACCCTGATGGAAGTGCTGGAAAAACGGATTGCGGGTTACAGCGTTGAAGAGTTCTATTACCTGGCCCGGGCCTGCCTGGTGAAGGATGAGGCTCTATATGATCGTTTTGATCGTGTATTTTCAGCGCATTTCAAGGGAATTCAGGATCTTTTCGGCGAAGATGTAACGGAAATCCCGGAAGATTGGCTGAGACGTCAGTTCGAACTCGGTTTGAGCGATGAGGAAAAGGCGCTGATTGAATCACTGGGTGGCTGGGACAAGTTGATGGAGACCCTGAAAAAGCGTCTCCAGGAGCAGGATGAACGCCACGAGGGGGGCAACAAGTGGATCGGCACCGGCGGAACTTCTCCCTTTGGCGCGTATGGCTATAATCCGGAAGGCATTCGCATTGGACAGGAGGGATCGCGACAGCGGCGCGCGGTAAAGGTGTGGGACCGGCGTGAGTTTCGCAACCTCGACGATTCGGTGGAGCTGGGTACAAGAAACCTGAAGGTGGCTTTACGGCGCCTGAGGCGCTTCGCCCGGGAAGGCGCTGCCGACGAACTGGATTTGCCGGATACCATCGAGTCCACGGCGCGTAATGCCGGTCTGCTGGACATAAAAATGGTGCCGGAGCGTCACAATGCCGTGAAAGTGCTGCTCTTTCTGGATATCGGTGGATCGATGGACGACCACGTTCGCGCCTGCGAGGAACTCTTTTCTGCCGCCCGCGGCGAATTCAAGCGCCTGGAGTATTTTTATTTCCACAACTGCGTTTACGAGGGTGTCTGGAAAGACAACAAACGCCGCCATTCGGCCCGTACGCCGACCATGGACGTACTGCACAAGTACCCCTCGGATTACAAGCTCATTCTGGTGGGTGACGCCACCATGAGTCCCTACGAGATCCACTACCCGGGGGGCAGTGTCGAGCATTGGAACGAAGAAGCCGGCGCCGTCTGGATTAAACGCCTGTTGGACACCTACCCGAACGCAATCTGGCTGAACCCCGAGCCGTTACAAAGGTGGGAGTACACCCCATCGATCCGCATGATCTCGGAATTGATGGAAGAACGGATGTTCCCGCTGACGGTGAACGGCCTCGAGCAGGGAATGAGGGAGTTGACTTAAGCCCGCACGAAAGCGTTATGCCGCATTTCCCGGCCAATGGTTGTTTCCGGCCCATGTCCGGGCACCACCACCGCTGCTTCATCCAGTGTGTAGATTCGGTTCCTGATGGACTTTTTCAGGGTATTCGAATCACCGCCCTCGAAATCCGTTCGTCCGACCGAACCGAGGAAAAGCGTATCTCCTGCGATCAGCAGGCCGGAATCCTCGAAGTAGAAACTGGTGGAGCCGGGCGTATGCCCGGGGGTGTGGATACAGCATCCCCCGCAGTGCAGGTCTTCCTCGTCCTCGATCCAGTGGCTGGGATCAGGAACGGGCGAATAGGGAACGCCCCACATGCGGCACTGGGTTTCCAGAGAATCCCACAACCACTTGTCTGACTTGTGCAGCCAGACGGGCGCACCGGTTTGCCGGTGAATTTCGCCGGCCGCGAGAATATGGTCCAGGTGGGCATGCGTGTGGATCAGCCCGACAATGCTCAGGCCCAGTTCAGCGACAGTAGCCATGATCTGTTCCGGGTTGCCGCCCGGATCGAACACGTAACCCGTACCGGAATCCCGGTCCCCGATGATCGTACAGTTACACTGCAACGGGCCGGCTGGAAATGACTTTCTGACAATGTTCATGGTGCCGCATTCTAACCGGACTGCTGCCGCGTGAGCAGAAAAATATAGACGTAAGCGCCAATGGCCCCCGCCGCCGCCTGCACTATCAACCCACCACTGCTGCGGGCGATTGCGATTGGCGTAACCCCGAAGGCGAGATTCAGGGTGAGGTGGATCGTCACCATGCCAACCGCACCGGCCAGCACATACAATGCCACCCGCCATTGGCCCCACCAGTAACACAGCAAAGCAGCGGTCAGGAAAGCAAACAGCAGTGCGAAAGCAACCATCGGCAAAAAGAGCCCGGCCATCCCGGCAATATCCTGTAGCGTCATTCCCAACCGGTCAGCCAACCCTACCTGCACGCCCATTGTCGCCAGGCTGGAAACAACGGATTGGGTAGCACTGATGGACGCGAGCAGGTAGGTGATTGCGACCGCCAGCAGGTAGATCCCCAAACGGTAAAGAAGAGAATAGATGATGGTTTTACCTTCAATCATGTATGCTTTTGCCAGCAGCCCGCATGCAAGGCTAGCATACCGGAACCGGATGGAATCAGCTGGAGTCGCATCATGCCAATAATCAGCAGACTGTGTATTTGTGCATTGAGCATTTGCCTTTCAACCTGCGCATTGGCTGAAGACTACCAGCTGGAATACTGGGCTGAGGGCCTGGAATTGCCCTGGAGCATTGCCTTTCTGCCGGATGGTTCGGCTCTGGTCACCGAACTTGGCGGAAAACTCAAGCGCCTGGACGAGTCTGGAAAAGCCGGCCCGCCGATAGAAAACGTGCCCGCTGTCTATTTTGCCGGGCAGGGTGGTCTGTTCGATGTATTGCCTGACCCCGATTTTCTCCACAACGGCCAGATCTATCTTGCATTCGCCGAGGGCAGCCCTGAAAACAACGGCACGGCCGTGGCCAGGGGAAAGCTCGACGGCGACTCGCTGACAAATGTTGAAATCATCTTTCGCAACTTTACACGCAAGGACACGCCGGTTCACTATGGTGGCCGCATGGCCTTCATGGCTGACGGTACCCTGTTACTGACCACGGGAGATGGTTTCAACTATCGGGAAGCGGCACAGGATATATCCAGCGGCCTGGGCAAGGTACTGCGGATGAACACTGACGGGTCGCCCGCCAGTGGCAATCCATTTCCGGAATCCCCGTATGTCTATAGTTACGGGCACCGGAATCCGCAGGGGCTGGCCATCAGCGACGCCGGGGTGATTTGGCTGCATGAGCACGGGCCAAGAGGTGGAGATGAACTTAACCGGATCGAGCCGGGCGTTAATTACGGCTGGCCTGCGATTACCCACGGTGTGGACTACAGCGGCGCCGTGATTTCTCCCTTTAGCGAATGGGAAGGCATGGCGCAGCCGGAACATTATTGGGTGCCTTCCATTGCGCCATCCGGCCTGACGGTTTACGAGGCAGATCTGTTTCCGGAGTGGAAAGGCGATCTTTTCGTCGGCGCGCTGGTCAACCGGGAAGTTCGCCGCCTGGAATTCATGGCCGGGAAAATGACCGGTGAGGAGTCAATATTCGGCAAGTTGTCTGCCCGGATCAGGGACGTGCGGCAGGGGCCGGGGGGTGAGCTTTACATTCTCACGCCGGACAGCGTGGTCAGGGCAACCCCCGAAAATTGAATCCCCCGGTTCGAGCTCATCGGCCATTTGGCGGCCTATCGAGATGCTGGCCTGAACTGTCCCGTTCGTGGCCGCCGCGCCCAGCCTTTACCTGATCTGAATCCAGAAAGGGTGCGCTGTCGCCGTTTCCGGCGGCAGATGTTATAGTTACGGGCCGTCCTGACCGGGCGGTCATCCACCAAATGGTTTGATACAAGAAGGAGCCAGGAATGAAGTCAGAATTTTTGAATCGCGGAAAACTCCTAGCCGGTTTGTTCGTGATGCTGTTTTCCACCACGGCTGTTGCAGAAAAAGTGATAGAGCCTACCTGGGTCAAGGAAGGTGTGGACTGGTCGCAATACACGAAGTTCATGGTCAAACCTTTGAACATCGACGACGTCAAGGTGGTGAAACCACCTTACGCGGAGGATGATACCTCGGAGTGGACGCTGGATATCCAGGATTTAGAGGCCATGCAGGCCATGTTCAGGGACGCCATGAAATCAACGCTGGAAGGCAATGGTGGCTGGCCGCTGGTCTACGCGGATGGCAAGGAAGTGCTCGAAGTCGAGGTTGAGATTCTCAATATCATGCCCTGGATCAAGCCGGGTGGTGACGAAGAACTGGAAGGATTCGAAGTGAAAACGCTGGGTTCAGGCGAAATTACCGCCCGGGTTGAGATGCGCGATTCCATGACCCGTGAGCTACTGCTGCTGATCGAAGGCGACAAGGCGGTGGGCGAGAAGTACAAGGAATTCACCACTGAAAACAACGTCAAGAATGTTGTAAACATGTTCACACAATTCGCAACCCGCTTGCGAAATTCAATGGACCGTGTACACGGCAGATAACAATGTAAAGAAATTTGAAAAAGGCCGCCGCGCATCTCCGGCGGCCTTTTTTGATTTCTGTCATGGCCCGTCAATGCGCCTCTCGCATAATTCCAGTCCTTAACCCCACATTCAAGCGGCCATGAACTCAGCACAGGCATGCGATATTTCCCTTGCGATTACCGGTTCCGGCGGCGCAGGGACGATCACCGCCGGTGAGTTATTGCTGAGCCTGGCTGGAAAAAACGGTTGCTTCGGCATGATGCGGCGCTCATTCGGTCCCCAAATCCGCGGTGGTGAGGCCGCTGCGCTGGTTCGCATCAGTCACACCCCGGTTGAATGCATGAACGATCATTTCGACCTGTTGCTGGCTTTGGATTGGCGCAACGCGGATCGCTTTGCCGAAGAAATCAGGCTGCACCCCGGGAGCCTGATCATTGCTGACCCGGCGGCCGGTCAAATTCCGGACTCGATCGCCGGCCTCGGCGTGGACATTATCGAAGTGCCCATGAAAAAGCTGGCGAAAGAGATTCCCGCCGGGCGGCCAAACATGATTGCCCTGGGCTTGCTGGCACACTGGCTGGGCTTTTGCAGTGACGAAGCGGCCAGACTGATCACTGAAGTTTTTGGCAGAAAAGGTGAAGAAATTGTCAACGGCTCGCAAGCGGCATTCCGGCAAGGCTTCACCGAACCGCTTATCGTCGAAGCGCGCGAGGCCAGGCCTCGCCCGGAACCTGGAGAGCCAGCCTTTACGGGAGCGCGATGGCACTTCAACGGCAACCAGGGTTGTGGGCTGGGAGCATTGCGGGGTGGGATAAGGTTCGCCGCCGCCTATCCCATCACGCCGGCCAGTGACTTGCTCGAATGGCTTGCTCCCCGGTTGGAGCAATTTGGCGGCAGCCTCGTCCAGGCTGAAGATGAGCTCGCGTCGATCAACATGGTCATTGGTGCCTCTTACGGTGGCATCGCGTCGATGACTGCAACTTCGGGCCCTGGCTTTGCCCTGATGACCGAAGCAATGGGCCTGGCCGTCGCCTCTGAGATCCCCGCCGTGGTGATCAATGTCATGCGTGGCGGCCCTTCCACCGGCATCCCGACAAAGTCAGAGCAGGTCGACCTGAACATGGCCATTTACGGCTTGCATGGCGATGCCCCGCATCTGGTGCTGGGAGCACTTGATCACGCAGATTGTATTCTGACGACGGAGTGGTCGGTGAGGCTGGCCGAAGCCCTGCAGACCGTTGCAATTGTCTTGTCTGACCAGAACCTGGCCCAATCGACCGTGCTGATCCCGGAGCCTGAGTACGAATTGCCGCCAATCAAAAGCCGTGCAATTGCTGACCCTGACGAGAACTACCAGCGGTACCAGGAGACCCGGAGTGGCGTGTCCCCGATGGCGATTCCTGGAACGGCGGGCTCGACCTATGTCGCCGATGGCCTGGAGCACACTGAAAGTGGCAAACCGTCAACCGCTGCTGCTGACCACGCCAAGCAGTTGGACAAGCGATTGCGCAAGGTCGAAGACTTTGACTACGGGCCGCATTGGGCCGATATCCGGGGCGAGGGTGAAACCGCAATCGTCACCTGGGGTTCGACCACGGCCGCCGTGCGTGAAGCGGCATCGAGGCTTGCTGCACGCGGAGACCGCGTCAAGGTGATTGCACTGCGGCTGTTGTTGCCCGCCAGCCCCGACAAATTGGCCGCTGAACTTGAGGGCGTCAGCCGGGTATTGATCGTGGAGCAGAGCCATTCCGCCCAGTTTCACCGTTACCTTCGTGCCTATTACGACATCAAGGCCATGACTCACACGCTGGCCCGGCCGGGGCCGCAGCCGCTCACCCCGGGTGAAATAGTTGACCAGGTCGAGCAGTGGAGTTGAACATGGATAATGCAGCAAGACCCATCCCGATCAGGCCCAGGGACTACAAGTCTGAAATCAAGCCGGTCTGGTGCCCGGGCTGTGGTGACTTCGCGGTGCTCAACGCCATCACCAAGGCCCTGGCCTTCCTCGAATTGCCACGGGAGGACGTATCTTTCATCACCGGTATTGGCTGTTCCTCACGAATTGCAGCCTACACCAGCGTGTATGGTTTTCATGGTGTTCACGGACGGGCGCTGGCGCTGGCTTCCGGCCTCAAAGCGGCGCGCCCTGATTTGACGGTTCTGGTGGCCGGAGGTGATGGCGATGGGCTTTCCATCGGTGGCAATCATTTCATCCATGCCTGCCGTCGCAATATGGATATGACATATATCATTATGGATAACGAGGTCTATGGCATGACCAAGGGCCAGGCCTCCCCCACCACGGCGCCGGACTGGGCGGACAGTAAGCTGACGCCGCAGGGTACCGGAATCAGACCGTTTCAACCGGCCGGGCTGGCCCTGACTGCCGGAGCCTCGTTTATCGCCAGGGGCTTCACCGGCGACCCCAACGGCCTGGCCCGGATGCTGGTGGAAGCGATTGAACACAAGGGTTTTTCATTCGTGCAGGCATTGAGTCCCTGCCCCACCTTCAGGCCCGAGCAGATGGAGTGGAAGCACCAGGTTCGCGGTTTTGAGCAGGAAACGACCAGTGACCCGATCGAAGCAGTTCAGCGCATACAGGCGGATGACGGAATGAGTACCGGTGTCATATTTCGCCGGCAATACCCGGTGTTTCAACCCGGCGGGAAAAGTGGCGATTGCATGCTGGAATCCATCGAAAGCGAGTTCCTGATATGAGCCTGGCAAAAAAAATTACCGACCTTGACATCTTCCTGACCTATTCGGTTGCACTGGAGGAGGAAGCGGCCGAGCGGCACGATGAACTGGCCGACATGATGGATGTTCACAATAATCCGGAGGTTGCGGAAACATTCCGCAAGCTGGCCCATTACAGCCGCCTTCACGCCCAGGAAATAAGAGACCACTCCAGGGGGCACAACCTGCCGGTAATTGCGCCCTGGGATTTTGGCTGGGAAACCATGGAGGGCCCGGAAACGGCTGACATCAGTGACGTCAACTACCTGATGAGTACAAGGCAGGCCCTGAAAATAGC
>CALDVW010000040.1 GCA_937924405.1 uncultured Lysobacterales bacterium
AGAATTCACCTTCTTATGCTGAACTTGCCTGCACCAGCAACTTCAGTTTCCTGACCGGCGCCTCACACCCGCAGGAACTGGTCGCGCGCGCCGCTGAACTGGGCTACAGCGCTATCGCGATTACCGATGAGTGCTCACTGGCGGGTGTGGTGCGAGCGCTGGAAGAGGCGCAGCGTTGTGCAGAGCGTGGGCAGCCCATCCAGTTGATTCCGGGCAGCAGTTTCCGCCTGGAGAACGGTTCCCGGCTGATTTTGCTGCCGCGGGACCATACCGGCTATACCCAGATATGTGCACTGATCACGCGCGGACGGCGCAATGCGGCCAAGGGCGAGTATGCCCTGGCAGACTCCTGCTTTGAACACGGGCTCGATCAATGCCTGGCTCTCTGGTTGCCATCCAGTGAAGACGATGTACTGACCGCGCACTGGCTGAGCACATACTTTCCAGGCCGTTGCTGGCTGGGAATCAGCCTTCACCTCGGGCCGGACGATGCAAAGCGGCTTGAGCACCTGCTGGCCACCGCCCGCACTGCCGGCCTGCCCGTGACTGCCTGTGGTGACGTGCAAATGCACACCCGTTCACGCCGCATGCTGCACGACGTGCTGGCCGCTATCCGGCATGGCTGCTCCGTGGCCCAACTGGGCTACCGCGCCCTGCCCTCCGGCGAATGCCACCTGCGCGGCAAGGCGCACCTGTCCCGTTTGTTTCCCCGGGAATTCCTGGAGGAAAGTGTCAACATCGCAGAACGCTGCCGCTTCCGGCTGGAGCAGTTGTGCTATCGCTATCCGCACGAAGTGGTTCCCGAAGGCACGAGCGCTATCGGGCACCTGCGCGAACTCACCGAGGCCGGTATCCGCGAACGCTGGCCGGGTGATATCAGCAGGGAATTGCGCGCACAAATTGAAAAAGAACTCGATCTGATCGAAGAACTGCACTACGAGTCCTATTTCCTCACGGTCCATGACATCGTCAGGTTCGCGAAAAGCCGGGGCATTCTTTGCCAGGGCCGCGGTTCGGCCGCGAATTCGGCAGTCTGTTACTGCCTGGGAATCACCGAGGTCGATCCGGCGCGGATGAGCATGTTGTTCGAACGTTTCATTTCACGCGAACGTGACGAACCACCCGATATCGACGTGGATTTCGAACACGAGCGGCGCGAAGAGGTCATCCAGTACATCTATCGCAAATACGGCCGCGACCGGGCTGCGCTGGCCGCCACCGTGATTACCTACCGGCACCGCAGCGCGATCCGTGATGTCGGCAAGGCCCTGGGCTTCTCGCTGGGCCAGGTCGATATACTGGCGCGCAACACGGCCTGGTGGGATAACCCGGAGAGCTTCGGGCACCGCATCCGCCAACAGGGGTTCAGGCCGGATAACCTCAAAGTAAGGCACCTCGCGCACCTGGTGCAGTCCATCACCGGCTTTCCGCGCCACCTCTCCCAGCATGTGGGCGGTTTCGTAATTTCGGAAACTCCGCTTTCCAGCCTGGTGCCGGTGGAAAATGCGGCCATGAAAGACCGCACGATCATCCAGTGGGACAAGGAAGACCTCGAAACCCTCGGCATGCTGAAAGTCGACTGCCTGGCGCTGGGCATGCTGTCCGCTATCCACCGCTGCCTGGACCTGATCAATGAAACCGCAAGCTCCCCGCTGAGTGTCAGCGATATTCCAGCCGGAGACCCGGAAACCTACGCAATGATTCAGCAAGCCGATACGATCGGCGTGTTCCAGATCGAGTCACGTGCGCAGATGGCCATGCTGCCCCGGCTGAAGCCTGCCTGTTTCTACGACCTGGTGATCGAGGTCGCTATCGTCCGCCCGGGGCCGATTCAGGGCAACATGGTGCACCCTTTCCTGCAGCGGCGGCGCGGCACCGAGCAAGTCGAGTATCCCTCGGAGGATTTGAAAACAGTTCTCGAGCGTACGCTGGGCGTGCCTATTTTCCAGGAACAGGTAATGCAGATCGCAATGGTCGCAGCAGGTTTCAGCGGTTCGGAAGCGGACATATTACGCCGGTCGATGGCCGCATGGGCCCGCCGCGGCGGCATGGAACACATGCACCAGCGCCTGGTCAACGGCATGCTCGAACGCGGTTACAGTGAGGTCTTTGCCGAGCAGATCTTCCAGCAAATCCGTGGTTTTGGCGAATACGGCTTTCCCGAGTCCCATGCGGCCAGTTTCGCGCTGCTGGTTTATATTTCCGCCTGGATGAAGCGCCACCATCCTGCTGCTTTTTGCTGTGCCCTGCTCAATTCCCAGCCAATGGGTTTCTACCAGCCCGCACAACTGGTACAGGATGCACAGCGGCACGGCGTGAAGGTGTTGCCGGCTGACGTACGCTTCAGTAACTGGGACTGCACACTGGAGCCTTATCGGAGTGTACTGGCGCTAAGGCTGGGATTGCGCATGGTCAAGGGCATGCGCGAAGACAGCGCCCGGCGGCTGCAGCAGGCTCGACTGCAGCGTATCTTTTCCGGAGTACAGGATCTCACTACGCGCGCCGGCCTGGACCGTCACGACCTGGCCGTGCTGGCTGAGGCAGCCGCTTTACGCGGCCTGGCCGGCCACCGTCATCGCGCGCGCTGGGAAATCGCCGCCACCGAAAAACCCCTGCCACTGTGGAAACAAGAGCGGGGTCAGAGTAAAAATTCTCCCAAGAAATTTCACTCTGACCCCATCAATGCGGACCGTCGCGAGGACGTCAGTATCCGGCCACCCGCGGAACCAGACGATATTCGGGCCGACTATGCCAGCACTGGCCTGACCCTGGGGCGCCACCCGATCGCATTGCTGCGGCCGGTTCTGCGCCGCAGGCGCGCCATTACCGCGCGGAAACTGCATACTCTGCCGCACGGCAGCCGGATTCGCGCCTGCGGCCTGATCACCATGCGGCAACGACCCATGACGGCCAGCGGCACCATCTTCCTGACACTGGAAGATGAAACCGGCTTCGTCAACGCAGTGGTATGGCCCCGCCTGTTCGAAAAACAGCGCGCCGAGATTCTTGGGTCACAGATCCTGGCCATAGACGGCACGCTGGAAACCGACGGTGATGTGCACCACCTGATCGCTGACCGGGTTCATGATTTCAGCCACCTCGCCGGCAGTCTGCAAAGTAAATCCAGGGATTTTTGTTGACGTAGAGATCAATAGTCCGGGTCACCCGGCCAAAGTTCATTGCGCATCTTCAAAGGGTCGGCCAGCACCCTGGCCCTCGACTTGCCGACTTCCCTGCCCTTCAGCGGTTTGAAAGAAGCAGGCAAAGTGTCGTTGTTGAACTCCTTCAGAATCCAGTTGAGAACGGCTGCGAGTTCGTCGTCCGTCAGCGGAGCCTGTGCGGCACCGGGAACCCGCGCCAGGTAATCACGGCCTTCGGCCGATGCTGCAATCCTGCCGAGCGAACCCACCAATGTGGGCACATTGGGTGGTGCTCCGGTTCCATTGGGTTGATGGCAGCCACCGCAATGCAGCAGGAAGTCGCTTTTGGGACTGGCGTATGCCGCGCCGGCAACGCTCAGCAAGAGAATCACGGCTTTCAACGGCATTCGAGACGCTATCCTGCTCAATCCTGTTTACTGGCCTCGCCCAGCACAACTGCCACAGTGCAGTGATAGGCGCGGCTTTCCGTACCGAAGCACCAGAGCACGCTGTTGCTCTTGCTGGGGAAGTAAACCGGTCTTTCACGCTCGCTGTTTCCGCACCAGCAGCGGTTACAGAGTGATTTCCCGCAACAGTCGTTGTAGGAAATAAGGTAGTCACGATCATCCACGGGATTGCGGCAGGTTCCCACCCAGGTGATAGGTGATGGCTCGGCACCTGGCGGGCAGCTATTGTGGGTACCCCCACAGCAGGAACAAAGGGTGCCGCCAAGCGCACAATAGCGCCAATAATCGCAACTCTGCGGATCACCCAACTCTTCGACAGGTTCGGCGGAGAAGGCTCGGGATACCGGCAGTAATGGTAATACAGCCGCTCCGGTGATCATCGTGCCGAGCCGTGTAAGGAAACTGCGCCGTGATGTCAGGCGCGCCAATTGGCGGCTGCCATTACCTGTTATCCGGTCCAGTGCCTGTAAACTCCGGCCAGTGATTTTTTTTGAATTCATAACGTTTGTTCCTTCGCCTGGACTGCCGCCTGCTTATCGACAATCTGGATGTAATCCTGCAATGTACTTATTCCCGTTTCCATTGACTCGGCAAGGCTTTCCAGGTGCTCCCGGGTGTTCACCAGCCCCTTGCTCCTGAGAGTCCCATCGGGGCCGATCAGTACCGCAAATGGAAGTTTGCTCACGGAATACTTCATGCCGAAGGCCTGGGAAACGATGTAGCTGTATTGGCTGATGCCAAGGTCCCTGACATAGGCCTGGTGCTGCTCCAGCTTATCGCCGTCACTGGCGAAAACCAGGTTCAGCTTTTCATCTGAAGCCATTGAACGGGCCGTCGGCACCAGTCCCTTGCAGACCGGACAGGTCGGTGATATCCAAAGTACCAGCGTTGCCCGCCCATCGTCGCTGGCTCCGCCAACGGTTACCTGTACGCCCTCCAGGTCCGGGTAAGTAACTGACTCTGTCATTTCGCCGACCTTCGGACCGCTGGTCGGCATCAACGCCCCGGCCGGCGCAACCCGTTCATGCAATACGCCGACCTGGCGAGCCAATGCGAAGACGATCAGCGACAGGATAATCACCAGGAACCAAAGCAGGATGTTGGACGCCAGCAGGGCTTCAGTCACGTGGGTTCCTCCAGGAACGGATTGCCGAACTGTTTTGCAGCAATTGTGAAGCGCCCAGATAGAGTAAGGCGGAGGTCACCAGGGTTGCTGTCAGCGTCAGCCAGTCTATCCAGACCATTGCGCGGTCTGCCATCGGAACCAGGGGCAACAAGGCCAGAAGAAGCAGCACCGTATTTCTGGCGACCAGCACCCATGACAGGGGCTGATTCTCACTCGAGGCACCACCCAGTCCACAACCGCAGCTGATGTGCAGACGGCCGCGCAAAAGGTTTATTGCAATGGCTGATCCGTAAATGGCGAACAGGCCTGCGGTCAGCGGCGCCACGATGTTCATGGCCACACCCGTGAGCCAACCGGCGCCGAGCAGAATTTCAACCGCTGGAATGACCAGCGCCATGAATGAAACCAGAAACGATGGCAGAAGATGATAGTCAAAAAGCACAGTGGTGAATGCCGGCAGCGAAGACAGCTTGTGCCAGGCGGCAGCCAGCAGCATCAAACCGAGCACAATCGACACGGCTTTTACAATAAAAGGATCAATCATGATGGGCCAGGGTCTGGAGCAATCCAGGACCCGGTCCCGGTTCTTCGATGGTTCGCAACAGGCGGAACAGCCGGCCATCATAAATCAGGAGTTTATGTTCCTTATTGAAAACGTACAGCTTGGGGTGGTCTTCCTGGCTGGAAAGGATGTGGCTGACTTCCTCCTCAAACTCGAACTTCCCGACGCGCTTTCTGTTGGCCAGGCTGTAGATCCAGACTTCTGTGCCATTATCGTGATGGGTATCGACTCCACCCTGGTGCATCAATACATATAAGAGATTTGAATTGCGGTGTACCGTGAATGGTTGTGGGCCGCCAGGCCTCCAGTTCTCCTCCTTGTCTTCATCGGAAAGCAGAGACCAGGGCTCACTTATTTTCATGCGGCCCTTGTCAACGCTGACTTCGAAAGCACGCCCCGAATGTGAAATCAGCAACCAGCCTTCGCCGGTCTTCATGGGCTTGTCGAAAACAGGATCACTATCGACTGAGAAAAACGATTTGCTGCGCTCCCGGACTGTTTCCTTCCCGTCCTCGCCGATCCCGATGTACTGTAAAGTGCCATCGCCACATATCATCATGAACGCAGTCTCGCCGGTGGGCATGATGATGGCGCAGCCGGGTGTTGATATTTCGCCGGCGAATTCACGGTCAATGACATCAACAACACTCACCGACTGCGCAGGCGTCATGTTGAAAACCGTAACGTGCCGCTGATCGCCAAGCAGTCCAATGTGGTTTCGGAATGACAACGCAGATGCCTTGTCCGGGATATCGATCTCGGCTTTTACCGAGAGGTCGTTCATGTCGATAATAGTCAGCACGTCTTCGCGCGTACCACGCACCCCTCGTGAATACCAGGATTCAACCAGGTAAGCCTCTTTACGGGCTGGCCCTGAAGCAATCGCTGGCGTGACCCAGTTGTGGGAAATCATACCCTGCATTTCACCTGAATCACCGTCGAAAATATAGCTTCCCTCAAGTGACTTGATCACGAACCAACTGTCCACCGGGACGGGAAAGTCGGAGACACCTATCTGTTCAGCTTCCAGCTGTGCCTCGACTACTCCGCTCATGAGACTCAGGCAAAGCAGGGACATCATCAAAAACCGCATTCCTATTTTCCTCTCTGTGGCCGTGCAGGTTCAGCGTAAAATATTTCACAAAGTATAGACTAAACGAACAGAAAGGCATTTCTTGAGCAGCTGAAGTGGTGAAGGTGGGCACAGATTGTCAGGAACTGCAACAGAATCGTTGGTTTGCCAGATCACAGAAGGTATAATCGCCGCCTGTTGCATTCCCTTAATCACGACTGAAGAGACATCCATGCGTAACCTGACCATTCCAGCTTTGCTGTTGTCGGCAGTCAGCACATTGATGACGGCTGAAACCGCGCAGGCAGCCGGCGATGTAGAAGCAGGCAGGGTAAAGGCCTATACCTGTACTGGCTGTCACGGCATCCCTGGCTACAACAACATTTACCCGACTTATAAGGTTCCCAAAATAGGTGGCCAGAACTACCAATACCTGGTGCTTGCCCTGAAGGCTTACCAGGACGGGGAACGTGATCATAAAACGATGGATTTACAGGCAGAAAGCCTGTCCGAGCAGGATATCGAGGATGTCGCGGCATATTTTGCTTCACTCGGTGGCGATTGACGAATCAATGATGAATAGACGAAACACGATGATCAGAAATGCAATCCTGGTGTTTATACTGACGACCCTGCCCCTGACACTGGCGGCAAAAGGCGACTCTTCCGCCGGCAAAGACAAGGCGAAAATCTGCGAAGCCTGTCACGGGGCGGACGGTAAAAGCGTGGACCCAAGTTACCCCAACCTGGCCGGGCAATATGAAAGTTACCTGATCAAGGCTCTGGGCGACTACCGTGCGGGGCGCCGCACCAATCCGGTGATGGCGGGTATGGCTACTTCCCTGAGTGATCAGGACATACTGGACCTCGCCGCCTGGTATTCAAGCCAGCAGGGGCTCAAAGACCTGTCCATCAAGTAAGATCCTGGTAAGTCCAGGATTGACGGTCAGGTCATTTCAGACCGCTGACTCGCCCTGTGCATCGCTGGCGTAATAGGGGTTGGATCCCGACTGGTGGTCCGTAGCATCAACCACAGCGGTAATTTCAGGAATACTGCGCGTTAACGTTTGTTCGATTCCCTGCTTCAGGGTGACATCCGCCATGCCACAGCCGTGGCAACCTCCACCGAACTGCAACACGACTTCTTTTGTTTCGGTAATTTCGACAAGTGCAACGCGTCCACCATGTGAAGCAAGCGCCGGGTTGACCTCTGTTTCCAGCAACCACCCCACCCGCTCTTCCAACGAGGCTCCGTCCGATGGTTCGGAACCCTTTATTCCGGGTGCTTTTATCGTCAACTGCCCACCCGTGCTGTCTTCCTCGAAATCGATTTGCGCTTTATCCAGCCATGGTGCGCTTGCCCTCGCCACGAACACCTTGAAACCGGGGAATTCAACGGTGTGGTCATCCGGCATGTTTTGTCCCTGTGGACAAAACTGGAGATCGCAATTTGCCCCCGGCGTTCCCGGGTGATTCACTGAAATTCTAAGAGCCAGTGCCTCTTCATCCTGCTGTTCGATCAACCGCAGGAAATAGGTCTGCGCGGTTTCTGTAATTTCTATCATGTTCTGGTTTCACTCCGGGAAATATTTATTGCATGAATCATGCATTAATCTGTTCCCGCCGGGCATTTTTCAAGGTATCGACGAGATACGGAAGAGAATAATCCAAGCGCCAGTCTATGGAAGAGTGAGTTCCTTCAAACTCTTCGTGTCGATGCGGCACATCATGCTCAGTCAAGCGATCAACCAGGCGCCTCGTTCCGTACTGAATATGGTATTGGTCATACATGCCCACATCGATATAAATCCCATACAGGGACTTCAGCGCTTCGGCGCGGGTATTCAGCATGTTCAGCGGATCACAGGCCAGCCAACGGCTCCATCGATCGGGGTCCAGTTCACAGGTTCGCAGATCGAACGGCAGGCGGATCCGGGATGGTTGCTCCACATCAGGATCATAACTGGCAGCCATGGCCAGAATCATCATGGCAGTGTAATCACGGCCGGACGGCCTGTTTTTTCGCCAGAACGCGCGGATGTACGTTTCAAAATTCTCTTCGAATGGTGACAGAAGTTCACATGCGACCGGAAAATCCTTGCGGTAAACCATATCGAAGCCCACATCGCCGGCATGGCTTGCAAACGCCCCCCAGGTCTCGGGAAAATGCATGGCCAGGTACATCGCACCGTAACCACCTGAAGATTTGCCGAATAACGCGCGCCCGCTCCTGTGCTTGAACACGTTCAGATTCTCATCAACAAAGGGCAGCAGTTCCGCACAAAGGTAGTCAGCGTACCTCCCTACGGCCGGCGAATTAACGTATTGGTTTCCGCCCAGGGATGTGTAGCAATCGGGGATAACCACAACGACCGGATCCATCTTTCCCAGCCCGATCAGCCGGTCCAGGCGTTGCTTGAGGTTTTCTCCCTGGTTACGCCAATTGAGATGTGCCGGTCCTGAGCTGGTATAGGCGGCCAAATCCCAAAGCGCCGGGTATGGCGCAGCGGATTCCGAGTAACCATGAGGCAGGTAAACACTGACCGCACGATCGGCAGGGTCACCCCAGGGATTGTCCCGCAAAACCCCTGATTGGTGACGCAGGGTGTGAATTTTGCCCCTGGGCCACTCCGCTTTTGGTCGAAAATCCGGCATACCCTGGCTCAGACTTTTCCGGATTTCCTGAGCAGAGTGTGCATATGATCGAGCATCTCTTCGCGTATTGCTTCATGCTCCAGTGCATAGTCGATTGTGGCCTTGATGAAGCCGTGGCGACTTCCGCAGTCATACCGCTCACCTTCAAATGGAAAGGCGAGAACAGAATGGCTTTGCAACATCGCAGAGATACCATCGGTTAATTGAATTTCACCGCCCGCCCCGCGTGGAGTTTTGCGTAAATAGCTGAAAACTGCAGGGTCAAGTATGTAGCGCCCTACCACTCCGAGTCGTGACGGAGCGTCTTCAGGGGCTGGTTTTTCAACCATGGTATGAATGGCTTTGTGACCTTCTTCGTTCTCTTCGACTCCGACAATACCGTAACTACTGGTCCATTCACGTGGAATTTGCTCAACCCCGATAATGCTGGCGCCGGTTTGACGATAGCTGTGCATCATCTGGCTCAGCGCCCCGGGACCATCGTTTCTGACCATGTCATCTGCGAGAAGGATCGCAAACGGCTCGTCACCGACGGCCGATTCGGCACAGAGGATGGCATGTCCCAGGCCAAGGGCCTCCGTTTGGGTCACGTGGACCCGACTCACCTCGTCAGGCACAATTTCGGTGATCCGTTCCAGCAATTCAGTCTTGCCGGCTTCAGCCAGTTTCGTTTCCAATTCGAAAGCAGAATCGAAATGATCTGAGATGGCGTGCTTTTTCCGGCTGGTAACGAATATCAGTGTATCGATACCCGCCTCCAGTGCCTCTTCGACGGCATATTGAATCAGGGGCTTGTCGACGATGGGCAACATTTCCTTGGGTATGGACTTGGTAGCTGGAAGAAAACGGGTGCCGAGACCGGCAACCGGAAACACGGCCTTCCTCACCGTCTTGTAATTCGTCATGGCAGCAATCTATCTGGGGCGGTGGATGGGAACGACTTCGGCATCAGAATTGACGGCACCGGGCGAGGTGCTGATTGACGTTTTGGCCAGTTCTGGCACCAGTTTGAGCAAAATATGTTTCAGCTTTCGAGTGTCATACCGCCTGACTGCGAGTTCAGCCTCGCGCAACCTGGCGCTCAGATCTGTCCAGTCTTCCTGCCGTGGATGCGCCAGGAAAATCTTTTCATGCTGGGTATGTTCGTAAGGTTCCATTTCGTGAAACAGCTGCTCAAACAGTTTTTCTCCAGGTCTGAGACCTGTGTAAATGATCTGGATATCTTTACCCGGCTTCTTGCCTGAAAGCCTTATCAACTGCTCCGCCAGGTAGGTGATTTTCACGGGCTCACCCATGTCGAGAACATATATTTCCCCGCCCGAACCCTGCACCGCGGCCTGCATGATAAGTTGGCTGGCTTCCGGAATCGTCATGAAATAACGGGAAATTTCCGGATGCGTTACCGTTACCGGCCCACCCCTGGCAATTTGTTTCTTGAACAGAGGCACTACGCTGCCATTCGAATTGAGCACATTGCCGAACCGCACGGTGATGTAACGGGTCATCGACCTGGTGTCCATGTCCTGGCAATAAATCTCCGCCACCCGCTTGGTGGCGCCCATGATGTTTGCAGGATTGACCGCTTTGTCCGTGGAAATCAGCACGAACGTATCCACCTGGTGACGTTCCGCCGCTTCCGCCAGCCTCATGGTACCGAGCACGTTGTTTCTGAACGCCTCCCGAACCTGGGCCTGCAGGATTGGCAGGTGCTTATATGCCGCGGCGTGGAAAATCATATCGGGGTGGTGCTCGCCAACGACTTTCTCAACCGTTGCCGGGTCACAGATATCCCCCAACACGCTGCAAAAAACCAGGTCCTGGAATTCACTTCGGAGTTCCTGATCAATCCGGTACAGCGCAAATTCGCTGTTGTCCACCAGGACTAATTCAACCGGATTCAAGCGCGCAATCTGGCGGCATAATTCGGAACCAATAGAACCCCCGCCACCGGTGATCATTACCCGTTTTCCGGAAAGCCCCTCGCGAATCGAATCCCAGACCAGAGAAACCGGCTCCCGGCCCAGAAGATCATCAATCGCCACCCGCTTGAGATCGTCGATTCGTGTCGCTTTATTACCCAGGTCGTTCAGGGTTGGCAGGGTTCGGAATTCGATACCGCTTTGCTCACAGATTTCGACAATTTTGCGCATTTGCTGGTTGCTTGCCGAGGGTATCGCGATGATTGCGATATCCGCCGCAACTTCGCGGCAGACCCGGGGTAACTGGTCAATGTTTCCGAGCACGGGTTTGCCATGAACCTGTGCACCCGCCAGGCGCTTGTTGTCGTCCAGGAAACCCACCACTTCAAAAGTCCCCCTGTGGCGCAACTCCCTTTCCAGAAGCGCTCCGGAACGGCCGGCCCCGAGCACAAGCGCCCGTTCCGCCCCCTGTCCGTGATCATTATCCGGTGCGCGGGAATCCTTCCAGAAGCGGTAACACATTCTGGGCAGACTCAGGCAAAGAAACAAAATAGCGGGATAAACCAGTATGGGTCCCAACAGAACCCGCACATCTGCTCCGTACAACAGGGTCAGGGCTGCCAGGATCAGAAGGGTGCCGAATGACGCCGCACGGGCGACATTCCATAAGTCAGGGAAACTCGCAAATCTCCACAAACCCTTGTAGAGACCGGTTGACCACAAGATCAGGCCCTGTGCGGCCAGGACCAGAAACAATTCTGCGAGCAGGGGTAATGACGGGATAAAACCGACAAACCCGCCCCGCCCGATAATCCAGCCCGCGGCCAGCCATGACAGGGCAACCATCGCGAGGTCGTGTGAAATAACGGCGGCGCGTGGGTGACGCAAAATGCGCATAAGGTTCATATTCTTACCCCGCTCTAGCAAGCACTCCAAGTTTATTAGTTATTAAGCACCATCCCAGGATCAAAACGAAAACCAGGAAAAGGGTAACTGGCCAGGCCAGAGTCGGAAAATTAACCGCAACCACGATTCCCGGAAATACCAAGGTCAGGTTTATCGCCTGGTAGATCAGTGCAACCTGGCCATGCGTCCATCCTGACGCTATCAGCCGCTGGTACAGGTGTTGCCGGTGCGCATTATACCATTGCTCACCTCTCATTACTCTGCGCAGGAGAGTCAACGTGCTGTCGGCCACAAAAACCAGCATCAGCATCAGCACAACCGGCAACCCAAATGCGCCCGTTCCCGCACCGTATAAAAGCAGTGCGGCAAAAATAAAACCCAGCGCCAGACTACCCACGTCCCCCATGAATACACGCGCCCGGCCCAGGTTCCAGGGCAGAAAACCAGCGCAGCAGGCCGCCAGTAAAATCGATATCGTTGAAAATGTTTCATCCCCTGCGATATGGAATAGCCAGGCGAGCACGCAAGCCGCAAATACACCCTGAAGTCCTGCCATACCATTGCTGCCGTCCATGAAGTTGTACAGGTTGGTCATCCACACAACCAGCAAGAGTGAAATTGACATGGCCAAGGCTCCCTGTAACCAACCGCAATCTGCGGTAAACCATACCAGGTAAGAACTGACAACAAGCTGAATGGCAAAACGGAAGCGGGCGCTTAGAGATTTGTGATCGTCCCACCAGCCCGTAGCAGCCATCACAAAAGCACCAGGCGCGATACAGAACGCCCAGATATTGGGTGGTGAGTCAACAGTGGCGGGCAATGTAACTATAAGCAGGGCAGTCACCAGGCCGGCGCCACCACCACGAGGCGTGGCCATCTTGTGGCTGTGACGCTCCCCTGGATGGTCAATTAGCCCCCTTCGGCGCGCGTACCAGGTTGCTGCCCCGGTCAACAGGAAAGAAAAAATGGAAGCGGAAATGACCGCCGCAAAGGTACTCAATTCTGCCTCCGTGGCCATCCCGGCTCAGGGACTACTCGCCCAGTACTCCGTGGATTTTCTTGGTCGTACTCCAGTTCTTGCAACTGGGGCACTGCCAATGATGTGTATGCCCGCTAAACCCGCAATGATTGCAGCGGTAATCCGGCTGCCTGGCCATCAACCGCGCCGTGACAGCCTTGAGAATATCATCACTGGACTCTGCATCCAGATGACCCGCTGCCTTCAGTTCGATCAGGCGATCCAGCCCGCGAACCGAGGGTTTGGAGGTCAGGGTTTCCACCAGGTATTGACCGGCCGCATCACCGCCTTTTTCATCCGAGAGGAATTCGGTCAGTTTCAAGATGAGGGTGATGCCCTTGTAGTTTTCAGCCCACTGATTGAATTTGTCCCTACCCCGTTGCCCGGCCCCTGCGGATTCAGCCGCCTGCAGATAAGGCTCCAGGATTTCGGGTATATAGTCTGCGTCAAGCTCGGCGATTTCCTCGTAAAGGCCCAGGGCGCCTTCGTAGTCCCCTTCCTGCACGGAGACCTGGGCCAGAATAAATCTCGCCCGGATACAGCGTGGATCGTGTCGCCGTGCCTGCCTTAATTGACGACGCGCCATTTCCCTGTCATTTCCAGCCAGCGCGGTTTCGGCCATTTCGCAGCAAAACTGGGCCATGACATCACCCATGTGTTCACCGCTTACCTGCTCCAGTCGTTGCGCCTGCTCCAGGGCCTTACCCCAGTCTTTTTCCTGCTGATAGATTTCCAGCAGGCTACGCAGTGCAGCTGGGGTGTGCGCATCCGTCTCGATCAACTCGGCAAAAAGACGCTCCGCGCGGTCCAGCAGGCCCGCCCGCATGTAGTCTTCTCCAAGCTCGAGCAGCGCCTGGGTTCTCTGCTCTGGCTCCAACCCGGGTTTGGCGATGATATTCTGGTGAAAACGAATGGCACGGTCCACTTCCCCGCGACGCCTGAAAAGGCTGCCCAGCGCCATATGTGTTTCTACGGTGTCCTTATTGACTTCGGCCAGTTCCAGGAAAACCTGGATGGCTTTGTCAGGTTGCTCATTGAGCAGGTAATTGAGGCCCTGAAAATACTGGTTACTGAATAACTGGGTCTTTTTGCTGGAGGAGCGCTTCTCAAGTGCCCTGGCAAGCCACCATCCAAAGTAGATTGCAACCGGCAGGAGCAAGAGGAGAAAGTATTCAATCACGAGGGTCCTTCAAGGCACCTGATGAACTCAGTGTCTCTCCCTGTCGCGCTTTTCGCAGTCTCGCACGTAGCGGCAATATGCTGAACACCCAGGCCAGTAACAGCCCGAGCAGCAATCCCGCCGCAAAAACACTGAGAATGAGCAAGCCCAAAGGCCACTGCAGTTGGATCCAGAGCAGATCCACGCTCACCGGATCGGAATTGAGCGTACCCGTCAGCAGCCCCAGCGCAATCGCCAGCACCGTGATGATGATGAATCCGATTCTGTACAAGTCACCGGAGCCTTTTAGCAGCTGCCCTCATTAACTCTTCGGGTAATCGACGCGCTCGCGTAGTGCTTTACCCGGTTTGAAATGAGGAACGTGCTTTCCGGGCAATGCGACTGCCTCGCCCGTTTTAGGGTTTCTTCCCATTCGCGGAGCGCGAAAGTGCAGGGAGAAACTGCCAAAACCGCGAATCTCGATGCGGTCACCGCTAGCCAGCGCCGCACTCATCTGCTCGAGTATGGATTTGACGCCAAGCTCCACATCCAGATGAGCGAGGTGCCTTTGTATTTCAGCCAGCTGATCGATCAATTCAGATTTAGTCATAGGAAACTCACTATATCCCTAATTTTTATTGTAATACTTATTTCAGGCTTCAGGGGCTGCAAGCAGCCCCATCCGCTGATTTATTTCTGTGGCGACCCGGAACGATCAGGACTCCTGTTCCAATTGCTCCTTGAGAAGGTCTCCCAGAGAGGTCGTTCCGCCGGAGGCGCTGCCCTGCTTGTACTCCCTCAGGGCATCTGCCAATTCCGCATCGTCCTTGGCCCGCACGGAAAGACTGAGCGTGCGATTCTTGCGGTCAAGACTCACGAACTTGGCCTCTATTTCATCGCCCACTGACAATTCGCGAGTGGCGTCTTCAACCCGCTCTTCCTTGATGTCGGAAGCGCGAAGGTAACCTTCGACACCTTCCACCAGCTCGATCACGGCACCACGGGCGTCCACTTCCTTGACCACACCCTTGACCAGGGAGCCGCGCGGATGCTCCGCCATATAGGTTGCAAAAGGATCCTGGTCCATCTGCTTGATACCAAGCGATATACGCTCACGCTCAGGATCGACCGCCAGAACAACAGCCTCCACATCTTCGCCCTTGCGGAAGTTGCGAACAGCGTCTTCACCGGTATCCTGCCAGGAAATATCAGACAGGTGCACCAGGCCGTCTATACCACCATCCAGGCCAATGAAAATTCCAAAGTCGGTGATCGACTTGATACCGCCAGTGACCTTGTCGCCCTTGTTATGCGTTGCGGCAAAAGACTCCCACGGGTTGGTCTTGCATTGCTTCATGCCCAGTGAGATCCTGCGGCGCTCTTCGTCAATGTCGAGCACCATGACTTCGACCTCATCACCGGTGTGAACCACTTTGGCCGGATTGACGTTCTTGTTGGTCCAGTCCATTTCGGAAACGTGAACCAGTCCTTCAACGCCATCTTCGATTTCCACGAAGCAGCCGTAATCGGTGATGTTTGAGACAGCGCCGAACAGGCGCGTGCCAACCGGGTAACGGCGGGCCAGATCATTCCAGGGATCATCGCCAAGCTGTTTCAAGCCGAGTGAAACGCGATTGCGCTCGCGATCGAATCGCAGCACCCGGACTTCCAGCTCGGCACCGACTTCGACAACCTCACCCGGGTGGTTAACCCGCTTCCAGGCCATATCGGTGATATGCAACAGGCCGTCGATACCACCCAAATCCAGAAAAGCGCCGTAATCGGTCAGGTTCTTGACCACGCCCTTCACAATTGCGCCTTCTTCCAGGCGTTCCAGAAGTGCTTCGCGCTCGGCGCTGAACTCGGACTCTACGACCGCCCGGCGGGAAACAACAATGTTGTTGCGCCTGCGGTCGAGCTTGATGATTTTGAATTCCAGGTCCTTGCCTTCCAGGTAGGCCGGATCACGTACAGGACGCACATCCACCAGCGAACCGGGCAAAAAGGCCCTGATGTCTTCGATATCAACTGTGAAGCCACCTTTGACTTTACCGCTGATTTTGCCCTCGATGGTTTCATCGCCATCAAAAGCACCTTCCAGTTTGTCCCAGACCAGGGCGCGCTTGGCCTTGTCTCGAGACAAGCGGGTTTCGCCGAAACCGTCTTCAACGGTATCCAGTGCCACCTGGACCGCATCACCCACTTCAACCTCCAGGTCACCCTGAAGATTCTTGAATTGGCTGATGGGAACAATTCCTTCGGATTTCAGACCGGCATTCACGACAACGGCGTCGTCGCGTATTTCCATGATGGTGCCGGTTACAATGGATCCCGGCTTCAGATCTTGTGCTGCCAGGCTCTCTTCAAATAATTCTGCAAAACTTTCAGTCATGTTAATGTTTACTCAAAGGTGGAACGCCATATTGAGGCCACCACCCACCCAGGGTTGAGGGATACCAAATGTATCCGGTTAAAGTTCACTATTCCCATGTAGAAGCTTGCCATGCCCGCGAATTAAACCGGCGGCGTAAAAGCCATCAACTACACAAAAATAATCCATTAATAATCAATTAGATGTATCAGATTTATCATGTAAATTATGAATTTTCTGCACTACATCGTTAATGCTCATTTCCGTCGAATCAATCACGTGAGCGTCAGCTGCAGGTACCAGCGGCGCAATCGCCCTTGAGCTATCCCGCTCGTCACGCTTTTTGATCTCCCGGAAAAGGCGCGAGAGGTTAACACTTTCTCCTTTGTCTTTCAACTGCTTATAGCGTCTTTGCGCACGCGCCTCAGCACTTGCTGTCAAAAATATTTTCAACATGGCGTCGGGAAAGATCACCGTTCCCATGTCCCGGCCGTCGGCGACCAGCCCGGGAGGCTTGCGAAACGCCCGTTGACGCTGAACCAGAGCAGCCCGGACCAGGGGAAAAGCGGCAATTTCTGAAGAAAAAGCGCTGACCTCTTCGGAGCGCAGATGGCCGGTAATATAATTACCGTCGAGCAAAATAACCATCCCGTCTCCGGAAACTCCAAAATTTACGTCGAGGCTCTCCGCCAGGGAGCCCAGCGCCTGCTCGTCTTCCACCGCAATTTCGCGGCTCATCGCAGCGACGGCGACCAGCCGGTAGAGCGCCCCGCTATCGAGAAAATGCCACCCCAAATGCTCTGCCAAGCGCATTGCAATGGTGCCTTTTCCCGAACCGCCCGGCCCGTCTATCGTGATGACAGGAACCCCCATTTCATGATCAGCCATATTTGCGGCCTCCTTCCAAAATCCTGATGGCGCCCCCTGCCCGATCGAGATCTTCGCTAAAAGCCGGATACGAGGTCGAAATATTCTCCGCCCCGGAAACCTGCAGCTCGGACGGGGCTACTTGCCCGAGAATGGCAAAACTCATGGCACAACGGTGATCGCCGGCGCCGTCCACCCGCCCGGAGGTGATCGCCCCACCCTCGATATCCACACCGTCAGGATATTCCGTCAGTGAAACACCCAGTGTCCGCAAGCCGTTTGACATAACCGCGATCCGGTCGCTCTCCTTGACACGGAGTTCGGCGGCGCCGCGCAGACGGGTGGTCCCTTCCGCAACAGCACTCAACGCCAGGATCACCGGCAGTTCATCGATCAGGGAAGGTACGAGTTCGGCGGGGATATCGATCCCCCGTAATCGGCCGGCGTACCGCACGCGGACATCGCCGACATCTTCTTCACCGAACCGGCGGCGATCATGAATGGTTATATCCGCCCCCATCGCCTCGAGCACATGGATAATGCCGTCACGGGTTTCATTAAGTCCGACATTTCTCAGCAGCAGGTCGGAATCCGGCACCAGTGCGGCTGCAACCATGAAAAATGCAGACGATGAAATATCCGCCGGCACATGAATATCCGCTCCCTTCAACTTGCTGCCGCCCGACACGCCGCAACCGCCGCGCAGCCTGACGCCAAACACGGGCAGCATTTTTTCGGTGTGGTCCCTGCTTTTCAGGGGCTCGCTCACCGTCGTTTCACCCTGGGCGTACAATCCGGCCAGCAGGAGGCAAGACTTGACCTGTGCGCTGGCAATCGGGGATTGATAGCTGATCCCCTGCAGGCCCGGATTACCGTCTATGGTCAGCGGGGGAGTTCCGTCTTCCGCTGTCTCGATCCGGGCGCCCATCAGCGACAGCGGGTGGACGATACGGTTCATCGGCCTGCCACTCAGTGAAGGGTCGCCAATCAGCGATGATCGAAATGGCTGTGCCGCCAGCACACCTGCCAGCAGGCGCATCGCGGTTCCTGAATTCCCCATATCCAGAGGAGCGTCCGGTGCAGACAGCCCCGCTCCACCGACTCCGTCAATCAGCAGGACGCCACCTTCCTTTCTCATGGTCATCCCAAGCTGCCGGCAGGCGCTTGCCGTCGCCAGCACGTCTTCGCTGACCAGCAATCCCTCCACGGTCGACTGGCCTTCGGCCAGGCATGACATGATCAGGGCGCGGTGCGAAATCGATTTGTCACCCGGCGGCGTCAGCTCACCCTGCAAGGATGAAGCAGCCGGTTCGGTAAGCAGGATCATGAGAGCGCTAGAACCGCCCGGGGATAAGAACCCAGAACGCGTGAGAGCTTGCTGACTTTCTCGAGGTCTTTCAGTGCGGCTGAAACGTTTTCGTCCTGTGTATGACCTTCGAGGTCGACAAAGAAGACGTAGGCCCACTTACCCAGTTTCGATGGCCGCGATTCAATTCTCGTCATATTTACGCCGTGCTCCTGTAGCGGTTTCAAAAGCCCATACAGCAGCCCGGGACCTTCGTGGCCGGATAACAGCAGGGTGGTTTTGTCATGCCCTGACGGCGCGAAAATCTGCCTTCCGATGACCAGGAAGCGAGTCGTATTGTCCGCGTGATCTTCTATATCGGAAAACAGAACCGGTAATCCGTAAATCTCGGCGGCGGGACGCCCTGCAATAGCAGCTGCTTCGGGCGCATTACGCACCCGCCGGGCAGCCTCGCTGTTGCTTCCGACCGAAATCAACTCCACGCCTGGCAGATGAGACCGCAACCAGCGTTTACACTGAGACAGCGATTGCTCGTGGGAATACACGCGTTCAATCTGTTCAACCGTTTTCGCCAGCGTCAGCAGATTCTGGTGCACCCGCAGCTCGATTTCCCCACAGATTTTCAGATCTGACAGCAGGAACATATCCAGCGTGTGACTGACGATTCCCTGGCTGGAATTCTCAACCGGCACAACCCCAAAATCAGCATCGCCGGCCTGCACCTGCTCAAACACATCATCGATACTGGGCAGGCTGAGCGCATGCACGGAATGCCCGAAGTGACGATTGACCGCTTGCTGTGTAAAGGTGCCCTCGGGTCCCAGGTAAGCCACTTTCAACGGCTCTTGCTGAGCCAGGCAGGCTGACATGATCTCGCGAAAAAGACGGAGCATTTCACTGTCACTGAGTGGGCCCTGGTTGCGCTCGAGCACTGCCCGAAGCACCTGAGCCTCTCTTTCCGGCCTGAAGTAATCAACGGCTTTCGATGACTTTTCCTTGCTTTTTCGTACCTGCGACGCCAGCCGGGCACGTGCGCTGATCAGCTCCTGAATTTCTTCATCAAGCCGGTCTATGTCGGCGCGCACTGCGCTTAAATCCTCTGTGCTTTTCCTGGTTTCGCTCAATGTTGCTGGCCCTGGTGCATTTGTGGTCCGGAATCAAACATTGTAAAGCCTCCAGCCTCTTGCGCATACCACCAGCCAAAAAGGAAACTCGCTGATCAGCGCTAATTTCCCGTCGGGCAATCACCCGGGATTCCGAACCGGATTACCGCACCGCGGGCAACCGCGCCCGCTGCCTTCAACTCCCCGGCCCTGAGATGAATCCTGGCGTCAAAGGATTGTCCATCACCACCATCAGCCATTTCACCCATTTGTGGCAGGCTATCGCGAATCATGTCCAGATCAAGCAATTCAGCCTCGAGATCCAGTTGCAGAGATATCGGTGTCTGCAAGCGCAAACAGCCCTGTCCCACCGCCTCTCCGCCTGCTGTAACCAAATTCAAATCGCTGAAAAAAATGACAAATTGCGATGGATTCCATCGAAACGAGCCAGCAACGGAAAGCAGTTCATCAATTTCAAAAGCAAAGGGCGTCTCCTGGTTAACGGTAAAATCACTGATCATCAGGGAATCCAGGTGAATCGGGCCGCCGGCGCCGCTTTTTAGCACCCCGTAAAATCGATCCGGGTAAATTGTGCTGCCCCTGACTTCGACCCGTTCGATCACCAGCTGTTTCTCCAGCAGGGGCAGAAGCGCCACTGCAAACGCGTATTCCCCGCTCCGGATCAACTCTGAATCAGGGCCCGGGTCTCCGATCACCAGTTCGGTGCCGGAAACTCCAATGGACGGCCACAGGGCGAGATCGAATTCGCCCTGCAGGCGCACCGGCACTCCAATCCGGCTGCTGAGGTTCTGCTCAAGCATTTCACGCCCCCCCGATGATTCCAACCAGGTGTCTGCGAGCCAGAAAGCTGCCAACAGGAGCAGAATCAGCGTAGCAGAGAGGGACAGCCATTTATGGCGCTGCAGGAATTTCATACCCAATGCGCCTGAAAATCCAACTGGATTCGAGTTGGGTGCGCGTCTAAACTGATCCGACCGTGTAAGGTCGAAACAGTAATATGTCCCATATTGATATGTGCGCAAGACATGCCATGTCCCGGCAAGAAGCCCAGCAAGCCGCAGACGACCTGGCCCGCGACCTGGCTGAAAAATTCGAGATCGATTACGGTTGGGATGGTGACCACATACATTTCGACAGACCCGGTGTGAACGGCATAATTACTGTCCGTGAGAATGAGATCAGAATCAAGGCGGATCTTGGCCTGATGCTGATCTTTCTAAAACCACGCATCGAGCATGAGATCGTCGATTACCTGCAAAGCCATTTTGGATGCCGTTTTACGTGATCGTCAGAACCCGAACGGCTTTTCTTCGCCGGCAAACATCTTTTGCATGGCGTGCCATTCCCGTTCATAGATGATGGTCACGAATTCCCGGACATCTTCCAGTGACCGGAATGATCCCAGGCCAGACTCCAGGAAGTCCTGAAGATCTCCAAAACCGGCTGCATGCGCCGGTCCCCGCATCATCCTGGCCAATAGACTGACGAAGGGTTTGTTAACCAGCTTTTCCAGGTCAAAACCCAGTTTTCTGATCAGCAAAATCTGGCGCTCACGATCCGACTGATCACCCGTGGCGCGATACACCGCGCAATAAGCGGCCATATCAAGACGAGCAATCGGCTTGCGGCTCATGTATTGGGCCATGGCGATATCGAATTCGAGGCTGATGGCCTGTAATTCAAAGGCGTCGGACATGGTCATCAGGGTGCGATCAGGAAGGAAGCGGACCATCAGCGGCATGACTTTTTTCATATCCTGATCGCGTTTACGAAAATCCAGGCCTCCGTACAACTCGGACAGGAAGAAGTTAACCGCCTGGTGGCTGCTTTCCTGCCTGATCAGGTCAGAATAACTTCTGGCAATCCGGTCTAACTGGAACTGTTGCAAAACGGCCAGCGACTCATAGGCGAAATCTTCGCTTTCTATTCTGTCCGCCAGGACATGATTTCTCGCCAGCATTCGATACAAGCGCTCGGCGCCCGGTTTTCTCATGACTCGTCAGTCCCGGCTCAAGACAGCTTATCGATCACTTCCGGAACCCGTGCGGGAACCTTGTCAATATCAGATCGCATGGTTTGTCCTTCGTTTACTACCAGTGAATGCCTCTCATCAGGCTGGCGAAAGCAACCTGCTCCTGTGATGCAACGGCCTGGTGATCTTTCGCACCCCTGGCTGCAGCCGTGTCGGGAAACATCCGAAAAGCGCTGTTCATGACAATTTCGGAAACTTTGGGAGCAACGGCGTGAAGCACCTGGGCGAAGATCCCCAGCCTGGTCGCTATCCTCTGCGGCTTGTAGATGACAGCCTGTTTCACCATCACGGCCGCCTCTTCCGGCGTAATGGTGGGCACGCTTTCATAAATTTTTGTCGGGGCAATCATCGGCGTGCGCACCAAGGGCATGTTGATGGTTGTAAAACTCACACCCGTATCGCTGAACTCGGAAGCTGCACACCTTGAAAAAGCATCCAATGCAGCCTTTGAAGATACATAGGCTGAAAATCTCGGTGCGTTCGACAGTACGCCGATCGAGGAGATATTGATCACCTGCCCGCGGCGCTTTTTCTGCATCACCGGGAGCACGCCCATGATCATTCGCAGACTGCCGAAATAATTCAGCTGCATGCAACGCTCGAAATCGTGAAAACGGTCATACGAAGCGGCAATGCCGCGCCGGATGGACCGGCCCGCGTTGTTGACCAGGATTTCGATATCGCCCATTTCTGCAAGAATTTTTCCCAGTACGGCGTCGCAGGCTTCCATGTCGGAGAGATCCGCGGCAAAAGCCTTGGCCTCACCTCCTTCCGCCCCGATTTCCTTAACGGTGTCCGCAAGCTTGCTTTCGTCACGGGCGACGATGGCCACCCGCGCTCCGGCCCGCGCCATCATGATGGCAGTCGCTTGACCAATTCCGGAAGAACCTCCGGTTACCACGACGACTTTACCTTTAACGTGCCCTTTCAGGCTGCGATCGATAAACAGGTCCGGGTCAAGGTGCCGCTCCCAGTAATCCCATAAACGCCAGGCATAATCGTCAAGCTGCGGTACCGAAATCCCGGTGCCTTTGAGCAGTTTCTGCGTTTCCCGGCAATCAAATTTTGTCGGGTAGTTGATGAACTTCAACACATCCGGCGGCATACCGAGATCTTTCAGCACCTCGCGATAAATCCGCCGGACGGGAGGCAACATCATCAAACCCTGCTTGATCACGCCCGGAACGTAATTGAACAGACGCGCGTCAATCCGCATGCTCATTTGCGGTGCATGGGCAGCTTCTGCAAATAGGTTAAGCACCTGGCCGATCCGCATCGGCTTTGGATCGGTCAGATGAAAACACTTGCCATCCTGTTTCGGTTTATGCGCGATGTGGTCCATGGCCTGAACCACGTAATCGACCGGCACGATATTGAGCCTCCCGCCCTCCAGCCCTATGGCTGGCATCCAGGCTGGCATCGCGCGACGCATTTTCTGAATCAGTTTGAAGAAATAATAGGGGCCATCGATCTTGTCGATTTCGCCGGTTTCAGAATCACCGACCACGATTCCCGGCCGGTAAATTCTCCAGGGTATGGCGCACATCTCACGCACCAGCCCTTCTGAATCGTGCTTGGTGCGGAAATAGGGATTGTCCAGGCCAATGGCCTCTTCGAACATGTCCTCGGTAAAGGTGCCCGGGTAGAGCCCCGCAGCGGCTATCGAACTCACGTGATGAAAACGGCCCGCCCTGACCGCGTCGGCAAAACGGATCACGTTCCTGGTTCCCTTGATATTGACGGCTTCCTGCGTCGCGGCGTCAGCCAACAGGTCATAGATAGCCGCCAGGTGAAAAACATGATCGATTTTGCCTTCCAGTTCCTTGCGTTTGGCCGGTGGAATTCCCAGAAACGGCCGGGTCAGATCCCCGGTAACCGGAACGACCTTTTTAGCCGCACTCCCCCATTGCGTTTTCAGCTGCTCCAGTTTTTTTACCGATCCCCTGCGCACAAGCACATAGACTTTACCGCGGCGCTTAAGCAACAGTTTGATGAGGTTGTTGCCGATAAATCCGGTACCGCCTGTCACAAAATAACTCATAGCTTTCACTCCCGAAGATCGTGGTACGATCATATCAAACATCTATTGGGAGAGAACTTGACATGAGCAACGAAACCCATGATTTTGAAAACGCGGCCAATGCGGTGAAAGCACTGACGGAAAGGCCGGATGACAACACCATGTTGCAACTTTACGCCTTGTACAAGCAGGGCTCGGCGGGTGATGTCCAGGGAGACAAACCCGCCTTTTTCAACTTCGTCGCAAGCGCCAAGTACGAAGCCTGGGAAAAGCTCGCAGGCACCAGTATGGAAGCCGCCCGTGAACAGTACGTTGATCTGGTCAGAAAACTGGGTGGAAACGTCTGACGGACATCATCTGCAAACCATGGCAAAGCGCAACACCAGGGAACTGATCCTGTCCGTCAGCCTTGAACTTTTCAATGAATTTGGCGAACCCAACGTCACCACGAATCATATCGCCGATGAAGCAGACATCAGCCCCGGCAACCTTTACTACCATTTCCGCAGCAAGGACGACATCGTGCTGGAATTGTTCAAGCGTTTCCTGGTCCGGTTCAAACCCCTGATCGACATACCCGAAAATATTCTTTTTCAGGCTGAAGATCTTTGGTTTCAACTGCACCTGAGTTTTGAACTGAAGGGCGAATACCGTTTTCTGTACCGTAACCTCGCTGACCTGATTGCCCGCATCCCGGACCTGGATAAAGCCATGCGTGGATTGCTGATGAGGGAGCGACAGGCGGCCTGGAATTCCCTTTCGGGCCTGGAGCAGGCCGGAGCGCTGCAGATTGAACCATTGCAAAAGGATTTGCTGACCGACAATCTTTTGCTGGCCTTGACCTATTGGATACCCTTTGCAGATCTGCGCGAACCCGGTGGCCTCGACAACAGTACCGCACAAATCTCCGCCATCGCGCGCGTCCTCCTAATGGTGACACCCTACCTCCGCGAACCCGAAAAAACCCAGTTCACCGCCCTGGCCGCCTCTTACCTCACCCACTCCGCATAACCCGGTATCCCGGCGTGCCTGGGCCGGTCAGCACCATGCCAAAATTTCCGAAGCCCTCAGATCCCGCCTTTCCTGCGAGTGATGGCGCCGAACAGGTACGTCTGGGTGCCAGGCTGGAGCGAACCCCATAGCCATAGCTATGGGGAGAGTGAAGCCAGGTATCCAGACGCGCCTGGGCAAGCCAGCGCCGCAGGAAAGGCGGGATCTGAGGGCTCATAAAAAAAGGCCGGCAGGGCGCCGGCCTAAAGAGGGATATCAGGGATTCCTGATATGGTCTGGCCCGCCAGGAGAGACCGGGCCAAAACCTGGTTCAGAAGCTCAGGCTGCCTTCGGGGCCGCCTTCGGGGCCGCCTTCTTGGCAACCGGCTTCTTTACTGCAACTTTCCTGGGGGCAGCTTTCTTGGGCGCAGCTTTTACTGCCTTGGGCTTAACGACTGCTTTTGGCTTTGCCGCTGCTTTTGCCTTGGCTGGCTTTTTTGGCGCAGGTGCGATTTTCTTGTCCATGGCCGCTACTTTCCGCGACAGTGACTGGACACGCCTGTTCAGGCTGTCGATGTCATCACGGGTCGGCATGCCGAGGCGGTTCAGAACACCCGAGACGCGATCCTCAAAGAAATTTTCCAACTTGTCCCAGCCTTCAGTGGCTTGTTTGCGAACAACATCGGCCTGCTTTTCAACATCTTCCCGTTGCTTGCGAACAACATCAAAACGAGACTCTACATCGCCACGAAATTCGGAAACGCTTTTTTCCACTTCACCGCGAATGTCCTTCACACGGGTTTCCACTTCACCCCGGAAATCCTTGACGCGAGTTTCGAGCTCATCACGGACGTCTTCAAATGCGACTTCGACATCTTTGCGAGTGCGTTTTTCTATCTTGACTCCTTCCTTGACCAGTTTGTCAAAGAACTTATTACCCTGATCGATGAACTTTTCACCTTCCTTCTGGGCAACACTTAATGCTCCGAGTCCAGCCAGCCAAATCTCCCTTGCTGAATCAGCAACAGGATTATCAGCCTTGCGAACAGCGGGCTTACGTTGTACTTTCTTTTTCAATTTCTTGGTAGCCATTACATCCTCCTAAACGAGTGATTTATCCAATTGACGGGTATATTCTAGGAGCTGGAATTAGAGCAATCACACTAAAAAGGCACAGACTGAATATCCAGAGTGACAATTGCCTTCGGAATAGCATAAAAGCGTTTGAAACGCGTAGTTAATACTTTACAAAATATTCTATTTATCATAGTGTTATTTTAGATTTTGACAGGGAAGTATCATGATCAGCGAAAAAAATACCCTTATCGGCCACCTGGTCGAAACCAATGGCTCGGATTTCGTGGCTCAGTTGATATCCGAAGATGAAGGATATATTCCGGAGCTCACCATCGACGGCGTGAACGTGCGGATCGGCCAGGTGGGCTCTTACCTGATGGTGAGACAGTCGGGTACATACGTCCTGGTTATCGTCGAAAGCATGTGGCAGGAAGTCGACCTGGGAGGGACTTTGCTGCGCATGGCCCGGGTCAATCCTCTGGGTGAAATTACCGCCAAGGGCGGGTTCAATCGCGGGGTGGCGCATTTTCCGACCACCGGCGCCGAGCTGCACCTGGTGACGGGTGCTACCCTCGCGCTGTTATTTTCCAAGTACAGCGCCGCTGATTTCAAAGTCGGTAAACTAAGTTCCTTCGATTCGGTTGATGTGTTTATCGATCCGGATGCCTTTTTTGGCCGTCATGCGGCTATCCTGGGACAATCCGGCTCCGGTAAATCATGGTCCGTAACCAGTTTTATACAATCCACGCTCAGTGCAATGCCCAACGCCCATATCATCATCCTCGATTTGCATGGTGAATATGGCACCAAGGACTGGGATCCCAGCACAAAGCCGCCTTTCCCAGCCGGTAAAGTGCGCTGCATCAAGGCCAGCGACCTGGAAATTCCTTATTGGTTGCTGACCTACGAAGAACTGATCGAGTTGCTTATCGACGACGATGACCCCAATGCTTCTGTCCAAATCGCTTTTCTGCGCGGGTCGCTGCTCGAATTGAAGAGAGAAGCGAACGAACATTTGAACATCGGTCACATTACCGTGGATTCCCCCATCTATTTTTCGCTGGAAGACCTGCTGCAGCGTTTTAAGAACGCAAATGAAACCACCGCTGATTTCGGCAAGACAAAAACGGCTTTGACCGGTAAATTCGACCAATTGCTGGTAAAACTGCAGAGCCGTCTCAATGACACGCGCTATGATTTCCTTATGAAACCTCAGAAAAGAACTTCATCAGAGTCTTTGCCCGGCCTGATGAGGGACTTTGTCGGCCTCGGTGAAGAAAATGCGAAAGTAACCGTCCTGGATCTGAGCTCGGTTCCATTCGATGTTCACCCCACCGTCACGGCGCAAATCGGACGATTGGCCTTTGAGTTCAACTACTGGAACCCGAAATGCCGGGAGTTCCCCATCTTCCTGGTCGCCGAAGAAGCACATGCCTATATTCCCAGGGTGGGCGCCGCAGGACACCAGGGCGCCCGCCGCAGCTTCGAGCGAATCGCCAAGGCCGGCCGGAAATACGCAGTCGGTCTCTGCGTGGTCAGCCAGCGCCCGAATGAATTGTCCGAGACGGTACTGTCCCAGTGCAGTACTTTTGTCTGTCTGCGGATCACCAACCCGGATGATCAGGAGTACGTCCGGGCACTGGTTCCTGACGCTGCCCGGGGCATTCTGGAAGCGTTGACGTCCCTGGCCCAGGGCGAAGCCATCGCTACCGGCGAGGGCGTTCCCATGCCAGTCCGTTTTCGCGTCACCATGCCGGATCCGCCGCCGAACGCGCAGGATATCGAGTATGCCGGCATGTGGGCCAAAGGCCCCGAAGACACGGATGTGGAACACATCGTCGATTGCTGGCGCCGTCAGAAACGCTAACGGGGCCTTAGCTGGCTAGTTGAACGGAGTTCTCAATCCGGCGCTCGGCCTTGGCCTGGTCTGATCGCTGCAGTTTGATTTTATCAAGGTAGCCATCGTCTACACCGGTAATGTACTCGCCAGAGAAACAGGAAGTATCGAACTGCAGGATACGTTCGTTTCCTTCCCGGCAAGCCTCGATGAGATCGGCCAGATCCTGATAGATGAGCCAGTCAGCGCCCAGTTCCTTTTCGATTTCCTTTTCATTCCGGCCGCTGGCAATCAACTCGTCGGGGGCCGGCATGTCGATTCCGTAGATGTTCGGGTAACGAACCGGGGGAGCTGCAGACGCGAAGTAGACCTTGTTGGCCCCCGCATCCCGGGCCATCTGGATGATTTTTCTGGACGTTGTGCCTCGAACGATTGAATCATCGACGATCAGCACATTTTTATTTTTAAATTCGAGATCAATTGCATTGAGTTTCTGCCGTACCGATTTCTTGCGCAACTTCTGTCCCGGCATGATGAATGTCCGACCAATATAACGGTTCTTGATAAAGCCCTCGCGGTACTTCACGTCCAGGTCATAAGCAAGTGGCAGCGCCGCGGTACGGCTGGTATCAGGAACGGGTATCACGACATCGATGTCATGATCCGGCCTTTCCTGCAGAATTTTCCGGGCCAGGGCCTGCCCCATGCGCAGGCGCGCCTTGTACACTGAAATGTCATCGAGCAGGGAATCAGGCCTGGCAAAATACACGAACTCAAAAATGCAGGGTGACAAATCATGCCGGTTCGGGCTGACATGAGTGTGCAATTCGCCGTTCAGGCTGATAAACACCGATTCACCCGGCGCCACGTCGCGCATCAGACTGAATCCGAGCACATCCAGCGCCACGCTTTCAGAGGCCAGCGCGTACTCTGTCCCGGCCTCGCTTTCCCGGAAACCAATGACCATGGGCCGGATACCATGCGGATCACGGAAACCGAGCAACCCGTGCCCGCAGATAAGGGCGACTGCTGAATATGCTCCGTCGCAGCGCCTGTAGACGGTGTCGACCGCCGAGAAAATGTGCTCCGGCCGCAAATTCGCCGGGTTCTGATTCTGTAATTCGTGTGCAAGCACATTCAGCAACAGCTCAGAATCGGACTTGGTATTGAGATGACGGCGGTCGCTGTCGAACAGTTCCTGAGTAAGCTTTTCAGTATTGATCAGGTTGCCGTTGTGACCCAGGGCGATTCCGTATGGCGAGTTGACGTAAAAAGGCTGGGCCTCCGACGAATCATCCATCCCTGCCGTTGGGTAGCGGGCGTGGCCGATGCCGACATGGCCGGTCAAATCCACCATGTTCGCCGGCTGGAATACATCTCTCACCAGCCCGCTGGCTTTATGAAGCTTGATCTGGGAACCGTCCAGCGTGGCGATGCCGGCGGCATCCTGGCCCCGGTGCTGCAGCATGGTCAAAGCGTCGTAAAGTGCTGGAGCGACCTCGCTCGTCCCGACGATTCCTACGATTCCGCACATCTTGACTGCCCCTGATTATCCGGCGTCTGCTCCGTCGCGCGAAATAGTACCACGCCCGGCATCTGCCGTTGCTTGATTATTATCAGCTTCTTTATCTTCCGGTTCCGTCGAATCTTTGTCATCCGGTTCTTCCGGCTCAAACTCGAGGTGCTCACTGACCGACTCGGGAAGAAACCCGGTTGTCCATTCGACCAGCGGCAGCATTCTTTGTATGGTTTGAGAATCCTTCCACCAGGGATCAGCCGGAATCGGAGTAAATCCCGCAACCAGCAGCACCGCAACTACGAGCACCAGGCCCCTGGCTGCCCCGAAAACGCCACCCAGCAAGCGATCTGTCCCACTCAGGCCGGTCGTCTCGACCAGCCTGCCCAGCAGGTAGTTCAGCAATCCACCGAGCAGGAGAACCGTCACGAAAAGCCCAGTAAATCCCATCGCTGTCCGGGCCGAAGGCAGGGTGACAGCGTCTTCCATCCAGGCCGCTACATCACCTGCAAAATGGTAGGCGACCAGGAAAGCCGCCGCCCATACCAGGAGGGAAAATACTTCCTTGATGAACCCCCGCAGAGCGCCGACCACAACCGAAATGGCAATAACGGCCAGAATGGCATAGTCGGGCCAACCCATTCAGTTTGCACTCATCACCACGCCGTCGAGCGACATACTCTCTCTGACCTGCTGATCGGCGCTGATGGCATCTTCACGTTGTAGATATGGTCCAATTCGTACCCGGTATATGGTCGACCCCGAACGGCTCACTGCTTCCTTGTACGCCGACAGTGACTGCAGCCGAAGCCGCGCAACCAGGTTGTCAGCGTTTGCCGCACTGGCAAAACTACCCACCTGCACCACCCAGCGCACCAGCGGGTCTGACGGAGACGTTAGTTCGGCAGTTTTCTCCGGTTGCAGGTCCATGACACGGGGTTTGATGCCGTCAAATTGTGACCGGATCCTGGTGACCATGCTATTGGCTTCTGACTCACTGGCAAATGGGCCGACGCGGACACGGTGAAGCGTTCCGACGTCGGACTTGATGCTATCCGTCATTACGCTGTATCCGTAATCGCGTAAAGCCTGTGACAGACGTGTGGCGTTGTCAACGGCGCCAAAACTGGCAACCTGAACAATATAGCGTCCAGAGTTATCGACGGCCGGAGCCGCCGGAGGAGGAGTTACCGGTTGGGTTTCTGCCTCGTTCGGAGAGCTTTCTACAAGTGGCGTCTGTTCCGGCTCGCGATCCGGGATATCAACCTTTGGCAAGGGCTGGCGATCTGCTTCGGACCCGGCTACCGGACGGGTATCCAATGACGGCGGAGGCGCCGGTGAAGGCGTGGGTGCAGGCAACCCTTTAACCACTGCCGGTTTCGTTTCATTCTGCCGGGGGGCAGGTGTCTCGCCGATGGGGTATCTCCTGGTCTCGAAATCCAGCTCCGGCGGCTGCGGAGGCAGTTCAATTGTCTGTGATTCCGGGGCTCCCTCATCAGGACGGCCGCCGAGCAACATCGGTAACACAATTACCGCGAGAGCAATCAGCACACTGGCGCCAACCAGGCGTTGTTTTAGTGCTATATCCATTTTCCTAGGTCACCCGTTTCCCGGCCTGGTCTGGGGATTCTAGCAGTATCCGGCTCTGCATAGCATCAGCGGCGGTTGCAAATGAACCAAAAACGAGTATGCCATCGAATTTTTCCGAATCTGACAGGGCTGCCTCGAGCGCTGTTTCCACCCGCTGGTGGACCTGGTACTGCCCCGGCTCGAGGGTATTAACCAGCCGGCTGGCCAGCGCCTCTCCCGACTGACCCCTGCCGCCATCGATCCCGGCCAGATACCAGGCTGAAATGACGGACTCCAATTCCCTGACCACAAGCACTGCATCCTTGTCCGCAAGCATGGCCAGAACGGCCCTGTACCGCTGGATGTTTTCATTCTCCCGAATGCGCATCAATGCACTGGCCACCGCCCGCGCGGCCATCGGGTTGTGCCCGACATCAATCCAGATCGCCGGCTGCTCACGGACCCGCTCGAGCCGGCCACGCAACTCAACAGACTGCAGTCCACTGAACAGTGCTTCGGGTTTTTTTGCGGCTTCGGGATGCCGGACCAGAACGGCAGCGATCGCCGTGGCCATGTTATTCAATTGGTGTGGCCCGTCCAGAACCGGCAATGGAACGGGGAATTCATGTTTACCCATCCTGAACCGCGTTCCCCCGCCTGCTGCTTCAATGAAGAAATCAATCCCGAGGCGTCGCAGCCTGGCGGCGTTTCGCCGGGCGCTTTCAACAATGCTTTCGGGCGGGGTTTTTTCTCCGCAAACAACATCCTGTCGCGGCCGGATGATGCCTGCTTTTTCACGCCCGATGCTGACCAGGTCATCCCCCAGGTAATCCTGGTGGTCCAGACCGATCGGTGTAATCACGGCGCAATCCGCATCCAGCAGATTGACGGCATCCAGGCGTCCGCCCAGCCCAACTTCCATCACGGCACAATCGATATCCGAACGGGCCATGAGGGAAAAAGCAGCCAGCGTACCGAACTCGAAATAACTCAGGCTGACTCCACCGCGCGCCCGTTCGACGGTTTCGAATGCCTGGAGCAGGTCCTGATCAGAAACAATCTGTCCGTTCAGCTGCACTCGCTCGTTGTATTGAACCAGGTGAGGAGTGGTGTAACTGCCGCATCGATAGCCAAGGGCGCTGAGCAGGGAGCAGATAGTGGCGACTGTCGATCCCTTGCCGTTCGTTCCTGCCACGACAAAGATCTCAGCAGCAGGGACTGGCGACCCCATTCTCTGCCAGACTTCGCGGCAGCGGTTCAGCCCGAGATCGATCGCCAGGGGGTGCCGGTGTTCCAGCAATGTCAGCCAGTCGGCCAGGTTTTGCGGCATAGAAGAACCCACTTAGTGTCGCCTATGCTTTGGGGTTGACAACCTCTCCACTGACCGGCTTGGGTCGCTCCCCCCCGGACATCAACTCGAGCAGGGCGGAAATCTTGTCGCGCAATTGGCGCCGGTCGACAATCATGTCGACTGCACCCTTTTCGAGCAGAAATTCACTGCGTTGGAATCCTTCCGGCAACTTTTCCCGGACCGTCTGTTCAATCACGCGTGGACCGGCAAACCCGATCAGGGCACGTGGTTCGGCGATATTGACATCGCCCAGCATACCCAGGCTGGCGGAAACCCCGCCCGTGGTCGGGTGTGTCAGGACGGAAATGTAAGGAAGGCCCTCTTCCGCCATCCGCCCCAGGACAGCGCTGGTTTTTGCCATTTGCATCAAAGACAACAACCCTTCCTGCATGCGGGCGCCGCCCGTGGCGGAAAAACAGACCAGTGGCGCTTTCATGCGCAGGCATTCCTGCCCCGAACGGGCAAATTTTTCTCCTACCACCGAGCCCATGGAACCACCCATGTATCCGAATTCAAAGGCGCAGGCAACTATGTCCCGGCCATTGAGCTTTCCGGCAAATGAAATCAACGCATCTTTTTCCCCGGTCTTTTTTTGCGCGGCGGCGATGCGATCCCGATACTTCTTGCTATCCCGAAACTTGAGAGGATCCATCGGTTCCAGGCGGCTCGCTATCTCACGGTTCTCGCCAGGATCGAGAAACTGTTCCAGCCGGACCCTTGCTTTCAGGGGCATGTGGCTGTTGCACTTGGGGCAAACTGAAAGGTTTCGTTCCAACTCCGGGCGGTAAAGCACGGCTGCACAGTCTCCACACTTTGTCCAGAGCCCTTCCGGGACGGTGCGTTTGCTGCCGCCTTCGGTTCGGATACGTGAAGGCATTAATTTCTGGAACCAGCTCATAGTCTGCTATTGTCCATGGCCTCGCGAATGGGTGCAAGAAAGCGTAATGCCCGCTGACATGCTTCATCACAGGATGGTGAATCGCTCAACTGCTCGATCAATGCACTGCCAATCACAACACCATCAGCCAGTCCGGCTACCGCAGCGGCGCTTTCCGGTCCCTTAATACCAAAACCAACGGCAAGTGGCAGGTCAGTATGGGAGCGCAACTCCCTGACCGGCTCTTCCAGGCTGGTTTCTTCCAGCCGGTTGGCACCGGTAATGCCCTTGAAGGATACATAGTAGATGTAACCCCTGGCCTGCGAGGCAATCCGCTCCATCCGCTGCGCGGTCGTTGTCGGCGCGACCAGGCAGATCGGGTAGATGCCATGTTCATCCAGATGGCTCCTCAGGTGGCCCATTTCCTCCGGCGGACAATCCACCATCAGTATTCCGTCTACGCCAGCATCTTCTGCATCACGCGCAAATTCTGCGTGGCCATACCGCTCGATCGGATTGAGGTAACCCATCAGCACCACCGGAGTCTGTTGGTCCTGAGTCCGGAATTCACGCACCATATCCAGCACCAGACGTGTGGAGACGCCTCTTGAAATAGCTCGTTCACTGGCCGCCTGGATCACCGGCCCATCGGCCGCTGGATCGGAGAACGGCACACCCAGTTCCAGCACATCGGCGCCCGCCCGGGCCAAAGCATGCATGATGGAAGGAGTCCAGGCGGGGTCGGGATACCCGGCCGTGACAAACGGAATCAGCGCCGTTCTTCCTGCGCCTGCAAGTGCATTGAAGCGCTCGTCAATTCGGTTGCTCACAGTGAGATCCCCTCCAGTTCTGCAACGGTTTGGACATCCTTGTCACCCCGTCCCGATAAATTAACCAAAACGGTCTGGTCCGGGCGCATCTCTGCTGCCAGCTTCAATCCCTGCGCAACTGCGTGGCTGCTTTCCAGGGCGGGCAAAATTCCCTCGAGACGGGTCAGCTTGTGAAATGCGTCCATTGCTTCATCATCGGTGATACCGACATATTGAGCCCGGCCGGTATCCTTGAGCCAGGCATGTTCCGGCCCAACCCCCGGATAATCCAGCCCCGCGGAAACCGAATGGGTATGTTCGATTTGACCGGCGTCGTCGTCCATCAGGTAGGTCCGGCATCCATGCAGAACACCAGGCCGACCGGCACACAGTGACGCGGCATGTTGCCCGGTATGGAGACCGTGCCCGGCTGCCTCGACTCCTACCATGCGGACATCGTCGTCTCCGATGAAGGGATGAAACAGGCCGAGTGCATTGGAGCCCCCCCCTACACAGGCCACCAGAACGTCCGGCAAGGTGTCGTACTGCTCCACCATCTGGCGCCGGGCCTCACGGCCAACAACGGCGTTGAAATCCCGAACCATCACCGGGTAAGGATGAGCGCCGGCCACGGTGCCAATGATGTAAAAGGTGTCATCGACGTTCGTGACCCAGTCCCTCATCGCTTCGTTGAGAGCATCCTTTAAGGTCTGGGAGCCCGAGGTTACCGGGCGCACTTCGGCACCAAGCAATTTCATCCTGAATACGTTAATGGCCTGGCGATGTATATCCACCTCACCCATGTAAACCACGCACGATTTACCCATACGCGCGGCCACGGTGGCAGATGCGACTCCATGCTGCCCGGCGCCGGTCTCGGCGATAATCCTGGATTTTCCCATGTGATCGGCCAGCAGCGCCTGGCCCACAGTGTTGTTGATCTTGTGTGCGCCCGTGTGGTTAAGGTCTTCACGCTTGAGAAAAATACGGGCCCCTCCCGCCAATTCGGTCAGGCGGCTGGCGAAATAGATGGGGGACGGACGGCCCACATAATGTGCAAGATCCGCGTCGAGCCGGGCCATGAATTCATCATCGTCGCGCCAGCGGAAGTAGGCTTCTTTCAATTCTTCATGCGCATGGATCAGGGTTTCCGATACGTAGATACCCCCGTAGGGGCCGAAATGGCCATGCTCATCCGGCTCGAATGAAACCGGGGCTGATTTTTCAGTTTCAATACTCACGCTTTGCCTCTCTGATAAATTCTCGCATCTGGTCCGCGTTCTTGCGGCCCGGGGCGTCTTCGACACCACTGGAAACATCCACCGCCCACGGTTTTACCTGCTCAACAGCCTGCCTGACGTTGGCAGCTGTCAGGCCTCCCGCCAGGATAACGGGAATCGGCAGTTCTGGAATCGCTGACCAGTCGAAGACCTGACCGGTTCCACCGACCCCTCCCGGCTGATGACTGTCGAGCAACAGGGCCGCCGCGTCACCATACTCATCCGCAACCCGCTGCACATCGAGACCTGACTGCATGCTTATCGCCTTGATATAGGGCAAACCGAATCGACGGCAAAACCCGCCGCTTTCCTGTCCGTGAAACTGGAGCAGGTTGAGCGGGACCTGGTCAAGTATGCTGGAAATCGTGTCGATACCCTGGTCCATGAACAAACCGACCCGCGAAACGAAGGCCGGTGCGTTTGCCACCAGATCGGTAGCCTGTTGCGGCTCCAGAACGCGTTTGCTGAGCTGCGCGAAAACAAAGCCCAGCGCGTCGGCCCCGGCCGCCACCGCAGCCTGTAAATCAACGCCGCGGGTTATGCCGCAAATTTTAACCCTGACCGTACTCATGACAGGTTCCAGCCGCGCGGGAATGGAGCAACCGTAACGGGTAACTCAAAATGATCCGGATAACGCGCAGCGACGAAATACAGGCCCTGCGGCGAAGCCGTGGGCGCTGCCTGAGACCGGTCCATTTTTTCAAGCACTGCCTTCATCCAATCCACCGGCTGTTCTCCACGTCCCACGCACAGCAGGCTGCCCACAATGTTTCTGACCATGTGGTACAGAAAACCGTTCGCTGTTACATCCACCGAGATGACATCCCCGTTGCGCCGGACACCGATCTTCTGAATCTCGCGTATGGCGTGATTGGCCTGACAGGATTTCGCACGAAACGAGGTAAAATCATGCTCGCCCAGCAAAGCCTGGGCCGCCTGGTTCATCTTATCAGCGTCGAGGGGCGCACGACACCAGCTCATGCGGTTCGCTTCCAGCGCAGGCCGCATCCAGCGGTTCAGAATGAGGTAACGGTAACTGCGGGAAAATGCATTGAATCTCGCGTGGAAGGAGTCGTCTACCTTCCGAATCCACAAAACAGTGACTCCACTGGGCAAATGGCTGTTCAGGCCGAGAATCCAGGATCGTTCCGAGCGGCTCGCGCCGGAATCGAAATGGGCCACCTGACACAATGCATGTACACCGGTATCCGTGCGTCCGCAGCAGGTAACACGCGCGCTGTGGTCAGCCACTTGCGACAGGGCCTTTTCGAGGCAGCCCTGCACGGTCGGATCCTGGCGCTGAATCTGCCAACCCAGGAATTTACTTCCGTCGTATTCGAGCCCGATAGCGTAGCGCAGAGAGAATCTTCCTGTCAGGACGCCAGCAGTTCGAGCATTTTAGTTGCCTCGGCCTGCTGCTCCTCACTGCCATTTGCGACCACTTCTTCGAGAATCACGCGCGCTGCTTCCTTGTCGCCCATTGAAATATAAGCGCGGGCGAGGTCGAGTTGTATCTCCGGATCCGAGCTCTCTTCGTCCAGCAGTTCAGCATCGTCTTCAGACGAGTCAACGGGTTTGGCCTGCGGCTCGTCCACTTCAGCTGGCTCTTCCGTCGATTCCTCGTCTTCCGGCTTGGTCACTGGGTCCGGTTCGTCGAGTACGCGCAGCACTTCCTCGGCTTCGTCCTTTATCTCACGCAGCTGCTCCTGCCCGCTTTCCATGCCCGAATCAGATTCATCTCCGCCACCTCTGCGGCTGATCAGCCAGCCAATGAAAACAGCCGCCAGCACCAGCAGTCCAACAAGCCATAAACTCAGACGGCTATACCAGGGCTTGCCTTCGGTTCTGCTTCGCGCTGCCTCTGCAGTCGGTTGAGATTCTGCCGCTTGAGCCTGGCGCTCTGCACGAAGCCGCTCTTCCATATTGGCCAACTCAGCATCTTCGATACGGCCTGCCTTGGCCGACTCCAGTTCGGTCTCGAGCTCTTTGATCCGCTCTTCCAGGTAGGCGTTTTGCTGTTGCTGATTAATCAGTTCTTCTTCCGATCGCGCCAGGTTTTCGCGCAGGGCCGAGGTCGAGTCCGCTATCTCCGCAGTGCCTTCATCCGATTCCTCCAGGCCATAAGTACTGTCAAGGTCGCTTTCGGCGGACGGCGGAACCAATTCAAGTTGATCCGTGGGTTCCAGCGGCTGCTCGGCGGAAGCGGAAGAAAGATCCGGTGTTTCTGCTTCCAGGGCTTCGTCCGGGGCATCCACTTCCATGCTGGGCGTTTCACTATCCGAAGGCGAGAACGCCACGCTTTCCTCGGCCAGCAACGGCGTCGAGGGACTGGCCATTTCGGCTGCCGCCGTCGACTTGCGCCCTTCGAATTCGTCGGTTTGTGAAGTGACTTCAGTGTTGGCAACGGCCGTAGAAATCGTATCGACATCTGCGGCTTCCGGCATCCGCAAAATGGCGCCGCGCTTCAGCAGGTTGATGTTGTTGTTCATGAACGCGCTGGGGTTTTCCCGCTGTATCGCGATCATCACTTTATTGATATTCATACCCGACCCGCGCGACCAGTTGGAGGCGATCTTCCACAGGGTCTCACCACTTTTCACCGGCCCGTACTCGCCAGGGGCGGGAGTTTGGCCTGAAGCGGCCGGGCTGGGTGGTTGGGCTGGAGCCGGAGGCGGTTCCTCAGCCAGGGTTTCAGACGGCTCGCGAGCAGGCTCGGAAACGACTGGCGGCGCCTTGCGTTCGTCAATCCGCGGCGGCGGCGCCTGCTCCGAAAAGGCTGGCGGGTCGAGGAATATCATGTATTCGCGCAACAAACGGCCGCTGGACCAGTTGACTTCCACGATCAGGCGAACTACGGGATCACCGATCGGCAAATTGCTGCTTGCGACGATATGGGCATCGCCTTCAATGTCTTCGACGGTAAACCCAATCGGCACCGGCACCATTTCACGGTTGGCGCCGATCAGTTCGTAATCATCAGCTGAGGCCAGTTTCGCGGTCACGGAGGCCAGGTCGTCGGATTCCCGGCTGATCAGGTCGATTCTGACCTGTAACGGCTGATTGAGATAAGACTCGACCGTGGCTTCGCCCAGGCCAAGAGACCAGGCAATCGGGCTAAAAGTCAATGATACAGCCACCAGGATGGCAGCCGCGCTAATGCGATTAATGGTAGTCATGAGTCCCTCCGTCATTCCCTGACGCTTAGAAGAACAGGATCGATTTTCCAACTTCTAGGCAGAGTTTACTTTTGCTTGATCGCTGTTTCCACCGGAATTTTGGTTTTGTTCAATCCAATTCATGATCTGAACGGCGTTCAATGCCGCGCCTTTCCGGATATTATCCGCAACAACCCACATACTGATACCCCTCGGGTGACTCAAGTCACGGCGCAAACGGCCAACATAAACCGGGTCTTTCCCGGCCGCGTGGGTGACCGCGGTCGGGTGAATCATATCAGCACCTTCAATCACCTCCACACCAGGCGCCCCTTCCAACAATTCCCGCACTCGCTCCATGCCGATCTCATCCCGGGTTTCGAAATGAACTGCTTCTGAATGGCCGTAAAATACGGGTACACGCACGGCGGTGGCGTTCACCAATATATCGGGATCATTGAAAATCTTCTGGGTTTCCCAGACCATTTTCATTTCTTCCTTCGAATAACCATTTTCCAGCATGACATCGATTTGCGGCAGCACATTGAAGGCAATCGGCTGGGCAAACTTCTTCAATTCCGGTTCTTTGAAACTCAGCCGGGCCGCTGTTTGCCTGGCCAGTTCCTCCAGACCCTGGCGGCCCGCTCCGGAAACAGACTGGTAGGTGGCAACGTTGATGCGTGCAATTCCGGCCTCCCTGTGAATCGGGGCCAGGGCCACGACCATCTGAATGGTCGAGCAATTCGGATTGGCAATAATGGCTCCGGAACAGATTCCCTCGAGCACGTGTGAATTCACTTCCGGCACCACCAGCGGAATCTCGTTGTCATAGCGGAACGCAGATGTATTATCAATCACAATGGCGCCCGCTGCCGCTGCCCTGGGTGCATATTCCTCGCTGACTGAACCACCGGCCGAGAACAGCGCGTAATCGATGGTTGAAAAATCGAAAGTAGCCAGGTCTTCAATTTCCAGTTGGGCATTACCGAATTCGACGTCCTGCCCGGCTGAACGCTCGCTGGCTACCGCGGTCACGTTATCCACCCGGTGCCCCAACTCGGCCAGAATGGAAAGCATGACTTCACCGACGGCCCCACTGGCTCCTACAACTGCTATCTGCGGTCTATTCATAATGTATTTTATAAATAATAGTATATATCTTACTGTTATAGTAAATATTATCCGATCTGAGCGCGATGCAACATTGCGTGATCCATCAGCACCAGGGCCATCATGGCTTCAACAATCGGAGTTGCACGGATGCCCACACAGGGATCATGGCGTCCCTTGGTCACGATCTCAACTTCTTTACCGTCCATATCGAGACCCCGGCATGGGATTCTCAGGCTGGATGTCGGTTTGAAAGCGGTGCTGACCACTACGTCCTGACCGCTTGAAATGCCGCCAAGAATACCCCCGGCGTTGTTCCCCAGGAACCCATCCGCCGTCATTTCGTCCCGGTGCTCTGTGCCCATCTGGGAAACGCTTTCAAATCCCGCCCCGATTTCTACACCCTTGGCTGCATTGATGCTCATCATGGCACTGGCCAGATCAGCATCCAGCTTGCCGTAGACAGGAGCGCCCAACCCGGCCGGCACATTGCGCGCAATGACATTGACCCGTGCGCCAACGGAATCACCGGATTTTCTCAATTTATCCATGTACGTTTCGAGCTCAGGCACGCATTTGGGGTCGGGGCAGAAAAACGGATTGTGTTCGATGGACTCCCAGTCCATCATCGCGTCTGTCCGGATCGGGCCCAACTGGGCAAGCCAGCCCTGGATCTCCACCGAGTGGTTGATCCTGAGCCATTTTCTCGCCACTGCACCCGCCGCAACCCGCATCGTGGTTTCCCGGGCTGATGAGCGCCCTCCTCCGCGATAGTCACGAAAGCCGTATTTCTTCCAATAGGTATAGTCCGCGTGACCCGGTCGGAACTGTCGCTTGATGTTCTCGTAGTCTTTCGATTTGGCGTCGGTATTTTCGATCAGCATGGCAAGTGATGTTCCGGTGGTCTTGCCCTCAAATACGCCCGAAACGATCTGCACATCGTCTTTTTCACGGCGCTGGGAAGTGTGTCGGCTTTTGCCGCTAGCGCGCCTTGCCAACTCCGTACGTATCTCTTCGGGAGAGATTTCAAGGCCCGGGGGACAACCGTCGATCACGCAACCGATAGCCGGCCCGTGGCTTTCACCAAAGGTGGTAACCCTCAGCACATGTCCAAAACTGTTATATGACATTCCGTCTTACTCCGACTATATCTGTCAGTTCCGATCCCGCAGCCTGCAATTGCTCCCTGTTAAGCACGAACACGCCGGATCCACCCTGTTCGAATTCCAGCCACAGAAATGGAACGCCGGGCAACGCGGCAACAAGGGCCTCGTTGCTTTCACCTACTTCACAGATCAGGATGCCATCCTCTCCCAGAAAGGCCGGCGCGTCCACCAGGATTGACAATACCGCTTCCAGGCCATCCAATCCTGAAACCAGGCCCAGTCCCGGCTCCGCGCGGTATTCTGCCGGTAATTCCGCGAGTGAACCAAGCGGCACATAGGGCGGGTTGGCCACGATCAGGTCGTATTTTTGGCTGTCAATGGACCGAAACAGGTCAGACTGGAGCAGCGTAACGCGTTCACCGAGGCCGTGCCGTTTTACATTCTGGGCTGCGACGTCCAGGGCTTTGGCGCTGACATCAACTGCGTCAACGTGTGCGCGTGGCAACTGCAACGCCGATGCAATGGCAATACAGCCGCTGCCGGTGCACATATCCAGCATGCGATTTACGCGGTCAGGGTTAACCCACGGCCGGTAACCGTCAAGGATCAGCTCGGCGATCGGCGACCGGGGCACCAGCACATCCGGATTCACCGAAAATTCGAGTCCGGCAAACCAGGCGGTCCCGAGCAGGTAGGCCAGTGGTTGCCTGCTTTTACGACGGGCACTGGTCAGGCGCTCAATTTCCGTTTCTGCGCCACTGTCCACTTCCTTGCCCCAGTTACTGAAACTGCCGTCCAGTGGCGCACCCACCGCATGCAGCACAAGCCAGGCGGCCTCGTCACGGGCATTATCGGTGCCGTGCCCGAAAAACAGGGAGGCGTCATCCAGTTGCCGGGCAACCTGTTCAATCCATTCGGCGATATTCATGCTGTCGAAGTATAATGGCACCGTGTCTGAAAAGAATTCGAAAAATAGCAGTTTCAGCCTGATCGTGATGGTATTGCTGGTGGCATTGGTCAGCGCCATTGGGGGATTTTCATTTTGGAACCTTACCCAAATCCGCCAACAGCAAGCCAACGCCGCATTGATCGTTTTACCCGAACCCAGGGCAATCGCCGATTTTGCGCTCATTGATCAAAATGAACAGCCCTTCTCGCTGGAACATCTGCGCGGCAAATGGTCACTTCTATTCTTTGGTTTCACACACTGTCCCGATATCTGCCCCAGCACGCTTTTTGATCTGCAGACGATCCACAACAGATTGGAGCAGGACCTGGGCAGCGACGCGGAATCCCACCAGGTCTTATTCATTTCTGTAGACCCGGAGCGGGACACGCCGGAGAAACTGAAACAGTACGTGCAATATTTCCATGCCGACTTTATTGCAGTGACAGGCCCGGATAAACAATTGGCCCCGTTGACACGGCAACTGGGTATCGCCTACCGGGTAGAAGCGCATGAGAAAGGCAACCCCAATTATGGGGTTGACCATTCGGCCAGCATCCTTGTCATCAACCCCGAGGGGCTGCTGTACGGTGTTTTTCCCGCCCCGCACGATGCGGAAAAGCTGGCCACCGACCTGGCTGGCATCCTGGATTGAGGAACGTCAAGCCATGGGAATCATCGAAAAGCTGCTTTCAGGGATCCAGTACCTGCTGCCCCAGCACCTGCTGTCCCGCCTGGTGTATGCGTTCATGCGCATCAGGCTGGCGCCGGTAAAGAATACCCAGATTGTGCTCATCGGCAGCATGGCAGGTGTTGACTGGAGCGAAGCGAAGAAAGAAAACATTTCGGATTTTGTCACCTTCAACGACTTTTTCACACGGGAACTGGTCGATGGTGCACGCCCCATCGATGCAGACCCGCAATCGCTGGTCAGTCCCAGCGATGGCCGGATCAGCCAATGTGGGCGGGTGACCAATGACCGCATCCTGCAGGCCAAGGGCCGTCACTATTCGGTCAGATCGCTGCTCGCGAACGACCCCGCTTCGGCCGAATTCATCAACGGCTTCTTTCACACGATCTACCTTTCACCGCGCGATTACCACCGCGTTCACATGCCATTCGAAGGAACGCTCCAGCGCATGATCCACATACCTGGCCGCCTGTTCAGCGTTGCACCCTATACGGTACGGCAGGTTCCAAACCTGTTCGCCCGTAATGAACGGGTCGTCAGTATTTTCGATACCAGCCACGGGCCGATGGCCGTGGTCCTGGTGGGCGCCATGCTGGTTTCCAGCATGGAAACAGTCTGGTCCGGCGTAGTCACGCCACCGCGCGGGCGCAAAGTCACCCGCGGCGACTGGTCGCGCCGCAACATTCACCTGAAAAAGGGCGAGGAAATGGGCCGCTTCAACATGGGCTCAACCGTCATCATGCTGCTGCCGCCCGGCGCGGTTTCCACATTCGATCACTACGAGAGCGGCGACAGCGTGGTGATGGGGCAGAAACTCGGCCGCCTGTGCTAATCCTATCGGCCTTTTTAGATCCCTACCAACCGCACTTGCGATCGGCGTTTTGCTCATCCAGCCATGCCTGCAGCGGCGCAAAGTAATCCAGGATCGCCGTCGCGTCCATTTCCGGTGAACCGGTCATCGCTTCCAGGGCATCCGGCCAGGGCTTGCTTCTGCCCATTTCCAGCATGGCGTTGAGTGCTGAACCGGCCTGCTTGCTTCCGTAAATCGAACAACGGTGAACCGGGCCCTCGTTGCCTGCGATTTCGCACAACGCACGATGGAACTGGAATTGCAGAATGTGTGCCAGGAAATATCGTGTGTAGGGTACGTTGCCGGGAACATGGTACTTGGCGCCCGGGTCGAAAGCGTCCGCTGGCCGCTGGTTGGGTGCCGCCACTCCCTGGTACTGTTCGCGCAGTTGCCACCACAGGTCGTTGTAACCGTCGGGACCGACCTCTCCGGCAAAAACCTGCCAGCGCCACTGGTCGACCATCAGGCCGAATGGAAGGAAGGCCACCTTCTCGAGCGCCTGTTTCATCAGCAGTCCCAGGTCACCCGAAGCGTCGGGCACATTGTCCAGCAGGCCGATTTGCGCCAGATATTCCGGCGTGATCGACAACGAGAGCGTATCGCCCACCGCCTCGTGGAAGCCATCGTTCGCACTGGTGCGGTAGAGATAACTTTTACCCTTGTAAGCCCTCTGGTAATAGTTATGGCCCAGTTCGTGGTGAATGGTCTTGAAATCTTCTTCATTAACGTCAATACACATCTTGATCCGCAGGTCATCCTTTTCGTCTATATCCCAGGCCGATGGATGGCAAACCACATCCCGGTCAGCCGGCTTCACAAAAAGAGACCGCTGCCAGAAAGTATCGGGTAATTCCTCGAACCCCAGCGAACTGAAAAATGCCTCACCCGTTTTGACCATGCGGATCGGATCGAAACCTCCATCCTTCAGAATGGTGGTCAGGTCATAGCCGGCTGCCGTTTGAGGTGGCGCCACGATGTCAAAGACGTTTTCCCAGGTTTGCGCCCACATATTACCCAGCAGGTGAGCTGGGATCGGCCCATTGGCGGGCACAACGTCACTGCCATACACTTCACCCAGCCTGGCGCGGACGTGGCAGTGGAGCGCCTGGTAAAGCGGGCCTACCTGATTCCATAGCTGGTCGAGTTCGCCCGGAAATTCGGCCGGGTCCATGTCGTAAGCTGACCGCCACATCGTTCCCAGATCGTTAAAACCCAGTTCTGACGCCCCTTCATTTGCGAGTTCGACCTGCCTCGCGTACAGCGCTTTCATCGGTATGGATACCGTCCGCCAGCCGTTCCACGCTTCGAGTAATTCATCCGGATCACGTGAGCTGGTGAAGATATCCTCGAGTTCGCCCAGCGCCAGGCAGGAACCGTCTTCGTAGCAAAAGGTGCCTCGGCCGTATAGTGCACGCAGCCTGGCGCCGATCTCCGACTGTTCAGCTGTCTTTACCGCATCCAGGGGGGCGGGAACATCAATACTGCTCCTGAGCAGGTTCAGCTTTCGGCTGGTGTCGTAATCCAGGCCGGTGACAGCGTTGTAGCGAACCGCGTCACTGGCGGCTTTGACCTGGGCCGCGGTCAACTGCTCGGTTGCCCTGGCAGACAATATCTCCGTGTCTTCGGTAATGAAGTTCCTGAGCACCCAGCTCATCCGCTCATTGTGCTGGGCAAGCTCCTCCAGGGATTGTTCTGACTCGGCCACAAAAGCGACAGCTTCGGAGGCTGTTGGTCCACCTGTCTTTGCAGCAACTTCGGGGGCCGCCGATTGTGCAGAGGGTTCGCAAGCCGCAAGCAACGCCACGCAGCAAGCCGTCAGAATGATTAAGGAGTCTCGCTTCCCTGCTCCCGCCTGCGGCGGAAGGCGGCTGCGCTCGACGGCATCCCATAGGCGCACGACCCCTCTGGTACCGCTCGCGTTGCTCGACTTACCCAACCGGTGTCGGCGGGTCGCCTTCGGCTCCTTCGTCAATCTGGTCATAATGCTTCCCGGGTATTTAATGGATGGTGGGCGATATAATCAAGCCATGCATTCTATAACACTTGCCCTGTTGCTGAGTCTGCACTTGCCCGCCCTCGCTGCCGAAGTGGGGGGGCAAATGCCCGCAATCAGTCTGGCCGAACTCGCTTCCAGGTCAGATCTCGTGGTGCTGGCGCAGGCCCGCGACACAGATTACCTAAGGCGCCGGGGCATTCCGGTCAGCGGCAGCGCTTATCTGCAGGTATTGATTCCCTATAAAACCGACCAGGCCGTCGACATCGTCGAGGTGTATGAAAAGGGATTGCACGACAATGAATGCTATTTCCCGAATCCGGGTATCAGCGAGGAAGGCAGGCGCTACCTGTTATTCCTGAGGCGTGATCCTGAAGATGAAAAGCGTTACCGGGGTCTGGCCGAAGGCTGCGCACTGGATGTTCTGGTCGACGACGACAACCGCTACGCTGTGCAATTTCCCGCAAGCGGGATCAATTTGTCAGACTCGCTGGAGCCTCACGCACGAAAAATGACGTTCAGGGACAACTACGCAATAGTAAGCGACGATGCCCTGCCCCCCGCCCTGCGCAATGCCATGCTGGCTACCGGTCAGATTGAGCCTTATCCCAGGGCCCAAAGCGACAGTGTTCAGAAAGACTCATTGAGCCCCGCGAACGGGCCTGACGATCGCCGGTGGATTTACACCACGGGTATCAGACTGACCACAATTCGTGAACTGATGGGTGCTGAAAACCTAGCTCACTAGGCGGTAACAGGGCTCGTACGCTGCTCCGCCAGGCAGCTTCATGCGATTGTTGGCCACGAAACCGGTGAGCAATGCATCCAGAGAATTCATGATTTCGGGCTCACAGCGAATCTCGAAGGGGCCGTGCTCACGAATGGCCTGTACCCCTTCCGGTTTCACATTACCGGCGACAATACCGGAGAACATTTTTCTGAGGTTCGATGCCAGGGTGTGAATCGGTAAATCACGCCGCAATTGCAGGGCGAGCATGTTTTCGTGAGTGGGCTGAAAAGGTATCTGGAACTCTTCCTCGATGTTCAGCATCCAGTTGTAGTAAAACGCATCGTTGTTCTCAATGCGGAATTTGCGCACATCGCTCATGCCCTGCGCCATGATCTGAGCCACTCTTGAAGCATCGTCCACGATGACCTGGTAGCGGGAGCGGGCTTCATCGCCCAGCGTCAGGCGAATGAACTGGTCGATCTGTTCAAAATAGGTAGCCGCGCCCCTGGGGCCGGTCAGCACCACCGGGAACGGCATGTTCTCATTTTTCGGATTCAGTAGAATACCCAGCAGGTAGAGAATTTCCTCAGCGGTTCCGGCGCCGCCGGGAAAAACGACAATGCCGTGCCCCAGCCGGACAAAGGCTTCGAGCCGCTTCTCGATATCCGGCAGGATGATCAGGTTGCTGACGATGGGATTTGGTGACTCGGCGGCGATGATACCGGGCTCGGATACTCCTATGTAGCGGCGCAACTTGACCCGTTGCTTGGAGTGCGCAATGGTCGCGCCTTTCATCGGTCCTTTCATCGCACCCGGACCGCAGCCAGTGATAATGTTCAGGTTGCGCAGGCCCATCTCATAACCGCAATCCTTGGTGTATTCGTACTCGTGCCGGCCAATGGAGTGCCCCCCCCAGCAAACCACCAGGTCGGGCTCGATCTGGGGAATCAGCGCTCGCGCATTGCGCAGCATCTCGAAAACCGCGTTGGTGATACCCGAACTGCTGTTCAGGTCATGGTGCAAATTGCCCTTGATTTCGCTGTCGAAATAAACCAGGTCCCTGATCACGGCAGAAATCAACTCGCGAATTCCCTCGATAATCCGGCCATCGACGAACGCCGAGCCTGGCGCATTGATCAATTCCAGCCGCAGGCCCCGGTTGACCTGCTGTACTTCGATCTGAAAGTCACTGTATTCCCTGATCAGCGCTTCGGCGTCATCCGTCTCAATACCACTGTTCAGCACCGCCAGCGAACAACGCCGCACCAGTTCCGCCAGGTCCCCGCGACTGGCATCATGCAGACGCTCCACCTCGTTACGGCTAAGCGTATTGAGCATACCGGCCGGATACAACCGGGTCGAAACAGAATCAGCAGGCAATTATTTTCTCCTTTATCAGCTGGCCGGATAGCTTAACGCATCTTGTCAATCCATATAAAAACCGGGCAGTCACCGAAGCGCAAAAAAATATTTTTTCCCCTGGCAATAGCTGCCAATGGAAGCTCATTCCGGTGGGAAACAGCTAAATACGAGCGATCTTTCGAGGCCATTATTGCAAGCACATTTTCCTGAGAGTAGACTGAACCGGAGTTTAACGGGAGTTTAACAGTCCGGCGTTCAACTCAGAGCCAAAAACAGTATCTTGAGATCAACATATTGGTCACTGAATTTAACCATCGCGACACCTGTTCATAACTCAGCTAATACCTTAACCTCGGGGACAAACGAATGAAGAGTAGATTTGAACACGCTTTTCCGCAAAGAACACCAATCACACAACTTTATACAAAATTAATTTACGCGCTGGCTATTGCCTTTCTTGTGCTGCCGATCACGTTGTTTGCACAGGCAACGAGTTCTGAAGTTCGAGGTGTGGTAACCGACACTGCCGGAAGCGCGATTCCTAACGCCAGCGTCAACGTCCGCAACGAGCTAACCGGCCTGCAGCGAAACGTTCTGACGGATTCGTCGGGTATATTTCGGGTGAGTAACTTGCCGATCGGTGATAACTACAGGGTGACTGTCTCCAGCGACAATTTCGAAAGCAGAACGTCTGAGGCCATCAGCGTGCAGCTTGGCCAGACGGCCAACGTCGACTTCGTTCTGCAGGCGCCCGGCGCGATGGAGGAAGTCGTTATCACGGGTTCGCGCCTGGTCGCCGTCCAGGTTGCGGTGGGGCCCAGCGCCGTATTTGGAATTGAAGAACTCGAGCAACTCCCCGCGATCAACCGCAACATCACAGATGTGTTGCGCGCAGACCCGCGAATCTATATCAATGAGTCGCAAGGTGGCGAAAACGGGATTCAGTGCGGTGGTAAAAACTCCCGCTTCAACAGCCTGACTGTCGACGGTGTGCGCATGAATGACTCTTTCGGGCTGAACAGGAATGGCTACCCAACCGAACGTATGCCGTTCTCGTACGATGCGATACAGCAAATCTCAGCCGAGATGGCACCGTTTGACGTGGAGTATGGTCAGTTCGAAGCCTGCAACATCAACGCCGTAACGAAATCCGGTACAAACGAGTTCTACGGCTCAGGCTTCTATGACTACACCAACGACAGCATGCGTGGCGACAGCCTCGAGGGTGACCCCATTGTTACAGGAGACTATAGCGAAAAGCGTTATGGCATCAACATCGGCGGCCCGATCATCAAGGACAAACTTTTCTTCTTCGCGGCCTATGAAAAGCTCGAAGGCGCAAACCTGTTCGATCGCGGACCCATCGGATCCGGGGCGGTCAACGAGATTAATGTCACCCAGGCTGAACTGGACGAGATTCTCAATATTGCGCGCACCAACTACCTGTATGACCCGGGTTTTATACCTCTGAGCAAGGACCATGAAGACGAAAAGCTTCTGATCAAACTCGACTGGAATATCAGTGACCGCCAGCGCCTTTCCTTCACCTACAACTGGAATGACGGTGAAAACTTCAGCGAGTCCGACGACGCTCAAAACGAATTCGAGTTCTCCAATCACCTGTACGAGCGTGGGGCGGAACTCAAGTCTTATGTCGCGACGCTTTATTCCGACTGGAATACGAATTTCTCAACTGAAATCCGGGCTTCCTATCTCGAAATCGACAACCGCCAGATTTCGGTGGGCGGGACTGACTTTGGCGAGATGCGCATCGAGCTGGACGATGTCGATGTCTATATCGGCGCCGACGACAGCCGCCACGCCAACAAGCTGGATTACGATGTCACGACGCTCGTGTTTAAGGGCAGATACGACCTGAACGGCCATTTCCTGACATTCGGGGTAGAGCGCGAAGAGCTGGAGGTCTTCAACATGTTCGTCCAGCACGTGGAGACCGAAATCCGGTTTGACGGCATGGAAAACTTCCGCAACGGTTTTGCAGACGCCATGTACTACAATAACGCGCCTTCGCAGAATCCGGAAGACGCCGCCGCCCTTTGGGGTTACGAAACCAACACGGTCTACCTGCAGGACGAGTTCTTCCCCGTGAGCCGGCTGCAACTCGTTATCGGCGCGCGTTACGACTGGTATACAACCAGCGACAAACCGGCGGAAAACGCGGATTTCGTGGCCGACTATGGATTCTCGAATTCCCAGACGCTCGATGGCGAAGGCCTGTTCCAGCCCCGGGTTGGTTTCGTGTTCGATATCACGAGCCAGGATGTGCTGCGAGGCGGCATAGGACTGTATTCAGGCGGCAACCCGAATGTCTGGCTGTCGAACAACTATTCGGCCAATAACGTACTGCAGTTCGGCCAACGTGGCCGCTCCTTCGGCTATACCGACGGCTCGCGTTCGCTGTTTGATGAAGATGTAATTTACGAAGCCATAGAAGCAAATGCACCTGACGGCGCCGGGCCCGGTTGGGGCGTTCCGCAGGAGCTTTATGATGCGGTGGCGGCAGGGGTAGGCGACAATTTCGAAATCAACTACCTGGACCCGAACTTCAAGATCCCGTCCGAGTGGAAGTTCGCTATCGGCTACGATCACTTTTTTGACAGTGGCATGCGGTTCAGCGCAGACCTGCTCATTACGGAAGGCAAGAATTCCGCAATGGTATTGCATGGAGACATCGATCAGGTCGGCACAAACGAAGACGGTTATCCGATTTACGACAGCGTTCGCGAGCCGTCCTTCGTGCTGACTAACAGCGACAAGGGCAACCGGTCCAAGACCCTGTCGTTCATACTCGCTCAGAGCCATGACAACGGTATTGACTGGAATGTCGGTTACGCCTGGAACGATGCCGAAGACATCCAGCCAATGACCAGTTCAGTGGCATTTTCGAACTACACCAATCGCGCTTTCTTCGACCCGCAGGAAGACGTCCGCTCGCCGTCGAACTACAACATCGAGCACCGCCTGACCGGCACCTTCCGCTGGGCCAAGCAGGTTTGGGGACTGTCCACGTTCAGATTGGCATTCTTCGGCACTGCCACATCCGGCCAGCCTTACAGCTATGCCTTCGACGGCACGATCGACCCTTACGGTTTCACACCGTATCTGGATTTTCTTGACATCGTCCTCGAGCCAGGAGACACCAGAAACAGCGAAACCAATTCCTCGTGGAGTAAACTCGACATGAGGATGAGTCTCGACTTCCGCGGATTCCGCGTCCAAGATAGAGGCGAAGTGTTCCTGATTGTCGACAACCTGACCAATCTGCTGAACGATGATTGGGGTGTTCTCACACAGCACAACTTCCCGGCCACCGTGCCCAGGGGCACGATAGCGCCAAGAATTGGCGATGCCTCACGCTACGAGATTCGGGTAGGCGTGATGTACTCCTTCTAGAAAGACCATGAGTACAAAAGGGCGGCCTGTTGGCCGCCCTTTTTTTGTCTTCCATTACGGGCAACCATTCTATAAAATATGCGCCCTTCGTCGGACCCTTTTTCGGGGTGTAGCTCAGCCTGGTAGAGCACTGCCTTCGGGAGGCAGGGGCCGGAGGTTCGAATCCTCTCACCCCGACCACGTAAGCAATTGATATCCTGAATCAATTGACGGCTCCATGTCAGCGGAAAACAGAGCCGTATGTACAGGTGCTCACCGGGGCACAAGAAGAGCTCTTTCCCGGCGAAATTCCTGTAAATCAGGGTGACCGCTTAGGGAGAATAACAATGGCAAGATCCGATCGCGTACAGTGGTCTTCGCGCATGGCATTCCTGTTGGCAGCCGTAGGCTCCGCAGTCGGCCTCGGCAATATCTGGCTGTTTCCCTACCAGGCCGGCGCCAATGGGGGTGGCGCGTTCGTGCTGATTTATCTGGCCGCGCTGTTCGGGCTGGCTCTGCCCGTACTGCTGGCCGAACTCATGGTTGGGCGACGTGGCGCCAGTGCGCCCCCCGAGGGGCTCGCCAAGGTGGCCCGGGAGTCCGGGCATTCGCAGAACTGGCGCTGGATGGGCATTCTGCTCGGCAGCATCGGCGCGTTGCTGGCGCTCGGTTTCTATTGCGTGGTTGGCGGCTGGACGCTTGCCTATTCGGTCAAGGCGGCCACCGGCCAATTGATGGCGCTCGACGGCGCCGCATCCGAACAGGCTTATATCGACCTGATCACGACTCCAGGCGCAGTCCTGCCGTATTTTGTCGTCTTCACGGTGTTGACGGTCTTCATTTCTGCGAGGGGATTGCATGGCGGCATCGAGAAAGCCGTCAAGCTCTTGATGCCGGCATTGTTTGTCATGCTCGTGGCAATGGTGCTTTATTCAGCGGTCATTGGCGACTTCGCCGGGGCGCTTCGTTTCCTGTTCGAACCCGATTTCAGCATGATCGACAGCAAAATCGTGCTCGCTGCATTAGGCACGGCGTTTTTTTCGGTCAGCGTCGGTATCACGAACATGATGGCCTATGGTTCATACCTGGATAAAGGTGCGAACTTGCCGCGATCTGCAACTATCGTAGCCGTGGCAGATACGTCCGTGGCCGTGCTCGCGGGATTGGCCATTTTCCCGATCGTTTTCATGGCCGGTATCGAACCCGCGGGTGAGGGTGGGCTCGCCTTCATCAGCCTGCCCATCGCCTTCGGCCAGATCCCGGGCGGATTGATTTTCGGCACGATGTTTTTTGTCCTGCTGTTTTTCGCCGCCCTGACGTCGTCGATCAGCATGCTCGAACCGCCCGTTTCCTGGCTCCGGGACGGACTGGGACTGTCTCGCCGAAACGCCGCATTGACCGCCGGCTCAATCGCCTTTGTGCTTAGCCTTATGGGCGTGCTGTCGTTCAGCGTGCTATCCGAATTCCATCCACTCGGTAACATTGCACTGTTTGAAGGCAAGACGATTTTCGAGCTGTTCGTTTACAGCGTAACGCAAGTTCTCATGCCGGCCGGCGGCATACTCGTCGCGATTTTCGCGGGTTGGATCGTCAAGAAGCAGTTCAGCTCTGACGAACTGTTTGGCGGGGCCGAACCGGCGACCTACAAGATCTGGCTGTTCATCGTTCGCTTTGTGGCGCCCGTCTTGCTGTCACTGGTCTTGTGGGATGTTGCAACACATTAGCCGGTAGTCAACAAACCGCACGCAGTGGACAGCTTTTAGCGAAAAAGGTTGTATTTCACAATACACCAGATGGCCCAGATTCCATCCTTCCAGCCAATTTTCTTGCCTTCCATGTAAGTCCTTCCGAAGTAGGAAATGCCCACTTCGTAAATCCGGTAATTACCTTTTGCGATTTTGGCCGTGATTTCGGGTTCGAATCCAAACCGGTTCTCCTCGATATCGATCGCCTGAATGATCTCCCGGCGAAACGCCTTGTAGCCGGTTTCCATATCCGTGAGATTGAGGTTGGTGAACATATTGGACAGCAGTGTGAGTACGCCATTGCCGACCCGGTGCCAGAAATACAGCACACGGTGCGGGCGGTGGCCCATGAAGCGCGAACCGTACACCACGTCCGCCTTTTCACTAATGATGGGCTCGATCAGGACCGGGTATTCTGACGGGTCGTACTCCAGGTCAGCATCCTGCACGATTACGATCTCATTTTGGGCTTCGGTAAAACCCGCCCGCAACGCCGCACCCTTGCCCTGGTTTACGTCCAGGTAAATCACCCGGGCCAACTTGCCATCGATTTTTTGCTGCAGGATTTCGCGGGTGCCGTCGGTCGAGAAATCGTCGACGATGATGATTTCGCGATCCGGGCCGGGCGCTTCTGTCACGGCCTGCACCACTTTTTCGATGGAATCGAGTTCGTTAAAACAGGGAATGACGATGGAAAGCTTCATAGCGAAATTCTCATGGTTGACGATGCTCTAAAAATTCAGCTCCGCCGCAGAAATATATACATCCGATTTCAGTGGCTGAACCCTCAAGCGGGCAAGATCACTGGACATTCTACCGAAGAAAAACTGATTATCGTATTCACTACCCTCTGCGTGAATAGAGACGCCAATCACCATTCGCCCCTCGAGTGTTGTCAGCAACTCGTCGAAATCAACCGAGAAAATGGTGTCCACCACATTGCCCTCTTCATCCAGTACCAGCAGAAACAATCCTGATTTGAATTTTCTGCCATTTTGAGTTGCTTTAACCTTGAGATCACCAACAGAAATCATCAGGTCTTCGTGGGCTATGCTAAAACCTGCGGCTTTGGCGGATTGAATGCTGGTTTCAGGCAACCAGGTGTAAATGGCAGTCTTCTTTTCCCTCTTCAGTCGGGCAATCCGAACCATTGAGGAAGCCATTTCAGGTGAAATATCGCGATTCAGGACGAGAATCATTACGGAGCCAGATTCCGATCCGGCAGAGGCAGTATTCAAATCCTGTGTATCCAGCACTGGCTCGGGCCTGAAATTCACTTCAGACATTTCCAGCAGTCCCAGAACCCAGGAATCCAACCCAACATGTAGCAACCAGGGCCTGTCAGGATAAACGGAGTTCATCTCTCGCACCGCATCAAATACTTCCTGCATAGTCGGTCGTTCCCGTAGTGTTTGCCTTTCCCTGTTCTGTACCGCATTAACCAAATCCACGGGATGCTTATTGAATGAAGACAGTGGGAAAACGATCGCGCTGTAGAGAAGCACCAGAAAAACGCCGGTGAACACCCACCATTTCTGCTCAATATATGGCGCCAAGGCCATTAGGGCGGCTGCGACGAAAAGAATCGCAGGCAACATGAGAAAACGCATGTTCCACTCCATCCATGGCACTGTAAAAGCTGTAGCCCCCAGCAACACCCATCCCGCAAGCGCTATCCAACAAGCGTGCTGATTCCTGCGAAACCTGATTACAAGCCACGCTGAAATGGCCATGGTAGCAGCGCCTAAAGGGCCAAAATTGGATCCTGTCTCCCCGCCATTCCGAAGAAATATTACCGTAGCTTCGGAATAATTCGAGTGAAGGCCCTGCCCTGTCAGCCCCAACACTTCGAGTACGGCCCGGCTCGCTGCTTCAAGATTTCGACTCCAAATCGGATCCACAGGCCACCCCGGATTAATGAAACCAAAGACATATCGAATCAGATTGGCCAGTGCGCCAGCCGGCCCGTCCTGGTTTGACAGATGACGGACCAGGCCTGTATTTCCGAGCGGATTGGCATAGAGGAGTACATTGTTGATGTAGATCTCCAGAGATCCCAGCAAGCAGAAACTCAATGCGGCAGCGGCAAACCAAGAAGCCAGCGTCCTAATGTTTCGCCGCAACACCCAGATAGTTCCAACGGTCAAAAAAAATGCCAGAGCTATACCCGTGCTTTTGATGCCGGGAAGAAAACCCACAGCGACAGCGCTCAGCAGCAGCCACTGGGAATTCATTT